>CBDVCD010000008.1:0-33822 GCA_965372385.1 uncultured Gammaproteobacteria bacterium | reverse complement strand
CTGTGACCACTACACCCCCAGTGTAGTGCGCTACCAGACTGCGCTACGCCCCGAAGTATTATAAATATCAGAAGGTTATCTCGAAATTAAAGCCTACCATACTTGTATATTTCCAGCTACTTTTACTGAATAAGTAGCAGATAAGCTGCTACTTCTGGTTATACTAAACAACCAGTGGCGGAGTTTACATCATAAACAGCCTGCCCTGCTGCATTTAAATACGCTTGCTAGTTCGTTTGCTTATAACTACTGCACTTCCTGTTACGCTACGTTCACCGCAATAGATAGAACAACCTCACTAAAACACCTTTCCCGCAGCTCAATCAGGACACTACTAAAAAAGAAACTACCCCAATTGGAAAGAATGATCTTTTAATTGCTGCACATGCTCGAAGCATAAAAGTGATATTAGTTACTAACAATGTTCGAGAGTTTAACAGGGCGCCTAACCTTTCAGTTGAGAACGGGACTTCCAGATAAAGTCACTCAAAATATACCGCCGAGTTAACCGGGAAGACGCGTTTTTGCAAAATCCAGTTTAACGATTATCCTAATAAGGATGGCAGAGACACCAGAACAATCCAATCACACCTCAATCAACCAGCGTATTGAATAGGTGCTCAAGGCAAAGCGGTATTATCAAGCAGAGCAACAACCTGATAGTTTATTTCCTTTTGCGGGCAACCCCAGAAAAGACATGCCTGATGGGCTACCGTTCAATCTTGCTGATTACCTTGAACTGGTGGACTGGAGCGGGCGTATCATTCGTGAAGACAAGAAAGGTTACATCCCTGAGTATCTTCCGGTTATCCTACAACGTCTTGATATGGATGCCAGACACTGGATTTACCTTAGCAAAAATTTCGAGCAACCCTTCAAAAATCTGGTGGGTGCTGCCCATCTTGTTCGAAAAGCCTGTGAAGACATGGGCAGGTGCTGGGTACATGGCATTAGTCAGTGCGAAAGATTGTTCTCAAGCAGTTAAACCATTCTCTACAATGAAAATAAAGTGGGCTTAAAACAAACCAGTTCATGTTTTTCTATTGCCTGGATTTAATTTATTCACAGCTGAGCAGTTCAAAAAGCCATTCTGCTGAATAATCAGCGTCTTTAAAACGAAATCATCTGAAACAAACTAACAGATTGAGGTGAATTCCCGTTTATCACTTTTTTAATCATTGGGTGTCTTTGTTTTTTTTGGGTGTCTTTGTTTTTTCCCGTAAGGTGCAAAAACCGAATCCTTGCTTTCAAGCCGCTTCACGATAGTAGAAATTGAGCATGCCCCCAAGCCGTTCCCGGCACCGAATGGGCTTATCGCCTGTACTGACCGTGGGGAGTGGCACCAGCAATCGATTCCCTACACCCTGATGATTTCTTTCAGCATGATAATGCGCAACATCCTCCGCGAGTGTCCGGCTAAGCGACGCCTCGTCGAATAGAATCATGCAATCTAAGCACTCATCATTTTATTGAACACACAACCTGCTCCGCGAATGCATTACAGTTCGGGGCTCGCACTGGGCATCGAACAGCCTTCACGCCCTCTCGATCCAGAGAATCTCTGAAGTCCTCTGTATATTTAGTATCGCGATCCATGATAAGGAGATGGAAAGATTGTAAGACGTTTGTCATTGCCAAACAAGATTATCCGTAATATTGTTGGATAACAATACCATACGGCTCGTTCGAATATTTGCACCATACGGGCCTCAAGATTGATATTATTTTCTCTGATACCATTGGTTATCGATGTGGGCAGTTGTGATCGGGTCGCCCTCGCTGGCTGGTAGTGTCACGCGGGCAAGGATCACGTGAGTGCGATCTGTGCAATCCGGGCAGGGCATGACAGGTCGTTCGCAGAGATCAGGAATCTCGCCTTGTCCTGAATCAGAATCTTCCCACAACACATCCAGTTGGAAGCTGTCGCGGATGCGCGATGCCGCGTATGTGGTTTCCTCACAACCGCAGGTCGCAGAGGGAATGGGGTGTGGTTGGACGGGTTCTTCTGAAAACCGGATTGCCACATAGGCAAATTCGAGCTGTTCCGCTGGTTTCGCCCAGAGATATTCCTGGATATTCAAGATAGCTTGATCAGGCACCTTGATCTCACTGCCACAGCAGTCAACAGCATAGCCTGGGCAGACCAGTAACCCCCACGGTATTGACCGATCGCCGGTGGGAACCACTTGCAGACCACAAACCACTCCTTGGTCATGCAAATAACGATTGTGGCGCCAAAGCCGTTGGCGCCGATAGAGTTGCTCGAGTTGCAGGCTCTTAGTAGACAGATAGCTTCCTGTATTGAACACAGATCTCATCATCGTAGTTTACACCTAGTAACTTGGCCTTACCTCGTTTACTCGCCTCTATCATTTGTTCCATTGATAAAATTGCAGACCAGCGAACTTGACGACATTTCTCCCTACCTTCGGCTCCTACTCCCTAGGTGCGGGACGCCCTGTGGTTAACGATGTGCTAACTTACACACAGCCTTCTCCCGTATAAAGAACGATACTACCAGAGGTCCGAACACTAACTTCAATATGGTCCCAACTCAATGACAAAGGTGCTGTAAAAGTCACCTCCGGGTCCATCATCTTTATCTCCATCTAAAGCTAAACCGTCTTTGTCGACTATTTTGTTCTCACCTGTACCGCGTACCCAAATGGTAAACTCGCCTTTTACCAGCCCAGCGCTTTCAGCTATTAGAGGAAATCTCCCACCATCAGCCACAAATTTCGCGGAATGGCCTTCACTATCGTAGGTGACTTGTCCCGAAATTGGCACTTCACTACCATTGACACGCATCGTTAGCCCTATCGTTTCGATATTCACCGTTTCCGCCTTTAGTTCCTTATTGAAAACGATCTGAATTGAAGAAGGACCTGCGTGCTCGTCAGGAGTATATACAACATATGTTTCTCCGTTAGGCGGATCTATGCTTTCAACCACCGCTGGCGATGCGAACAGATGCCCAATGAATTCGCAACCTGTTAAAAACATCACAGCTAATACAACAACGAAACCAATACGAATTTTTCTTGACGATATCATTTAACTATACCCTATTGAAAACCTGATCCCATACTCTTTATAACCCCATACTCACGTGACCCCACGCTCACGATATTTTCCGTCGTACTCATGCCAATCTTACAATCGCAACATTGAATGAACTTCGGAAGGTTCCGCCTTCATACCCATCGTGATCAGCATCTAAGGCAAATCCTTCCTCATCCACAATACCATCAGTGCCACTCACAGTAACATAAAAACGCAGACTAATAGCGGAATCACCAGTCCATTCAACGTGTCTACTAACCAACTCTACAAAACCCTCATCGGGAACGAAGGTGGCGGAGAGTTCCCCAGCTTGATAAGAAACCTCTCCGCCGATTCCTATCGAATATTCCGACGGAATGATATGGACAATTATAGTTGTAGCATTTACTGTTTCTTCGCTAAGTGCCTTGCTAAAATTCACTACGATATTTTCCGGCGCCATTTCGGTGTACCCAGTGCCTGAGTCCTCCTCATACACAGTAAAAGAGCTTTCGTCTGAAGGATTGATGGATGTTATCCATGCGAGAACTGGTAGCTGATGGGTGGTACAGACTGCCTCATCGCTCCACTCCGAATAGTTATCATCAGTCTCGCGGTAGCTGCGAGCCTCGTAATGATAAGTAGTACCGGGTGTCAACTCCCTGTCAATATAATTTATCGTTGGCGACGTACCAACAACCTCCCAATTTTCTTCATCTTCTGAACGTCGTATTTGGTATTCACCGGTAGTACCCGACCAACTTAGTGACATTTCTGTTGTAGATACTGCCCTACATCGTAAATCATCAGGTGCAACGAGTGGTTGTACGGGTACTGCTTCACAACAACACGCCTCCAACTGCTCTTGCAAAATCCTTGTGCTAGCTAATGGTAGTCTAGTCATATTGTCTATCTCCAATTCCGCGTTTTCGTCATCCGGCCCAGGCAATGTCACCTCAGCCAATACAACGTAGCCGTCGTCTGGGCAGGATGGGCAATTAATGACATGGTCCCCTGCTAAAATATCGCACAACCTCTGCACTTGGTCTTGGTGCGAACTTGGAATTGCACCAAGACAGCTGATCTTGTAGCTATCTTGTCTACGAGAGTACTCACAGGCTTCCTCTGGACAGCCACACTTATCCAATCTTGGCAGCCCGGGAGCCTTCAAGCACTCAATATAGCTGATAGCGATATATACTGTATCTGAAAGGGCCTCACCTGCTACCGGACTGGGTTCACAGGAACCTGTTGTTGCTCCCTCTATACAAGTCGCCAGGTCCAGATCCACGGGCTCCGGAACAAAGATCTCATCGCCATAGGGGCCTAGCGCATAACCCTTACTTATCCGAATACACCAGGGTTGCTCCACAGTTGGAGTTGCCGTAACCTCCAAACCGCACACTACCCCCCAACCATGAAGGTAGAAGTTGTGTCGGCGCTGTTTCTGGCGGAAGTATTCCTGCTCGGCCGTCAGGTCCGCATCTGTCACCACCATCCCGGGACACCAGTTAGGCCTCTCAAGTTGTTCCTGGTCAACCGGGCATATTTCCAAAGTGTGATTTGCCATGTCGATATCTCCTGTACTTTTATCTATCGGTTGCATTGGCTGTGAAAGTCACTGTGAATACCGACCCAACAACCCTGGCAATCACCTGCTGCACACCCGGACTATTACCCAAGGTCCAAACCGTAGAGGCCCTCCCATAATCATCCGTCTCTTTGGCTGGTGGTTTTAATTTTCCAATGCTGTCGGCCCGAATTGTGTCTGTCGGCGAGAAGGTTGTTTCAGGTGATACTCCCGTTTCAGTGACTGTTTCGAAATTAACGGTTATACCTGGAAGACGCGCTCCTCCACTATTGACAACCTCTACAACCAATTCATTGTCTAGCCGCACACCAGGTGGTGCCGTCTGTCCATCTCCAGAGACGTATCGCAGTATCGGTGCCTGTGCAAGATCGGCTACTTGTTCGGCCAAGCACAGCAATAACTCATATAAGATCGCATTGTTATAGACAAGCCCTACACCATCGTAGGTGTTGATTTCATATGCATTACTGCTACTAAGGGTCAGCCTGGCAATGGGAACACAAGCAAGCCAAGCGCAGTCGGTCTCAGAGACCTCGGGTGTGTCTGTGCAGACTTGGCGTATCCGCTGGTTGATCGCCTCGTTGAGCGCGCTATCGCCCTCGACTGGTAATTGGAAATCATCTAGATGACAGGTTGAGACAGCCGTAAGACTTTCCTCCACCTCACGCACTAAGACACAGAAGTTCTCACGAATAGTGCTATGGACACAGCCGTCGGCTGGTGTGTCGCACTCGGGAACAAACGCGGGTACTGGTTCGGTTAAAGTCACCCTGTATGCGAGGCAGATCTCTACAGTGTCACCTTCTTCAATACGGGCATCGGTCAAATCGCCATGTTCGTCTGTCAACCTCCCTGGATCATCGATTGGATAAGCTTCAGTAACAACGATCTCCCTACCCAGGGAATCTATCGCAACACCGGGTTGGATAGTGACGCCGTTATTTGGACCCGGAACGACATCCAAGCCACACACTATTCCGCTGCCCGTAACCAATCGGTTTAGAAGCCATCGCTTATTGTTGAAATAGGCCTGCTCTTTACGCAGTGCAGGAACATCGAGCAGCTTGCCGTAAAAGTAGTTGTTGCGCTCGAAAGGTGACAGCGCCATCTAGTTGTACTCCTCATTTACATACAATGCATTGTCATCGGGACAAGGCGGCTGTTCAGCGGCTAGCACGCCAGCTCCAAGCGGCAGTCCCAGCCTTGCGCTAGGTGGCCCTTCGGCCACAATTGCATCGATACCTACCCGTGCCTGATATCCCACCCGTAGTGCTGGCTCGACCACGCAGAGATCGTAAGTCGTGTGTGCCGGCTTTTCGCGTTCCAGCACCGCATGGACATCGTCGAGCGCATCAGAGCGGACTAGGTCGGCGCAGTAGACATAAACACAGAAGTGATGGGCAAGGTCTTCAAACAGGCCTTGCCCTAATGTATCGCCCTGTGTGAGATGGGATTCATTCAGAGTGGCTGTGCTTCCCAAAACAGCACCTTGCAGATGTGCCGGTGCCAGCATGGTGGTGAACCCAAGCGTTGAGGTCTCGCCCAACGTCCAGAGATGCATGTGCAACGCCGGCTCCTCGATGCGGGCCTCGACACCGGCATAAAGCTTCAGATAGCGGCGTAAACCCTCTAGCGTTCCACGCTTGCCCTGGAGTTCGAAGGCCTCTCCCAGGTAACGGCGGCTGTCTTCCTCCTGCCAGAGTTCCGAAAGCTCGAATGCTTGCCAGCCGGCCAGCCAGGAAAGCCAGGACGGGAAATCCGCGCTGGGTGCAGTAAGAGCGTCGAACAATTCCGGCAGATCGCCGATTGCATCCCTCAATCCGCCCAGAACGCTCTCGTCCAAGGCAAGGTGACGGTCGAGAAAATCCGCTTGCACCGGGTCGCGACTGTAGATCGCCGGCAAATGATTAAGGTAACCGTCCCGTCCATAGTCCACGCGTATCTGGTGTATGCGAGGCGATTCCGTCTCACCAGGTCGCAATACGCCGCCGATCCACAGGTAGCGTGCTGGCTCGTTAAGGATAAGCGCGTCAAAGATATTGCGTGGTATCACCCGCCAGCCACTCTGTTCTTGAAATGGCTGTTCTGCATTAGGATTCCACGGCGGTGCATTGTCGTCTTCGATGGTTAATGTGCAGAGCTGAATATGGCAACCCGCCGGCAAAGGGTCCGCCTCGACACGCAGTCGATGCCATCGGGTGGTGTGCTCGCTGACTTCAAATGGCCCGGCAATAAACAGCCCTCTCTCAAAGTTCGTATCTTCCAGGCACAAAACGCCATCCACCTCGGCCAGGTTGTCGGATTCGGGTATAGGCCAATCGTTCGCCTGGTTGAGGTAAATGAAGCCGGAATCTGTACTGACAGCCATGGTTATACCTCGATGCCCATCCAGACAACGTGCCAGGCAAGATTGCTACTATCGTCACTATCGCTACTGGAGATAGACGCCACGAAGTCATCCAGTATGTCTCCTGTAAAACTAGCGCGCAGATGAGCCCTAAAGGTAAATCCTGTAGGAGTCGCCTCCGTCACAGCATCCTGACTGACAATAAATCGAGAGTTGAAGTAACGTTCACCAACAACGTGGGCCATGTACCAGGGCGTTGCTTGGAACCGTGCCACTGAGGTGTCTACGAAGGTCGTTACTCCTACCAACAATCCATTGTCATCATACCATCGTTCCCACACCGTGCCACCTGCCTGGGCCTGGGTCTGGTTCGCATTGATGTAAGGATACTGTGAGGGGCGGGCCGACCGTCGCTCGAGCAAGGACAACGGCTGGCTGAGCTGGCAGTTCTTAACCCAAGCCTTCGCGAGGATCACGTCAATCCCTTCATCGACATCGACAGCTTCCAGCCATTCAAGCCGTGGTTCCTCAGTCAACCGCACGGTACCCTCAGGCACACAGACACCTCTACGACGTTCAGCCACTGCCTGATCATCATCTTCCTGATAGCCCGCCACCAGGTAGTAAACAGCTTCGCCGCCACTCGGTGTACCCGCTACGGCCGGCACCGGAAGAGTCTTTGACTCGGTAAGGATAATCTCGCGGCCGAGACAATCGATGGCATAGCCTTCAGCCACTTCGACCATGCTGGCACCGGCCTCGCCGGTAACCGCGAGTCCAATGCCAATACCCCAACTATGGAGTGAACGGTTGTGCAACCAGGCGCGCATACGTTGGGCCTTCTCAAGCTCAGCAAGATCTGTTGCCGTTAACTGTTGTCCGGCGAAGAAGGTGACGCGTTGCAGATCAGGGATGTCGTGTCCGTTGCTCATTTGATTGTGCCTAATAATTCATCCGACAAAAATTGAGAACAGCCTGGCTCAATAGGCCCACATGGGTTCGGAATATTTCAAGATCTAAATTGGGCTCACACCCTGTGGCCGGCTCCACCCCAATCCATACGACCCGCCACTGACGTTGTTCTGCCTCTAAATCTGTCACATGTGTGTGAACATCAGCAACCTGAAGAACAAAATCCGTTTGGCTCGCTCGAACGATATGCGCAAGGCTACCGAGAGACAGGGCGGCAAGCTGACCAAAGGGGACAAAATGTTGTGACTCAGTCGGAGAACTAAAATTACCTATCAGCTGGGCAAAATAGAGGGGCGTTCGAGTAAATCCAGCATCCGACGTATCGACATTAATCGATAATCCGTAGTCGGTTGCAAACGATTCGTTATTGAATTGCCAACCGCTTCTGCCCGCCTCTGTCTCACCCCAACCGATGTGCGGTCTTACGAATGGGCGAGTGTTGCGACGCACACGCAGATCTGGGCTCCCTTCTGTGACATGGCTATCTTCTACATCGACGACCTGGCCGTCTTCAACATCGACTGATGCCAATGGCACTTCGAGCCCAAATCGAACCTCGCCCGGTCGTCGCCACGAGAAGGCCGGACGCTCGTCTCTCGGATTCAAGCCATCGCCCAGGCAGACTGCAGCCAGTTCCCTTCGATCTCGGAAGGCAACATCATCCTGATAATGGACCGTAAGCGCGAAGCGCTCACGCCCCTCGACAGAGGGCACAGCGACTTCAACAGGTTTGGCGAGCAGGATGTCACGGCCTAACTCGTCAATGGCATGGCCTGGATCGACGGCGACTTTGTTCAAATCCTCCAGTACGCTGACCTCAAAGCCCAGTGCAACGCCCCAGGTTTCATGCAGATAGTGCGTATGCAAGGCCTGACGACGAAGTACCTGGCGATGGTCATCGCGCAGGTCTTGAGCGGCAAGCAACTGGCCATCACGGTAGGTGACACGGTCGAAAGGGATTTCTAAATCAATAGGCATGACGACTCTCAGTTAATCTCCACTTCAGTTTCGCTATTTCCAACCTGATGGCATACAGTCAGACCGTGCATCGTGTCCGTCCGGTCATGTTCCAGCGGATTCACCCGAACCTGATGTTCACCGGGAGACACCAGCCAGGTTGGACAAAGGCTAATGTTGCCGCATTTAGGCTCGCCTTCACCAGCGATAAGGGAGAGGTCGAGTACATGATCCACACCAGGGACACCATCGATAAGCTGCAGAATCTCACTGCGAAACACATCGCGGCCGAACGGCCAGCCCAACGCTTCGGGTCCGCCTTCCAATGGATCAAGAAACGTGTTGATGGCTTCGATGATCTGCACCTGCACGCGCGCCGCATCGACCAGCGGTTTGGTACGAACGTCCGCAAAAACGGTGACCCTGAGATAATGCGGGCCAACCACTTCTAGACGGGTAGTGATCATGCGACGGCGATCCAGATAGCGACGGACCGCAGCCAATAGCCCCCGGCCAGGCTCAGGCATACCAAGCGGTAAAAAAGGCAGCACGACAATGGTGACGACTCCAGCAGCATATAGGCAAGGATAATCGGGATGCGTTCCCGCCCAGGCTCCTGCGCGTGCAATCTGCGTTCCAGATACATCTAGCGCGAGACGCTCCAGGTCCAGCAGGTTGACTGCCCGGGTGGGTGGCGCCAGTGACTTCACCAGGTGCCTGGGAATCTGGTCCAGAGTCCGTTGTTTGTGTGCTGAAGCAACATCGATCAGGCGCTCGTGGGCATGCAAAATCTCGACAGCGCGGCCCGTTGCCTGGGCGAGTGTCTCAGTCGATGTACCAGCGTACGCATCCATCGGGTTGTAGGTGAGCTCGCCGAGGCTTTCTATGACAGGTTGTAACAATCCGGCCAAGCCGTTTCGGATGGTTGCGGCTGGCCTGAAGTTGGCACCTGCACGGAGGTTTCCAGCCTCGGCCAGTGTTGAGCGATAGCTCGCAAGGAACAGCGCACCAGTCTCGGGGACCTGGCCCTTTTCACCGTCACCAAACCGGATAACTCCCGTAGTAGCATCCAGCGTAAAGTGTGCGTCGGTCCGTTGTGAAGCGTCGAAATCATCTCGCAGGATCCAGGTCGTCCAGTTCCCAGCCAAATGCGTGTATAACTTGACACTCGACTGCTGGACCGGCGCATGCGGTAACGTCACCTCTTGTTCTGGACGGCCCGTGCCAATTTCCAAGGGTACGACATCGAGTGTAAGACTACCGGCATTGGTATTATTCGGTGCGCTGTAATCTAGTATTTGTAATTCCGGAGGTTGAGTGAGCACTTCGACTATCTCCGGTGGCTCTTCAACTTCCAGAAATGTCAGGCTCGAAATCGCTCCACTGGTCGCTAGTTCCATGCTTAAGCGAGCGACATCTCCCGTAGTGGGTGGGGCCCCACTAACCACCACCCCTTCAGGAATCAGGAAACTGTGCTCAACAGGTACGGCCTGCTCAGCCGTCACCGCATTGACCGAAAGATGCCTCAATAGGGGCGCAGCATCGTAAGCTCCAGCTTCAAGCCGACAGCGCAACCAGTAGAGGGCATCGGTCACCGGCTCTAAAATCATCGGTTGGCTCGAAGCAGGCAAGTTACACTCGACAATACCATCGAGTGTTAACGAACGAGTGTCATCCCAAATCTGCCCTGGCTCCGGGCGCACCTCGTTTGTAACTGGTTCGAGAGCTCTCCAGGTACCGTCACCATCCGTCAGCACCTCCCAGACAAGCCGTGCGGAATGATGTGGCGGCAACATCGGCCCCGGTTCCTGTACTTCCTCCTCACAATGAATCTCTGGAAGCACAGGGCGCTGCGCTTCTCTCTGCTGCGCGGCCTCCTCGATAAGCCTTGTGCGAACACCGAGACCGTGCTCCATACCCTCAAAATGAAAAGCCAGGGATACGGGGACATTCTCTAGAGTCAAGTCGTCCGGTACCTTGAAACCCAGATACAAAGCCGCACCAGAGCACGGCTCGTCACCGAAGACAGCCACCTGCAGGTCTTCACGCCAGTCGCTTGTCCGGTCGACTAGATTGCCGTCACCAGCATCGACCTGAATAGCGGACAGTTTCACGGGAGCCAGCGTCAGATCCCGAAGTGTGCGAAATGCAACTGAGGTACCTTCGGTGTCGTCTGCCTCGAACTCGAATCCCGACGGGATCGGGATGAGGTCGGGGGCAAGATTCCAGGACCTGACGGCGAGCACGGCTTGCGCAGGTTGGGGCGGCTTGAGCGGGAAGCCGATTAGGCTCAGGAACTTGCGGCGATGTCGCTCCGGTATCTGATTGAGACGGTAAACATTTTGCTCGGTCAGCCAGGCAAAGAGTTCGATCAGGGTGATCCCAGGATCGCTCAGGTTGTGGTCGGTCCAGCCCGGCGCATGTCTAGGGATAAGCGCCCTACCCTCCTCCACGAGGTCGGCCCATCGCCGATCATCCAGGTTTACGTTCGAAAGAGGTAATGGCATGGCTTCCGTTCTCCGCTCAGACCACCGGGGCCTTCATCTCGACGTGTAGCGTACCCGTCACGACGATGCGGTCCGTTGGCACCGAGATCCACTCCCCACGCGGCGTATCGTTCAGCAAAAGGTTTAAATCCTCCACGTGATCGACGCCAGCTAACCCTTCGAGCAGGGCAGCGACATCGGACAAATACACAGCACGCCCGAAGGGCCAGCCTCGACCCTCCGGCCCACCCGTCAGTGGATGAAGAAACCGGGCCAACGCGGTCAGCACTGCCGCTTCCACCGCTCCCGCCTCTCCGACATCTCGTGGCACAACTACCGCACTCACCCCGATCGGCAGATAGGTTGGGCCTATCACCACCAGTCTCTCCGACGCCACCGTCGCAGGTACCCGCAACAATAGATGGTCATGCACCATATCGCGGAGCTCTAGCGATGGCTGAGGCTCGGGTTCCTGGCTCTGCGGTACGATGATCACTGTCACCCACCCCGATGCAGGGCGACCGTTCGGCGCGGTCGCCGGCAACACCCGGGCCGTGGCCACGCCTGGGGAGGCTTCCCGGGCCAACGCTTCATAATCGCTGGCAGAGAGGGCACGCCGCCGATGGCGCAGGGTTTGCGGTCCACGTGTGTAGACTTCGTCGAGGCTCTCCGCATCCGCACCGCCGTCTGCGGCCCGCGGGTTGCTCACTGTCTGGACGAAGGGTGCGCTGCCGAGGAGCTGCGTGATCGCGCCTGCGGCCACATTCCCGGCAACACCACCGCCGGCCTGGTAGCGCCGCGCCAGGATATTGTTCGGCCCCGGCGGGGGCATGAGTCCATTGGTCCCATCGCCGAAGATCAGCCGCCCGCGTGCGCGCTCTATCATATAGTGGCGGTCTTCGGGGCTAGAGAAGAACAGGTGATCGCGTTCCTGCCAGCGCACCCAGACTTCACGAACACGGCCGGTGCGGGGGTCGGTCACGGCACGGATGTCCTCTTTGTCCATACCACGGACGACGAGGGCCTCCTGCAGGATGGGCAGTTCGACGTGCGCGCGAGGCCCCTGAAGCTCGCGCACCTCGATCCTTTCGCCGGGCAGTACGGGGACCTGTGTAAAGAAAAAGGCCTCCCCCAGCTGGCCGGTGCTGGAACCCAATACCTCATCGTTCATGGTCTGCACCTGTTGTGCCCAGGCGGCGTTCAGGTAGAGAGCGTTTACTGAGTTATCCGGTGGCACACCATCGAATTTAAGGCGAGCGCGTATCCAATCACGCGAGACGCCAAACCGAGGGAGTGCCGCCAACTGCACCGTTCCGCCCTTAAAGGTTCCGGTCAGCGGTGCCTCGAGCAGAATCGTGTCCTCTGAAACCTGCTCTATTGTGCCAAGCTCGATGTCGTCTCCTTTTGTCATCGTGACCCTTTGTCCGGGCATAAACACGGCGGCTTCCAGCGCGCCGTCTGCGACGATCTCCTTTGCACTGGCCTGGCGAACAATTGCCTGAGGCCGGACAGCAACGTCGGGGGCGATAAAGGACACCATGCCTGGGCGCCCCAGATGTGCCGTCTCGTCCGAAACCCTGAGCTGGCTCCATTCCGCTCCGTCCCAGCACTCCCACACCAACGGTGGCATCGTGACCTCGTTTACGTACAGATCCAGATAGGGGCTAACCAGATCGTTCGGGAGATGTTGGTCGAAGCCAAGATACAGGGTCGGGGTGTTATCCGCTACTGGAGAGAACGGGGCGAAAAAGTTGCTGGGCCAGCGCACGTCCCGACTGTGGACTGCATACTGAAAGTCGCTTTGGGTGAGGCAATGCTCAGGAGGCTCCCAGGGAGAGCGGTAGCTGTAGCCAAGACGAAAAATAGAGATTGTAGGTGGGACAATCTCGTCGATTTCGATATCACCTGCATCGAAATCGATTTTCCGTCGATAGCCATATCGCCCTGTAACCAAGCGCACACGCATCCATAGCGCTTCCTCTCCGTTCACCGTCGTGGGCTTCATGTCCAAGGGCACTGCGATTTCCAGTTCCGTCTCCCAGCCCGTAAACAAAGCGGGATGTACTTGCCAGTCTTCCGAGTCGATAATTGGTGGCTCGACCCGAAGAGGCAACCAATGCTTACCGTTCCAGTATTCCCATCGAAGCTTTGGGGTCGGCGTGAGAAAGTTCGTTTCATCGATTTCGAACATAAACCCACTTTCCACAACGACGGTCATCAAAGCGCCTGGCTTACCGAAAATCTCTTCTGCGGAAAAGTAGAATGCATCCCCTGGTTGAGGACGCTGGCCTAAGGGGAAGAAAGACTTACTGACATCCAGCTTTATACCATTCGCGAATGCGAGATCGGGCTCAATGCCCGGTGTAAGTACAAACTCGACACGAACGGGTTCTTCCGATACTTGCACTTCGAACTCGATGTTAGGAAGCCGTTGATGACTTATGGAAATTTCATGGGTCCCTGGTGACACCACGTCCGAAGTCAATCCACAAGCCCCATCAGCATCGGTCCGAAGAGGATTTGGGTCAGGCGAATTCTGCTGCAAGACGTCGACATTAAGGTCCGGTATCGGTGCACCGTTTTCGTACCTGACTGCAATTTTGAGTAGCCACTCATCATTAGTAACTTCATCATTCGAATCGACAGTCCAAGCCCCTAACCGCTCGATCGCGCTACGCAACCGCACACGATCTACCTCAGCCAATACACGTATCGCGTTCGGCGGCAACGCCTGGCTTAGTCTCCCCCGTATCCAGTAGGCTTCGATGCCGTGAATAGTCGTTTTTTTGGAATCACCACATTCTGCTCGCAATGTGATCACTCCACTGCGAGTCAGACCTTGGGTACCGTCGCGGATGGTTTCGTCATCGCTCACGTCTTTGAACAGCCGCCAGGTCTGCCCGTCCCAATACTCCCACGCGATTTCTAGCGGTTCGCTACCAACTGTTGCAAGCTCGAACTCGATCTCCACGGTCGCCTTGCCTGTGAAATCAAGCAGTGTGTCGTGGGCAAGGTAGAATTCGTGAGGTACAGGCTTTCTGTCCGCGAAGAGTTCAAAGGGCCGTCCACCCGCATAATCCAGGGTATGATCGGCGTACTCGTCACGGGCCGGCCACAGGGTCCTGACCTCCACCAGACGTGCCGCAGCCATGGCGATGCTGCTCTCGGTTTCGAACATCAGCGTGTCCGACTGGCCCGGCACTTCGGCGCCCAGGCGAATGCCCGCAGGTATCCGTCCGTTACCGGCATTGGGCAACGGCTCGAACACAACCGGGGCTCGGGCTGGCTGGGCCGGAATCAGGCTAATCCCCAGCATATCGAGAAAGGCCAGCTTATTCCGGTCTGGCGCCTGGTTGAGCCGGTCGATGGTGATCTCGGCGTAACGAGCCAGGATCTGCAACAAAGCCCATCCGCTTTGTCCAGACGCCGGTAGCCATTCGGGGAGATACGCCGGTCGGCGGGCCAGCAGTTCGGCCAGGACCTGAGAAGCATCTCGCGTATCTAGAATGGGTGTGCCCTCTCGCGTCACGGCCGTTCGCCCTCCATCAGGTAAAACGGATAAACGAGGTTGTAGAACGTGTTGGTGGCGCGGACGCGGTAGCGGATATCGATATCGAGCCGCCCTATAGGGGGCCCCGCGGTCACCTTCACCTGGACACTGTCGATGCGTGGTTCCCATTGAATGAGGGCCTCTTCCACCCGGTGCCGCACCAGTGCCATGGTGGACGTACTGATCGGCTCGAAGACCAGGCTGTGCAGTCCTGCGCCAAAATCGGGCCGCATCACCCGTTCACCCTTCGCAGTGCCGAGGATAATCTGGATGGCCTGACGGATGTCTTCCTCATAGGCCGTCATACCGATCTCGCTGGTCGGTGCGGCTTGAACCGGAAAGGCCCATCCGATACCCAAAAATGCTTTGTTCACTGCCATAACGTTCTAACCTGTCTCCACTTAACCCCCAATCAGCACATCCATAGCACCCACCACGATCGGCGCACCGCAACCGGCCACGTCCCCAAGCCGCAATGCCAGCCTGCCGCCGATCAACACGCTCGTGCTGCCCTGCGTAAACGGTGTCGGAGGATGCGGCCCCGCCGACGGCGGCATCGAACAAGTATGGGTGTCCCCCACCACCGCTGCCGGCATACCACCGATCAATACGGTGGTCACGCCCGGCCCGGTCACGCTACCGGGATGACCAGTGGTATCGCCTACACGTGCAGAAGGTGGCATAGTTTCTGATCTCCTACTCTGTCAGTTGATCTTCACGAGGCTCGCCTGTATGTCGCAGAGCTGACCTCCATCAATCGTTGTACTCACGTCACCCTTGATATCAACGGCGGTCCCTTCAACAACGATCTTTTTCGCCTTCAGCCTGAGCGTGCTCGTGGCCTCGATCGTGACCTCACCCTCACTGCTCAGCGACACCTTGGCCGTTTCGCGGGCCGTGGCGAGTTCAATCTTCTGCGCGTCCATGGTGACTTTCTGATCCGTCGCGCTGGTAATGGTGATCGACTGCGCCGCATCGTCCAGCTCGATTTCGTGTCCACCCGGGGTGCGGATGATGCGTTTATTGACCGCATCCGTCGGCACCTTCGAGGGCGGTGAATCTTGGCTGTTCCAAAGGCACCCGATAATGTAAGGCTCCGGGACTTCGCCATGACTGAACGCCACCAGCACCTCGTCGCCCACCTGCGGAAGGAAGAATGTCCCGCTGTCTTCACCAGCCATCAGCACCGCCACCCGGCACCAGGGTTCTATACTGGGCAGCCACGGCAGACGGACTTTTACCCGGCACTGGCCAGTGGTATCAATATTCTCCAGAACCTCACCAACTGCGACGCCATAGACGCGCCGATCGCTCGACGTCTGGGCTTGGGCTGCAGTTCCGATAAGACCGTCTGGCATCATCCTATACCTCCCTCACCCAGCAAACCCGGCAGAGCCCGTAATCGGCACTGCGCCTTGCTGGATCGCTGGGATCGAGCCGAACCAGATGTCCTTACGCACCTCGAAACTGGTTCGGTAACCGCCGCTGTCGATGCTGTGGGTCGCCGAGGTGACGCGATAACGCCCACCAAACTGCTCGCCTAACCCCTCCAATTGCAGGACCGTTCCGGCACGAATCCGCGGATCGCCAAGCGTGCTACCTGACCCCGTTAGCCGCTCGTTGAGGCGCGGCAACAGCTCGCTAATGATTTTCCGCGGCGCCGATACCAGGGTCACCGGCTCCTCGATCAAATTGACGCTTGCACCCGTTCCGGCTTCTTTTCTCGTCTCGGGAGAAATCTGGATATTGAGGCTCATGCGATCCCAGTCCCAGCCCACGGTGACCGTCAGGTGTTTTTTGATCGCCGGTATCCACACATAGGCACTGACTGAGACAATTTGTCCGACGGTGCTGATGCGTGGCGTGAAGTCGATCAAAGACTTGCCGTACTTCAGGGTAACGTCGGGCGAAAGATGATCGAGGGAAGACTGGAAGCGCAACTGATGGCCGGCTAGATCACCGGTGTGGTCGATAAACATCTCCCAACCATTCTCTTGTGCAATACGTTGTAGAAACTCGAAGTCGCTTTCGCCGACCTGGCGGCGGATAATTCGCTGCGCTTCGTCAGGATCAGTGACGGCAGCAATGACATCTACCCCGGCAAGCAGCACGGCAAGCACGGCGCCCACCGGATCGATTATTGGAATCAGCCCATCCTGCACACTCACGAGGCTTGCAACCGCTGGGTCGGCGATCGGGTGATTGCCCCTGGTTGGGATAGGGATAGCAAACCAGCGCACCTTGTCGCCCTGTTGCAGTTGCCAGAGGCGATCCTGCGCATTTAGGGTCAATGTCGGCGAACCGCTACTGGGAAAGGTGGCATCCTGGCCGACGATCTGCCCCAGAAAAACCTGCTCCATTGGATGAGGGACGTAACCGACGCTAAGTACCAGCTTGTTGTTCAGAGCCAATAACGGGTGATCGAGCCAGCGCAAATTGTCGTTCACCAAGCCAATCTCGACCCGGTCGGCTCCTTTCAGGCCGCTTTGACAGCTGATGCTGGTGATCGACGCACGCAGCGACGCCGGTATGGGCTCGTCGTTGATGAACAACCGATATTCCGGGACGTAATAGGGCTCCACCGAGGAGGGAGATGGGGACACTGAAACGTAGCGAGGCTGGGTCATGATTACTGATACACCTCGCCGGATTCGGGATCACGGAATGGTAGCTGGGGCAGCAGCAATCGCTGCCCAACTTCCAGCGCCTGCGGGTCGGAGATGGCATTGTGCAATGCGATAGGCCGCCACAATGCCGGGTTGTGGTAGACCTGCCAAGCGATGCTGTTCAGGGTTTCGCCCTGCATGACGGTGTGATACTTCGAGTAATCCGCCGTCTCGCGCTTGATCTCTCGCGCCTCCAGCTCCAGATTACAGATCTCGTTGAAGGTAACCTGAAGCCGGGCACGGACCGGAATGCCATCCGACCGGAACATGATGAATCGCTGACTGGCTCGTGCAAGCACGCATCTAAAGCTAAGCATGCCCCAAGAAAAAAACAGGATGGGCGGTGCGTGGGTTGTTGGATCGATCTCCATCAGATGAATAATCTTGCTGGTATGGTCACGCACATCATCACCTGCTGAATTCACCGACTTTCGACATGAGCTGTCGTTTTCGGCTTGCCCTGTGCCGTTGGCCTGTTCTCCCGTATCACCACCATGGGCCTCGTAGGTGTCGATCAACAGCTCCATCTCCAGTGTCTGCATGTTGCCACTGACAAATTGGAGCACCGGTGCGCTGAGCCCCGGAATCGATTGCTGGGCGAAGTTGATATCTCTATTGATCGTATACTCCTCGGGATTGAACATCACTTCCATGCATTCACCAGTCACGGTGTCAGTGATGCTGGCTTTCTCCAGTGCCATGCTCAGATCCTCCCCAACCGCTCGCGCTGCGCGATGATGCGCCGGTCGATGGCTCTTACCACGTCACTCGTAAGTCGTTCGATATCGGTAGCAGAGGGCGAAGTCGAGGTAGCAGGCAACAGCGCCTTCGCCGTATTCGGCTTCGCTGTAGGGGCTTGTGATTCCGCGTGCTCAGAATGTCCACCCGGGTGATGGACAACGCGAGGCACAGGCTTGGCAACCGGGTTCATTCCCAAAAAATCCCCTGCTCTCATCGGGTGTCGAGTAGCACGGGGATCGTTGTACAGCCAACCCTCGATACGCTGACCACGCTTCGTAAGCCGTTGGACAACTTCCATGACTGGCGACAACACGCGTGTCGCTGTCACAAGATCGGTTTCGGCTCGCCACTGAGCTGCGCCTAATCGAGAGACCGCACCTCCAGTAGATTGTATGGAACCGCTCGGTAGACTGGTACCTGGATCGAGACGCGATTGCCGCCGCCGGGTTTTCTTCAGTCGATCCCATAACGATTTTCGCGGACTGGACTTCAGCTGACGCTGGCTATCTGCGGCCGAACCAGTCATCATCAGATGGATATGTGGCGCCAAAACCATGCGGAGTGACTGAGCAACCTGTGGCAGCCAATCGATCCAAGGCCGCATCAGAACGGCATACAACCGTTGCCAACTCCCGCTTTGCAGTGTGTACCGATCGAAGATTCGCTGAGCGAAAGCGCTAATCTTGCTGATCGATCCAACGACAACGACGGGGCGCCGGTTACGGACGGACACCCGGATATCACGTTGCTGTGTTTGAATGCGCTGATTAGCAGGCTGCATGCTTATTCCTCGTTCATTCTCTGATTGATATCGGAAATCTGCTCCACCCATTGCCGTCGATCACGGTGTTCCAGGCTCATGATGTCGTCGTGAGACCACTTGAAGTGGTAAGCGACGAAGGCTACCTCCTCTTTGAGCTGATCGAGGGGGTAGCCTAAGATCCCCCCAACGCATTGCGCTCCACCTCGAAGTTGTGATTGCATTGGGGACAGGTCACCGCAACATGTGCTGCGTTCACCTGGTTGATCTCGTTGTACAGATCTTGCAGATAGGCCAAGTCTGCCGCGTACAGGTTTTCAATCGTATTTGGCGAAACTTGGCTAACGCCATCCAACCGGGTAACCACCCGCGATAGCAGGATCACCACAAGATAGCTCGGGTTCTTCTGCACGCGCGGGTCCTTGAGCGGTAAAATCTCGTCCGCTGCGGTGGCCAGGCGCATCACGCCCTCCCGATGGAGCGTACCGTCCTCATCCAGGTAGCCCATGGGTAGGGTAAATTCGTATTCAGTCTGGAACATGTCTTAGCACCCCTCAGTGTCACACTCGCTTGAGGCCCTCATGGGCAAGTTCGAGCGTCTCTACTGCCACGTCACTACCAGTGGCATTGAAGTCCGGTGCAGTGTATTTCGTCGGCCACGCATCAGTGAACTCCCAACGTGCGAGCACATTGTCATTGCTACTGCGGTCCACTACCACGATGGCTCCATTCATGCGTTCTAAATCACCATTCACCGCATTCTGATGCCAGTTGTAGAGTTCCATATCGTCTGTCAGGCCCCACTTCAGCGTGATATTGCTGTGCTTGGTCTGCCCGGCCAGTTTACGCGGTGTTCGGTTGTCACCACCTTCACGATACTCAGTCACATCAATTGTTGAATCTAAACCACTGCATTCCTGAAACGCGGCACGCGTGATGCTGCCCAACTCCAGTAGGAAGTTACAGTTCAGATAGGGATCATTTCTCGCCATGTTTTTCGCACCTCACTCTTTAACTAAGACTCGGACACCTCAGCACCGCCGGACCAGATACCGATGCGTACGATGATGAATTCCGCGGGATAGGCAGGGCGCACACCGACCTCGATATTCAATCGTCCCAGCTTCCGGGTGGATTCAGGATTCAAGGCCTCATCGATGCGAACGTAGAAAGCCTCGTCCGCAGTTGCGCCGAACAATGCGCCATCACGCCAGACCCGGGTTAAAAACTCTGTAATAGATTGTTTCAGCTTCTGCCAGAGCTGCAGATTGTTGGGCTCGAAAACAGCCCAGCGGATACCCTCGGCAATCGACTCTTCCAAGAACAGAAAAAGTCTGCGAATATTCACATACTGCCAGTTGCGATCCGTTGCAACGGTGCGTGCACCCCAAACCATCGGTTGCCCCCGCCCGCCGAAAACACGCAACACATTAATGCCCAGCAGATTCAGCGGGCCTTGCTCGGCATCGGTCAGCATCCGCTCTACCCCAAGGACGCCGCGTATATTGGTGTTCGCCGGTGCCTTGTGGACTCCTCGCGTCGCATCAGTACGTACATACACACCAGCGATGTGCCCGCTTGGAGGCCATAGCTCATCTCGCTTCGTCAGGGGGTTGCGAGCAAGAACCCAGGGATAATAGAGGGCTGCGAATCCATTCTGGTTCTGAACATCCAGCAGCTGGTCGCGTATACCGTTCCCCGGCCCGACACCAAGTATCGAGTCCAGAATAGCGAAACGATCGTACATCGATTCGCAATGCTCAATTATTGCCTGCTGAACAGGTGCTGAAAAAGCTCCGGGGATACTGACCAAGGCAATATCATCGTAGGTCTTTAATAGATCCAAACATGCGTGAGGGTTACTGTCGATCTCCGCCCATGCGGCGGCACGGTCATCTTGCGCGCCGGTCGCCAAAGTGTAGGTTTGGAAGACGGGTCTGGGGTCCTCCGGTATTGGCGCTGGCAGAGCATCTGGCTCTACCAGCGTGATGAATTCCGACTCAACGCTAGCCTCCCAGTAATTTGGGTGATGTGCGTCCATGGCCACTTCGAGGAAGGTCTCGCTGCGCCCGGTCACCAAGTCTGTAACAACGATAGTGAATTCCAGGGAACGAACTCGCGGCAGGTTGGTGTCGTCACTCATGTCATAGACATGCGCGAGACCCTCACTTAGCGTAATTGCATCTCGGCCAGAAGAATCTACAGTATGGATTTCAGTTTGTGTGTTTCCGGTGGTGTCTATACCACTCACTTCCACTGTCGCCCCCTTGGGGAGTGCCTGGTTGAGCCTCAATCGATCCAGGCCTTGTAAGTCGAGGCGCAGTCTTTTCTGACCTACGACTAAGTCGGCTATGCGGATCGTACCACCAGTGAAATCGTCGGCCCCGGGGATGGGAGTCACCAGCGTTATCAACTGGTTGCCTGACGTCGAGTCAACACCTGTAGACTCGATTGCACCAGTCGCTTCGCTCCCTCCGGTGTCTGTAAGCAAGACTCCGTCGCCAGCAACGAACCCAGAATTGTCTGCAACCGTGACCACTCTGCGATCATCCGATACAGCTGTGATACTCGTGCTAGAATGTGCGAGCGACAGATCGCTGGCCAACGAATCCGCCAGATCCAGTAGCCTTGCCAATCGATTGGCGTCCTGAACAACTACCTCTATCGAATTACCCTCTGGCCCTTCGCTCCGAGCCTGCACCACCAACACTGCGTCAGCAGGAGTTTCACGACTCGTGAGATTAGCACTAGCCATAACGCCGGTTCCGTGGCGAAGGACATAACAGGTCGTTCCACCGTTGAGAAAGAATCCATAGACGGCAGGTGCTAGGTAACTGGTCGGGCGTTGGGAGATGAAACCACCAAATTCATCCTCAAACGCATCCCAGCTCTGAATCAGCGTAGGCTTACCAATCGGTCCGTTGCTCGCGGTCCCGATAAACGCCGCTACATTGGTACCCACGCCCTGTATCGGCGCACCCGGTGCGAACTCTTCGATATAGACGCCGGGATAGGAAACCTGTATTGCCATTTGATATCTCCTTTAAAGCAAGGCCGTACTCAGCTGAGTCGCCCTCAAATCATTAATTAAACCTCAAGTCATAATCACCGGTCGATGACGGAACTTGTATACTTGCAGGGCTCAAAGAAGGTACGGAAAAACCCCTCGCCCGCCAGCGAAGCTGATACTCACCGGGCTGCAACCCATCGAAGGTGTAACGTCCGGCTGTGTCGGTATGCGTTACCTGCAATGGCGCACCATGACTGTCTTCCAACCGCACCCAGGCGCCAGAAACAACATCACCGGCAGCCTCAAGCACATGTCCAGCGATCTGGACCAGTGAGTCGGTAGCATCGAGCTGGCCAACGGGACCGGCATCCATGACCCTTGTAGTAACGATGTGTCCTGTCTCTTGAGCTGTGTATGGAACCGGTAATGTCACCACAAGGTAGATTGCAGGTTTCCAACGGTGATTGGTCCCCATAGTCCCCCAGAACTCTGCGTATTTGGGGAATCCTTCGACGGGCAAAATCTGGGTAGGTAGATCGGCTTCACGGATCAGCAGTGGCACCGCAGCCAATTCTGTTGATCCAGGATCATAAATACGGGACGGATTGAGTGGTGTTTGGTTCATCAGTACAGCCATTGCTTTGTAAAGTAAGCTGTGTTCATCAGCCACGTATCCCAAGATCCATTCGTTTGTTTCGGTAACCCTACGTCGCCAAGCCGTAATCAGATAGTGACAATCGATCCTTGCCGGTCCTGGTTCCTCTATTACGACGCCGTTTTCGGTGGTGCGTACGCGCTCGTTAGAGCGCAACGTTCGGTTCTCTCGCAGATCGAACAAATAGATGTTCAACGCAAGCTGACTGCCCAGTTCACTCAGGTCATTGACCTGTGTGCGCCAATCGTCATCTGGCGGACGAAAACCAAAGTGCTCGTCGGACGGCAGGAGTGGCCCAGGGGTTGTATCGTCGTTTAGAATCTGTGTCATGAATAAGTCGCGCAACAGGTTGTCAAGATGATTGATCATTCTCCGGTCTAAGCCACTGAAAACATATAGCCCGCTATTGTAATTTCGGTAATCGTGGCCCACCGTTCAAAACGCCATGAACCCGCCTTCTTACGATTCTTAAACTAATATTACGATGCCCCCGTACCTCGATGCGTTCCTTGAGCATCTTTGTCGGCGTTCCAGGGCCGGCTTACGTCATCAAATGGTTTTGCGACCTTGATCGGGTTGCTGTGTGGAGACGTAGGTAAGCGTGCGAAAATGTCATCTCTTTACGAGTAGTTAACGTCCCTGCCGGAAGGACTGACCGGGGAGATCATCGACGGGTAGTTGCGCACCCAGTACCACCTTACGGATAGGTGCCGATTCCGAAAGCCCTTACGGATGTGGGCGTGGCGGACTGGGTCTGCGAAATCTTCTCGCCATCCACATTGCTGCGTCGCGGCTCGGCGCCGATATCGAGAGCCCCTCCAGACGTGGGCGTGGCGGACCGGGTGGCTGGTGGATCATCGACGAACCCGAGGACCACTTTGTGTTGGATACGGAGTATTGGTACCAGATATTGCAGGCTGGCGTAAGGAGCGCATGCCATCCCCACCGGAGGGGCATAAGATTCAGGTCGTGCCAGACTGTGTCTGCTAAATCTTCTCGACGACCACGAAAAGCACGGACCGCGAGGAAAAAATGCCCCTGTACGCACGCTATGGTGTCCGATTCGCTTGGCTCGTCGACCCGAAAACTCAGATACTCGAGGCCTATGAACTCGCCGATGCCAAGTGGCGGCCGTTGGGTATCTTCCGCGACGACGAAATGGTGTCTGTCGCGCCATTCGACGTGATTGTCATTCGGCTGGCGGATTTATGGGGGTGATCTCGCGTGGTCTGCCGGGCGACGATCCTTTAGTTCAAGGATTCACCCTACGGCTCCACAGACTAAACTTGCTATACTCAAGACATGCCATTATTGACAAGTCATGATGCAACAATTCGAGACCCTCCGCCTTTCTAGTGCCCGGCCAGTCGCTGGGCATCGACCCAGAGCTGGCCGGCCTGATCTACGAAGGCGACCGGCGGTGTCCCCTCGCCTCCTGCCCGCCGCCACTGGGCCTCGTAGCGCTCAGGCGACCGGACGATCCGCGGGCGCCGGCCTGCGTCAAACGCCGCGTCGATCTCTACGCGGGCCTCGACAGGCGACTCGAACCGACGCGCTACACGTGGTGTCTCGGCGGCAATGCGCGCCTCCTGTGCCGCGCGCACCCGTTCTGTCAAACGCTCGGCGCCCCGAGTCAGCGACTTCCCGGAGGGCCAGCCTAGCTGGGAGGTATCGAACACTACGCTCCCGTTGGTCTGAATAAAAGCCGGGGGCGGTTCGCCGGTCTGTCCCATGGAATGCCACTCATCCCGCATGAATGCGTGATCACCACGCAGTTGGTAGCCGCCACTTCGCTCGCCGCTGGCATATTGCTCCATCAAGCGGCGGGCCTCCGCCAAGCTCCGGATGGGGCGCCGCACCCCAACGCGCCCTGGCTCCCGCAGCGGTGGCTGGCCGGGTTCGGTGGACCGTTCCGACGGCAACCGCTCTGACGGTACTTCCGACGCACCGCGCCCAGGCTCTCGCAGTGGTGGCTGACCGGGTTCGGTGGGCCGTTCCGACGGCAACCGCTCTGACGGCACTTCCGGCGCACCGCGCCCAGGCTCTCGCAGTGGTGGCTGACCGGGTTCGGTGGGCCGTTCTGACGGTAGCCGCACCTCCTGCGGCCTTCCAGCAACGGGCGGGCGTTCCAGTGCAACCCCAGGTCCGGTTGGTCGCGGAGCAGTCGGATGAGGTCGTAATGCCTCCATGTTTATTACTGCCCTTCCCTCAGCCGTCAAGTAACCTATCGGAGGATGACCTATTGGTGAAGCCCCAGAGAGTCCCCCATTTCTAGCCCATAACCCTTGAAACTCGGCAGTGCCAGCCCCGAATTCGATTGTCCCCGGTTGACGCAACCATCGCTGAGCCTCCTCTACAGTCATTATCTCTGCAGCGATGCTGTGAGATGGTGGTGTCCTACTCACTGCTCTCTCTGGAGCCGGTTCGGTAGGTCTCTCGGCTAAGCCTGGAGCCGGTTCAGTAGGTCTCTCACCTAAGCCTGGAGCCGGCTCAGTTGGCCGGGTGGCCACCCCGGAAGGAGTGGTCGGCCGCGCAGTGATCTCTGCGCCAGCAACGGCCTCGGCCTCCACCGCCGCCTGCATGCGTGCGTAGCTTGAGCGCCGATACAGACTTCGCACTCCTGTCATCACACCAATCACGACCAGGATCGCCATTACGATCTCAGTCACCGCCTGAGTTGTGCGAAAGGCGTTCGCTTCGCGGATGCCCTCTCGCATATGGTCGAAAGCCTGGCCGAGACCCAGCGTCAGTAGACCCCTTGCCTCGCTCCCTGCCTCACCCAGTTCGTGCTCGAATTGTTCAAGTGTGTAAGTACCTGACAACGTACGCACCAGGCGCGCCCAATTCTGGAGCGCTTGGTTCCCTGGATTAAGTTGTGCTAGCAGGTCCGCCGTGCCCAACACACCATGCACAAACGAGAACACAATACCGATGGGAATCAAAGCAGCCTCGGTTCCGGAAACGTTAATACTACGGCCCTCTATCTCACCTATGGCATCCAGATCTTGCTCCCATTCGGCCATTTGACCCATGATTCGTTTCCAGACCCAGCGCGCGCTGACTTTATTGCTCACCGATTCAAGTCCCGCACCAATCTGGTTAAGCAAGCCGCGCCAACCTCTTGGCGCCGCTTGCTCAGCAACCTGCGCCTCGCCCTGGGGGATAGCAGCAGGCAGAGTAGCCTCAGATGACGTTTCCTCCTCAGGAAGTGGACCTTCGGTTGCTCCCTCTACCTCAGGCTCTTCAATAGTTAGCCCCTCAGGAGCTTCGCTAATCCGTGCGCGGGGCAACAGCTCCAACCCTTCTATGCGCCGACCCTCACTCCGCACAACGCGCACGCGTATGATCAACCAGCGTTGACGGCTCATGCGCATGCCCTCACCCGTGGCAGCCGGATGGCCTTCTTCTGCCAACCGTGATTGCAATGCCTCAGCAAAGCCAAGCGCGCGCACGTAGGTTCGGTTAGCGCTCCCAAAGTTTACCATTACTGCATCGATGCTTGCCAAGATCCCTGGCATGTCACCACTGGTGTTGGAAAGTCGGATAGAGATTACGTCGCGTGGACCCTCTTCGAACCGGACACCGCCCGCAGTGCCGCTACGCAGTCGACGAGCAACTCTTGACGACCGCTGATCGGCTGCCACCCACGATCCAGATGCCCCTAGGACTTGTACGAATCCGTTTTCCGAAGAAGAAAAAGCGATTCTTGCCTGATTCGCATCATGCTCCAGATTACTTTTTTGTGCCGGCCCTGTTGGGTAGGAACCACCTCGACTCTGCTGCACCACATGAGCCAACTCATGAGCCAACAGACCTTGGCCGATCATGGTGTTCGGTTCGTATTCTCCCGCGCCGAACACGATGTCGTTACCGAATGTAAAGGCTCGCGCGTTTAGCCTTCGTGTGGAATCTACTGCTGTGCCTCCCGCGTGAACTCTGACAGAGCTAAAGTCGTATCCAAACCGCGACTCCATCCTCTTTCGGGCCTTTTCCGACAGCGGCTCGCCTGGTGATTTTATTCCTTGTTGTGCTTCATATGAGAGACCAAGCCAGTCGCGGGGCATGAAGTCACCCGCCCAGTGCAGCGAGTTTGTGACTGCGTTATTTCCTGCAACCCGCTGCAGGTTGGATACGCCCGACTGTTCGCGACAAGGCGTGGATACGCGCTGGTCATCGTCCGGCAACACTTCTGGCCTTCCCCTATCCCGACGCTTGCCGGACAGGTTCGCTGGCGCCGCTTCTTTGGATTTATTCACCTTTTCTTGCGCCACGATTCAGTAACTCAGTTTCCGCGCAACATGCTCAGCTCTTGATCCAATCAGGCCACGTTCAATTAATATTTCAACGAGGGCCATGAGAGTCGAAGCGGTACGGTGCAGCTCGCCCGTGTTGGCATCAGTGCGGTTATTTGCAAAGATCAGTCCGTCTATGACATCCCGAAGCTCAGCTTTAGGCTGTTCATCTGCGCTGATATTTGCTGCCTCCCGATCGGGACTTTGGAGTGTTTCGTTTTCCATGTTGTCGATCCCATTAAGGTTCTAGCGAAATCCTCACCCCCCACCTGTTCAACTTCCCCACATCCACCCCCTCTAAATCCGCGACCCTCAGCTTCCAGCCTCCGCCTACCGGCTCGCCCCGCAACACCTGCAGTCCCACCGTCGTGCCCGTGGTATAGGTAGTGATGATATTGTCCGCTGATCCCCCTATGCGCCGGTGTAGCTCCACACTGGTCCCAGCAGGCGAGACCAATGTCACCACCAGGTCCCTGATATACGTATGGGTGATGTCCACCGAAACTTCGATATCGCGGACCTGGCCGTCGGCGTTGACCGTGAGGCTGCGCTCGATGCCGTTGGGGTCGTCATCCGGGATCACAACGCCGGGCGCTTCCTCGCGTTCGATGACCGTCTCCACCCGGCCCTCGAGTTCCAGCTCCCATTCGTTGAGGGTGCCCGTATCGGCATGCGCGAGGTCCTGGACATGCAGCGTCCAATCGCCTCTGATAGGCGATCCAACAAGATTGCTTAGAACTGGGACCGTCGCAAGATCGTAGGTACGGCGAATGTCATCAGCGCTGCCACCATTTCGATCATGGAGAAAAGCAGAGGTGCCGTCGGGCGCCGTGAGCGTGAGGCGCAGATCGCCGATATACGTGTGGCTGAGGTCCACGCGGACTCGCAGTGAAACCACGTTGCCCTGCTCGGAAAAGCGAATGCTGTCGCTGACGCCGGCTTCTTTGTTGTCCGGTATGCGCAGGGTGGGGGCGGACACCTTGCGAATCCATTCCTGTGGCTCATCCGCAGCACGCGCCAGCGCCTCGGTGACCGCTACAAAGGCATTGACCTTCCCGTAACCGAACCACTGCGAGTGACCATTGGCATCGTAGGTACCTAACGACTGCTCCAACTGCGGGTCAGGGTCGGTGTCCTCGATCTTGTCCGCCGTGCTCTCCAGGATCTCCCGAACCTCGCGGGCGGTGAGATAGGGGTTGGCCGAGAGTACCAGGGCGGCCACGCCGGCGACCAATGGGCAGGAACTCGAGGTTCCCCCAAAGCTGTAAGTGTAATCCGAGTAGGAATAACCACTGCTGCCACCGCGGTCGGTGGTGACCACCCCAAGTCCCGGCAACCATGCCGTGACACGCGGGTAAGTCCTCGGGCCGGCGTTGTTACTCGGCGCGCAGACGGAGATCTCATCGCCCCAACTACTGTAAGCGGCTTTTTTGCCAAGGCTGGTGCTGGCGGCGACGGCAATCACGTCCTCGTGGGTCGCGAAACCGTTCAACCAGCGAATGGGTCCGCTGGGCCAGTCATTGGGCCAACCCTGCTCATCCACGGTTCCGTTCAAAGGGCGGTTGTTGTTGGCTGCGGCGAAAACGATTACGCAGCCGCGCCCATCGCGCCCCAAAGTGGCGGCACGATGAATCGCGTTGCGCTGGCGAAGGGACAGCCGATAGTAGTGATCGGTGGCACTCCAACTACAGGAGACCACACTGGTACCATTGTCCATGATCCAGTCAAACAGCGCTTCGATAGTGTCATCGTCGATGTCACTGCTGGTGCGGATGGGCATGAGGGCACAGCCAGGTGCTACCCCGACCACACCACTACCGTTCTCTTCGGCCACGGCAACACCGGCACAGGCGGTGCCGTGGTTGTCGTCTGCCGTGCCCGGGAGGGGCTCGAAGTCAGCATCGGCAAAGTCGACCGGTGCGACGATCTTACCTTCTCCCTGAAAGTCCGGGTGGTGCAGGTCCACCGAGTCATCCGCCACGGCGACCACCACCGAACGCTGACCGCGTTCGAGGTCCCAGGCCTGCACGGCATGTACATGGGAGTCTGCCGCCAGCGAGATGCCGCCGTCGTGGTGCAGATGCCACTGATCACTGAACAGCGTGTCGTCCGGTACATACTGCGACTGCATGCGTACGACGATGTTCGGCTCGCTCACCAGAACCTTGTCCGAATCCTGCAGACGGTTGCTGATCTTGATCGGGTTCTCCTTCGCCTGGGCGGTTACGCGAAAAACGTACGTCCTCTGCAGACCCGGCACTTCCTTGACGAAGACGAGGCCTAGCTCGACCGTGAGCGATTCGATCTCCCGATCGCTCACGTCGGGTTCGAACTGGATGGTGATCTGATCAGTGAGGTAGAAACGCGAGTCGGGGTCGCCCTCTAAGCCGTAAACGTGGGAAGCAAAGTCGACGTCGTCCCTTCGCCTGACCTCCTCCATGGCGGCATCGAGGTTCGGCTCCTCGACCATGAACTCTTCGAGCTTCTGCTGGCGTAAGGTCTGGCTGTGTATTGCGCGGACATCCCGCGCCAGGCTCTCTGCAGGCGCTCGAGGCCTCAGTCGTGCAGTAAAGCTGTCGGGGATCTTGCGGATGTCGAGCTGTTCGCCGCCGCGCCACAGGTAGGTCCCTGGTTCTCTCTTATTAGCCTTTGTCATGATCATCTCCTCGCTTGATAGGGGCTTGCGCGTCCATGCCGTCTAAGTCCCGCATGCATCGTTCGTTATTCGTTATGGGCAACACCACCTGGCTCGCCACCTTCATTGCTTGGCGCCACGACTTGGGGACTTTGCGTCGCCAGGGCCGAACAGTTCGGTATCGGACA
Source organism: uncultured Gammaproteobacteria bacterium (assembly GCA_965372385.1). GTDB lineage: Bacteria > Pseudomonadota > Gammaproteobacteria > Chromatiales > Chromatiaceae > JASJBU01. The sequence goes on along the minus strand of CBDVCD010000008.1, from coordinate 3,930 downwards.
ACAGCTTGCCCATCTTCTGGTACTCGCGCCGGGTGCCTTTGAGCAGGTGGTTCATGCCGACGGCCATGCCCTCTTCCGCCGCCAGAAAGGCCGCCGCCAGAGCAATGTTCTTGATGTTGCCACCGGTCAGCTTGAAGCGCTCGGCGAGGGAGGCCAGGTCCACGTCATTGCCCAGGGGAGTGGCAGCGGGCCAGATGCCCTGCCAGATTCGTCGGCGGCTGGCCTCGTCCGGAAAGGGAAAATGCACCGTAAATGCCAGGCGGCGCACGAAGGATTCGTCCAGGTTCTGACGCAGGTTGGTAGCCAGGATGGCGAGCCCCTCGTAGGTCTCCATTTTCTGCAGCAGGTAGCTGATCTCGATGTTGGCGTAGCGGTCGTGAGAGTCACGCACCTCGGAGCGTTTGCCGAACAGGGCGTCAGCTTCGTCGAAGAACAGGATGGCATTGGCGTTCTCGGCGGCGGTGAAGATGCGATCCAGGTTCTTTTCGGTCTCACCGATGTACTTGCTGACGACGCTGGCGAGATCGATCTTGTACAGGTCGAGGCGGAGGTCGTTGGCAATGACCTCCGCAGCCATGGACTTGCCCGTTCCACTGGGCCCCGCGAACAACGCGTTGAGCCCCTTGCCCTGCGAGAGCTTGCGCCCGAACCCCCAGGTGTCGAGCACTTGGGCACGGTGGGTCACGCGCTGACTGAGCTCGTGAAGTTGCTCAAGCGCGTCGTCCGGCAAGACGATATCCTGCCAGGCGTAAAGGGGATCGATCTTGCGAGCCAGGGCTCCGAGATCGTGGCCACACTGGGCACGCGCTGCGGCGAAGAGATCATCCAGTCTCGGGATTTGATCTTCGGTCGTTTCGTCCGTTGAAAACGAGCCAGTGCGCCACAGGATCCGTTGACGGGCCTCCAGCGCCGCCTCCGCGATCTGGCCGGGGAGTAGCCGGAAGCGATCCGCGAGTACCTCGATGTCATCATTGGCTAAGTCGACGCCGGCTTCAAGGAGATGGGCTCGCCACACGAGCTGGCGCTGCTCAGTGCTGGGATACGCGAAAGGCACAGTCAATACCCCGCTAGCGACATTCGCATCCGGCACCCAAGTCTGTGTGCCTGCCAGCAGGGTGATCCCGCGGTCTTCAGCAAGTAGCACCTGCAAATCCTTGTAATCGAGCTCACGGTCGGCGCTCAACAGTGCATCGAGGTTATCGAAACATAGCAGCGCAGACTGGAACCAGGCCTCTCGGAAAATGAGCCGCAGTCGCGACCTGAAATCATCGCTGCCGATGCGCGCAAGATCGGCAGTCAACAGCGGGGCGCCGACCACGTTGGCGAGTACCTGCGCGATCTGCACCTGCCCCGCGCCTGCCGGACCCTGAAAGTAGAGCTTCAGCGATTCGTGGGCATCCCAGGCCTGGCTAACTGTGCTCTCCAGCGCATGTAACTGGTCGCCCACCAATGGCAGCGTATCGGCTAACGGTCGTGTCCAGGTCAGGCTACAGAAATTGGTTAGACGCGGATCGAGGGTGTCCTGGCCCAAGATAAAGCGAACAACCTGATCGTCAAGTCGGAACATCTGCGCTAGCAAGGAGGGCTGGGGCTGCGGGGAATCCGAGTAAAGCTGCAGGAGACCGTGCCGCAGCAGGGGGGCGGCGGGCGCGAAGTGGGTGCGCCGGTCGAGCTTCTGGTCGGCGGAGGCGCAGAACAGGTTCAGCGCAAGATCGACACCTGGACGCTTGCGCGTGACGTCGTCCTGGAGGTACGCGTACAACCTGCCGTAGCGCAGGTCCAGCTCCGGCGCCAGGGCGAGGAGCACGATATCTAGCTCGAACGGGGAAAGACCATAGGCGCGTGCTAACCAGGCAAGTCGAGATTCGGGCTTCGCAGACTGCGCCTGTTCCGACTGAAGGGCGTCCTCGCCAACCCACAACAGAGGCTCGCCCGGTTGCCGCCGGAGCAGATGCTCCGCGTCCTCGGGGCTGATGTAAAGCCCGCGATAGGCGTCCTTCGCCGTCTCCGGCGTGAAGGCGGTCTCCGCCGCCTTCACTGCACGCTCGAGCAAGCTATCCAGACGCTGCAGAGCAGGAAGCAGCTCCGCCAGATGCTCCATGCTCGGATCCTGACCAGAGTCCTCGGCTACCGTGTCACGCTTCGCATCCATCTTCTGCACCTCTGCTTGAGCGGAAGCCTGACCCCCGACTGCGCAAGGTATCCGGCGATGAAGTCCGTGATCTCGTCAAGTCTCTGGACGAAGCATTTCTGGTTACTCATCACGTGGGTAACATGACCGCGCCAGAGCGGTTGGCGGGACTCTCGCTGGGTCTCTTCGAGCCACACTTTGACAACGAATGAATGAGTATCTTCTTGGTACACGTCCTTTGAGCCTGATTCGTGTGTATCGGCGGGCAATGCCCGGTCGCGCTGTACTAGCTAATGAAAGTCTACGCTTAGATGTAGTACAGGGCGTTTCCCCGGCGTATCGCTCTGTGTTCCGAAACTGAACGAGGCACGCCAGCCGGAGGTGGCTCAACTTAAATGCCCATTTACAGTGTGAGCCGGTACAACGGAAAAGCTCTAGCCCGGTTATTGCATGAAGGATTTGGATTTTAGGGGCAACCTGGCAAAGCAGGTTGGATTATCGCCCGCAGATTCATAGCCATAGCTATGGATCAAGGGGGATCATTCAAGATACGACGCCAAGTTGTTCATAAAACCAAATAGAACAAATTGTTACCGAACAATTTTAGATGGATTCTTGATTAAGTGATTGAAGTGTCGACAAATCCACATCATTGTGCGTTCGCCTTCGTGCAACATTCGGGCTAGTGATGATGTCCAGTTAGCGCATTTTCAAGTGCGGCAATCTCGCGCTGAACTCGTCCCTGCAGATCACCTATCGACGATTGGACTTCCTGCAATCGTTCGAGCATGCGTGCGAGGTCGATGTCGAGCACTGCCTCATACGGCTTTGCCTGGGAGAGGGGCCGTTCGCCTATTATGCCGCCTTGGATTTGCTGATAAAGCGCCTTAGTTTGCTGACTAGGCTGAACACCTAACTCGTCGATCAATACCTCGGTACAGTGCTCATACTCGCGTAACGCTGATGTCCGATCCCCGGCAAGATAGTGAAGTCGCATGAGTTTTTGATAAGTGCGTTCGTGTATACGATCGAAGTGTAGGATGCGCATTCCGTAATCGATACCGCGCTCGTAGGACTGGCAGGTTTCACAGTAATCCAGCAATTTATCCATGATGGACAGGTACATGTGGTGGAAACGCGCACGCTCACAAAGGCACCAATCCTGGTCCCAGCCCTCCAGCACTTCGCCCTGGTACAAAGTTTCGGCGTTTTCCAGATCATGGGCTTGTTCGGCGTCGAGATCTTTGCCTGATATCGACTTTACGGCGTTGTAGGATTGTTCAAAAATATCGATATCGAGCCAAAAGTGCTCAGTTGACATCAACTTAATGGACTCTCCATTAGCCTCGAGCATATGATTTTCGACAGCAAGCTCGGCGTTAGTTAACGCCGCATGAAGTTGCCAGAGCGCTTTACGCAAATAACCTCGCGCTCGCGTATCCGATTCACCATTCCACAGCAAGCTCGCCAAGTAGTCACGCGCATGGGGACGAGCTCTGTGAACGAGAAGGTAGCATAGAAGCTCTTGAACTTTTCGTCCATCAAATCCGGCCAACTCATGGTCACAGCAGCAGACTCGGAAACGTCCAAACAAGAAGAGTTGCAGCGCTTTCAAGATCCATCCATCCCTGAGCACATTCGTATCGCCTCCCCGACAGGACGCCCGGAAAGACACCACAAATGCCTCGACATATTATTATGAGGAACAAGTCTATCAGGGTTGCAGTACAAAATACAATTGGATCCTTGTCCAATATGAAATGGTGCGACACGAAGTCGCTTGTAGAAGTTGTTCCCAC
>CBDVCD010000007.1:0-36408 GCA_965372385.1 uncultured Gammaproteobacteria bacterium | reverse complement strand
CTCGAAAAGCCAAAATCCTCGCAGACCTTCGCTGTTTCATGGCAATTTGAACTCCGAAACTTGAGTGTGTAAAAAAGCCGCGCCTGGTGACGCGGCTTTTTTATGCGCTACTCATAGAGTGAATCTGTTTTTGCTGACATGATGAAATCGTTACGCTGTAGTCCATTCAGACTGTGGGTCCACCATGTGACTGTTGTCCTGCCCCATTCGGTCAGAATTGCCGGATGATGGTCCACTTCATCGGCTAAATCCCCGACCTTTACTGTGAACTCCAGGGCTTGTCTAAAGTTCTTGAAGCTAAAAGTTTTTTCTAAGTGGTCAACTCCATCTTTTGAGACAAGATTCCAACTTGGCAACTGCCGCAATAGGTCTACAATTTCTGTGTGGTCGAGTTTTGCAGAAGTATTTCCGAAAGGCTCACATTTTTCACTGGATAATGGCTTCATTGTACGAATTTCGCTGCTTTGCATGGTCGCTTATTATTAGACAGGTTATTTTTTCATCAATCGATAGATAAACTGATGTAAAAGGCATGGGAATCTGATTCTACAGCAGGTGTTGAATGACAAGAAAATGTGCGCTTATTGTTGATGACTCAAAGACTGCCCGACAGGTTCTGGCAAAGAAGCTGGCAACTTACGAGATAGATGTAGAGACTGCCGATTCAGCAATGACAGCCATCGATTTTCTTTATGGTAATACTCCGGATGCAGTGTTCATGGATTATGAAATGCCGGGTATGGATGGTTTTCAGGCCCTCAAAATTATCAAATCCAACCCTGAAACCGCGATGATTCCGGTCATGATGTATAGCTCGAAGGCAGGTGGTATTGCATTGGGTGAGGCACGTGCGCTGGGTGCGATAGGTGTGCTTCCCAAGGAGATGGAGGCACAGGACCTGGACTCAGTGGTCGAAAAGCTGCATCTGTTACCAAGCCAGCAGTCACTGGTGAAAAGATTAAAAGTTGAGGACAAGGGCTCAGAAACCCCCGTAGGATTTCACCGCGAGGCGACTTCCGCCGACAACGTGACGTACCTGGATGAGTCTGATTTTCAGAGAGAAAAAGTGGAGTATCTCGCTGAAACCTATGACGAAACGGTTTTTCTGCTTAAGCGTCAGTCACGCATCTTCCAGAAGGAGTTGGAGACCACCGAAAATAAACTACTGGATTCCATTAGCAAGGCGTTTACTGTTTTGCGAGATGAATTCTACGAGGCAAAGGCGCAACGCGAAGTAATGCTGGAGGCACCCAGAAGCTCATTGAGATGGATATTGCGGGCTAATCTGTTGGTGTTGTTGTTGGCGGGTTATCTCGTGTGGCAGCAGATAGAGATGCCAGCTGGTGAACGAGCCGAACGGATTGTGGGCGTGGAATCCGAACTGACCGATCTCAAACAGCAGGTGTGGCAGCTGGAGGCCTCAGTCAAAGAGAGCAATAAGGCATCCAACGAAATGCCTTCAAGCACTGATGCCGAAGAGGCGCTGGTGGCCAGAAACGAGATCGATCTATTGACCTGGGCGGCCAATCGCGGGACCGAGTTCCGCTATGGGGAGAATCCGTTCGATGATGTGCGTGTCGCCTGGCTCTCTGAGCTGGTCAATCAACTGCATATGGCCGGGTTCGAGGGCACGATAAACCTGAAGGCCAATTATGCAAGTTTCTGTCTTTCCAAGAGTGAGACCGGCGCGCTGGTCCTGGCGAAAGAACAGATGCCGTTTGACGACTGTCTGTTTTCGACGGCAGCGGGGGCAAAGGATTTTACTCAGAGCAGCTATCAGACACTTGGTTTTGCCAATTATCTCAACTCCCTGTCGGCAGAAGATGCCCTGGCAATCGAAATCTACGTTGAATCGGATGAGCATGGTGATCCCGTTGCAGCCTATCCGGAGACCTATGCAGTGAAGACGGCCGGAGAGTGGAACCGGGTTGCCGGCCAAAACCAGCGCATTCTGGTCACCCTGTTTCAAAAAATGGAGATGTAATCAAACCTGAAGAAGAGGGTGGTTAGGGTTTGTAGTTTCGTGCCATGTAAAGGCCAATAGAGCCAGATTATCTGGCTCTATTGGGTGAGCCGGAAAAAGAAAAAGCCACAAAACGTGGCTTTTTCCCGGCGAACGGGTGGCCGTGGATGGCCCACCCGGGTAACGGCTACAGGGAAGTATCAGTACCTTACTTATTTGCGATCTCTTCCAATTGCTTGGCAGGGATGATATGTCCATCCAGCGCCGCATCCTTGGCGTTCCGCCCAAAGGCCACGCTCATCAGGGTCGAGTAGTAGACGATGGGCATCTTGAACTTGGTGCCATACTTCTCGTTGATCTGATCCTGATAGATCTCGGTATTGGCCTGACACAGCGGGCAGGGGGTGACGATCATATCGGCGCCATTGTCATAGGCAGCCTCTATAATGCCCTTGATCATCTCCTGGGACTTCTCCGGCTCGGAGAAGGCCAGGGCGCCACCACAACACTGCACCTTCTTTTCATAGGTCGGTATGGACTCGGCGCCAACCGCCTCCACGATATGATCGAGATACATTGGGTTCTCGAAGGATTCCCCGTCAATGCCGAAGGGACGGTTGGTCTGACAGCCGACATAACCGGCAATCTTCAGGCCTTCCAGTGGCTTCTTGACCTTCTGTTTGATGCCATCGAAGCCGATGTCTTCGACCAATACCTCAACCATGTGGCGAACATTGGCCTCGCCCTCATACTTGAGGCCAGCCTCGGACAGCGCGGCATTGGCATCCTTGAACATCTGCTCATCTTCGTGCAGGCGCTCTTTGGTCTCGCGGGTGGAGAGCCAGCAGGCTGCGCAGGTGGCGACAATCGCCTGACCGGGATTGTGCTCCTCGGACAGGGCGATGTTACGTGCCGAGAGGGTCAGGCGTGGCAGCTCGCCACCGCCGCCGTATCCGACGGAGGCGCCACAGCAGTTCCAGTCCGGAATCTCGTTGAGTTGGATATCCAGCTCCTCGCACATGGTCTGAGCCGAGACGAGGTAGTTGGATGAGGTTGCTCCTTTCTGTGAGGAACAGCCAGGGTAGAATGAGAGTTCTATTTTAGCCATTTCGGTTTGTCCTCACTTACTTGAAGTCCTGGAGTTTGGCTGCTTCGATTTCCTGGGCCTTTTTGATGATCTTCTGCAGTTCGCCAGGGTTTTTAACCCCATGACCGCCGAGGATTTCCATCGCGTTCATGCGCTTGGTCTTCATCATCTGCTGGCCGAGCTTCTGGTTGGCCATGGCATTCTTGATGCCTTCGCCAAAACCATCCTTGAAGTACATGGAGAGTCCCAGCTTTAGCTCGTTGACCCGGCCCTTCTTCATCAGGTTGTCCCAGAAGATCTGGGAGAACTCGGCAGTGGGCTGCTTCTTCGGTGTCAGCCCCAGGCGTTTGGAGTAGACCGCCAGGCCATGCATGATATGGGTGATCGGCAGGCCGCGCGGACAACGGGCGATACAGTTGTAGCAGGAGGTGCACATCCACATGGAATCGGAAGTCAAGACCTCTTCACGCTTGCCGGCGCGAATCATCATGAAGAGTTCCTGCGGTGGGTGTTCCCAGTGCTTGCCAAGGGGGCAGGAACCGGAACAGACGCCGCATTGCATGCACATCTTGACCCATTCGCCTTCCTCGACGTTTGCCTCAACTTCCTTGAGGAAGCTGTTGCGGTATTTCTCAATCATTGACGTGTTTAAATCACTCATTTTCACTCCCCTTTGTAGGGTGCCTTGGGTGGTTGACCAAGTCCACCCTACAAAAAGTAAAGTTGTTCAGGTCGTTTTGCGTGCTGCAACGGAGCGAACTCCGTTGCAGCACCTGCGCCATTAGAACTTGAACGGACTCATTCCAATCTTCTCGATGGTCTCGGCCATGTCGTTGATCAGCTGAGGTGCAAGTGCTGTATCAGTAATGGCGACCTCGTAGAGCTGAACGCGTTCCGGTTCAAGGTTCAATGATTCCAGGGTGTCGCCCACCTTACTCATACGCTCGGCCGCCAAGGCGGAGCCGCGTACGAAGTGGCACTGGTAATCGTCATCGCGGCGGCAGCCCATCAGAACGATACCGTCATAGCCGCTATTGAGTGCGTCGGTGACCCAGGAGAGGCTCACGGAACCGAGGCAGCGCACCGGTATGACCCGGGCCCAGGGGTTGATTTCCACGCCATTCATGGCGGCCTGGTCGAGTGCCGGATAGGCATCGTTTTCGCAGGCCAGCACCAGGATACGCGGCTTCTCGTCCCACTCTTCCGGGATCTCGCAGTTTTTGATCTGCTGATTGACGGTCTCCACCGAGTAGTTTTCGAAGGAGATGACACGTACCGGGCAGGCGCCCATGCAGGTGCCACAACGCCGGCAACGCGACTCGTTGTACATCGGGTAGCCTTTCTCATCCTCGTTGATGGCGCCGAAGGGGCACTCAACCGTACAGCGCTTGCACTGGGTGCAGCCCTCCTTGCGGAAGGTCGGAAACGACAGGTCACCGGAACGTGGGTGGGCGGAGCGGCCCAGGCCGGCATTCTCCGCCGCCTGAATCGCCTTCATGGCGCCGCCGGTGGCATCGTCGCGGGCCTGCTGGATGTCCATGGGGCGGCGTACCGGACCCACGGCGTAGATGCCGGTGCGGCGGGTCTCATAAGGGAAGCAGATGAAATGGGAGTCGGTAAAGCCGTTCTTCAGGTGCGGCAGGTCGGTACCCTGACGATACTGCAGATTGAGGATCGACTCGACACTGACTTCCTGTACAGCTGGTGCGTTTTCCGCTGCGTCTGTCTCCTCGCCCTCTTCGGCTTCCAGGGGAACCGCATAGGGATCGGGACCTGAGTTGGGCTCCATGCCGGTGGCCAGAACCACCAAATCGCAATCCATATCGGTCTCTTCGTCCAGGATCATATCCTTGAACTTGACGCTCAGGGTGTCGCCAGGAACCACTTCGGAGGCGATACCCTTAGAAAAGTTGATCATGGCCTGCTGGCCGGCGCGATAGAAGTCCTCACCACCGGCGCCCGGGGTGCGCAGGTTGTCGAACAGGATGGTGGTGTCGCAATCGCCATTCAACTCCTTGAAGTACATGGCCTGCTTGATCGAGATCAGGTCGGTGACACCGGCGAAGTAGGTCAGATGACCTTCCTTATCGGAACACTGACCGGCATTCTGGATGAAGCAGACACTGGTGACCTCTTTGCCATCGGAGGGACGCTTGATGGGGCCGCCATTGGCGGCCACGGCCAGGGCCTCCAGTTCATGGTTGGTGACCACGTCGGTGCTCTTGTCGTAGGCAAACTCAGGCAGTTTGTTGGCATCGTAAGGCTTGAACCCCGAGGCCTGGATGATGGCGCCGACGGAAACGGTCTGGGAGGAGCCGGACTCGGTGGCGATGTCCACACTGAAGCGGCCGGGCGCACCGTCGGTCTTGGTAACGGTGCTGTTGAGGTAGACCGTGATCTTGGCGTTGGCCTCGATAGCCTCGATCGTCGCCGGTACCGGGTTCTCGGCGGGTTCCGCATAGGGTGAACGGGTCGGGATGACCTTGTAGTAGCCACCGACGGCGCCACCCAGGGCGCCTGTCTTTTCTACCAGGTGTACCGGATAGCCTGCAGCGGCAGCCTCCAGCGCAGCGGTCATGCCGGTGATGCCACCACCCACGACCAGCAGGTTCTTGTTTACCTCCTGTTCACCGGAAGGCGCCGGCTTGCTCATCGCCTTGAGCTCGGCGCAGGCCATGCGAATATAGTCGTCCGCCATCTCCTGGGTGGTTTCGGTGTTCTCGTCGGTATCGGGGCGGACCCAGATCACGCCCTCACGCAGATTGGCGCGGGACATGGCCACGTCGGTGAAGTTGAAGGCCTCCACCTTGGCGCGGCGGGAACAGGCAGCGATCATGACATGGGTGACAGCGTCATTGGCGATGTCGTCTTTGATTATCTGCACACCTTCAGCACTGCACAGCATCGCATGTTGTTTGCAACTCTGCAGCTTGCCGTCACGGGTGGCAGTCTGCTCCAGGGTGCCGGCATCCAGGCGCTCGCCGATGCCACAGCCGGTGCAGACATATCCAGCTAATTTCTTATCGTCAGCCACTGTATTAACCCTCCGTTCCTGCTACACGATTGACCACCTGAATGGCGCGTAGCGCGGCGCCGGTGGCATGCTGTACGGCCCGGTTGACGTCCAGCGCATCGGACGAGCAGCCGGCAGCGAAGACGCCGCCATTTTCCGGGGCGGGCTCGATAAAGCCCTCTTCATTGATGACAATCTCGACCGGGAAACTGTCTTTGTCGACACTCGGCTCCATGCCAACGGCGAGCACGACCAGGTCGTGCTCGTCGGCGTAACGGTTGTAGCCTTCGGTATCCACGCCGTGCAGGGTCGGTTTACCGTTCTCCTTGTTTTCCACGATGGAGGCGACCTTCGACTTGATGAATTTGACGTTGGCCTTGGCCTTGACCATCTGATAGAACTCCTCGAAGCGGTCGATGGCGCGGATATCGATGTAGTAGATGGAGATGTCCACCTCTTCCGCCGGGTAGGTAGCCTGCTTGAGGGAGGCCATGCAGCAGATGCGCGAGCAGTGCAGTAGATGATTCTTGTCGCGGGAACCGGCGCACTGGATGAAAGCGACCGATTTGATCTCCTTGCCATCGGAAGGACGCAGCAGCTTGCCACCGGTGGGGCCATTGGGATCCGCCAGGCGTTCGAACTCGACGCTGGTGATGACGTTGGCGATGCGGTCATAGCCGTAGGGCTGGATCTTGTTGGCATCGTATGGACGCCAGCCGGTGGCCCAGATAACCGCTCCGGCCTTGAACTCGATGGTCTCTTCCTGCATCTCGAGATCCACCGCATTGTATTTACAGGCGTCCTTGGCCTTCTGCGCGTCGTCGGTACCGAGCATGGCTGGGTCGATGACGTAGCGCTGGGGATGGGCCATGTTGTGGGGCAGATAGGCGCCTTTGCGTTTGCCCATGCCATAGTTATGCTCATCGTCGAACTCGGCCTCGACCGCTTTGGCGCAGTCGCCACAACCGGTGCAGTGCTCATTGATATAGCGGGGGCTGATCTTCACCGTGGCGGTGTAATCGCCGGCTTTGCCCTGGATGTCCGTAACCTCAGCCATGGTGATGATATTGAGATTGGGGTTCATCTTGGCCCGGCGCTGGTTGATCTCCAGGCCACAGGTGGGAAAGCAGAGTTTAGGGAAATATTTGTAGAGCTGGGTGACGCGACCACCAACATAGGGGCGCTTTTCAACCAGCACGACCTGTTTCCCTGTTTCGGCAGCCTCGAGGGCAGCGGTCATGCCGCTGATCCCGCCACCGACCACGAGAATAGTCTCATTGGTTGCGATTACTTCCGTCATGGAATGTCCTCCGTTGCGGAATGGCTTTCTAAAATTTGGAATGACTGGCAGACAAAATCTTGACTTGTTTGCTTGGTTATTCCATGATTAACGGTGCAAAAATACACCTGGAATCTGGACCCGTTACGATACCTGTCTTCGGGTTTTCCCGCCAGACAAAAGCCAATAAATCCCCATCGAATTTTCGTATGCTTTCATAGAAAAGGATTATAGATTATTAGCGAATGCTAATGTTGACCTGTTACTGGGGTTTTTTTGCGTCAGGCACTGAAGGGATATTTTTTATCTATCTGCCTATATTCCTCGGCGAGTTTCTCTTCAAATGACCGGGCGGGCATGGGTGCGCCATAGAGATAGCCCTGCATTTCCTGGCAACCCATGAGTTGAAGCAGGTTTTGCTGAGCCTCTGTTTCCACCCCTTCAGCAATGATCTCCAGGCCGAGGGTCTGGCCCAATGAGATAATGGCCTGGGCAATGGCTGCGCCATCCGCATCATCCGGCATCTCCTGGACAAATGATCTGTCGATTTTCAGTTTGTCGATGGGTAGCTGCTTCAGATAAGAGAGCGAGGAGTAGCCGGTGCCAAAGTCGTCTATGACAATGGTGACTCCCAGTTGTTTGAAGACATCCAGTACCGGAATCGATAGCTCCTTCTGGCCCATGAAGACCCCCTCGGTTACCTCGAACTGTAGTTGTGTGGGGAGGCAACGGGTTTTTGCAATGATCTCTTCAAAGCGCAGGATCAGGTCGGTGTGCATGATCTGGCGTACCGATAGATTGACTGCCATGCGCCCCGTAAAGAGTCCCTTTTGCGACCATTCGCGGGTCTGCTTACAGGCGTGTTCGAGGGTCCAGTGGCCAATTTCATGGATCAGGCCGGTCTCCTCCGCCAGGGGAATGAAGCGGGCCGGTGGTAGAATCCCCATGCGAGGGTGTCGCCAGCGCAGCAGCGCCTCAGCTCCGGATATTTTACCGCTGTTGACCGAGAACTGGGGCTGATAGTAGAGCAACAGTTGCTGGTCTTTGATCGCGGAGCGCAGTTCGGACTCCAGCAGCAAGCGTTCGAATGCACTCTGGGTGAGTTCCGAGGTGTAAAAACGATAGTTGTTTCGCCCACTCTCTTTGGCCTGATACATGGCGGCATCGGCATTCTTTGTCAGGTTGCCTACATCTTTTCCATCCTCGGGATAGAGGCTGATGCCGATGCTTGCGGTGATATGGAGTTTGCGTCCGAAGATTTCGAAGGGTTGTTTGAGGTAATTCAGTATCTTATTGGCGACCACCGCCGTATAGTTTGGGTCTTCCAGGTTCTCTAACAGGATGGTGAATTCATCACCACCCAAGCGGGCGGCGGTATCGTTTTCCCGCAACAGGTTGTGCAGGCGGGTCGCAACCTGAACAAGCAGGGCGTCACCTACCGAATGACCGAGAGAGTCGTTGATGTTTTTGAACCGGTCCAGGTCCAGGAAGAGTACCGCTAGATGGCGTTTTTGACGTTTTGCCTGGGTGATGGCGTGCTCGAGCCGGTCCTCGAACAGCAACCGGTTAGGTAGATCGGTGAGGGAGTCATGATGGGCGAGATGTTCAAGTTGTGACTGGGATTGTTTGATGCTGGTGATGTCAGAGAATAAAGCGACATACTGGCTGATTTCGCCCTTGTCATCCTGTATGGAAGTGATGTTGAGCCACGCAGGATAGATTTCACCGTTTTTGCGGCGATTCCAGATCTCACCCCGCCAGGACTTCTCCTGCTTGAGTTTTTCCCAGAGCCCTTTGAAAAAGGCTTTATCCTGTTTGCCGGATTGCAGAAACCTGGGGTTTCTACCCATAACCGCCTCTTCTGGATATCCGGTTATCTGCGTGAAGGCGGGGTTTACCGCGGTGATATTTGCCTTGCAGTCCGTGACGATGACCCCTTCAGTCGTGTTTTCAAAAATCTGGGCCGCTTGTTGCAGTTTGCTGTCAAGGGAAATGCGCCCGGTAATATCACTGAAGACCATCTGAGTAGCTGGATTATTGTGGTGCTCGACCTGACTGCTCAAGACTTCCACCTTCTTACCTAACGCACGATTATCAATTACCAATTGACGGCGCATGGCCGCTTTAGCCAGCTCATGTTGGATTATTGGGGGTAACAGATAGAGATTGCCTATATCAATGTAACCCTGGACGCCAGCCCGGAAGAGCAACGCCAGCCGGTCTTTACTGATCGTCTGGGATACAAGAATAAAGGGTATGTCGATGCCGGCTGCCTGGAAAAGTTTCAGGCCCTCTTCCAATGGACATTCGGCTAGCTGGTGATGGGCTAGCACCAGGTCCCATGGGTGTTTGGCCAGGGCCTGTTGCAATGTTGTCAAACGCTCGACCTGATGGGTTTGGGCTTTCAGTCCGGCACGCGCCAACGCCTGACTAATCCTTGCGCCGTCGGCTGGGTTTTCGATGAGCAGTATCTGCAATGGGAGTGGCATTGCATTACCTCATGCTTGAAGAGATTTCGGTACAATATTCAAGGTACTTGGTAAGATTGTTCTAGGGGGGTATCCATCTGAGTGCGGTTAGTACTAGATGTGGAGTTGCCAACCATGGCGAGACCACAACCGGTAGAGGTTACCGCACTCATGTGGATACCCCATTTGTTCTATCCAGACAGCAGGATGCTTGACCAGTGGGTTTGATATTAGGGACGCGGAATACCTTCTTGCGTTTAAGTATAACTGCTTTTATTTTTCTATAAGCTAACAACCTGGTTTTAAGGTAAATATACACCTGGAATCGCCCCATGTTGGGTTTTTTATTTAATTTTTCAGTTTGAGGTTAGTTTTGGACGCACGCACCCTGAAGCCAGAAGCCTATTACATTGAAGAAGAGCCCTACTATGAGCCGGTTGGGGATGAGATAGAGGTCTTTGAGGCAGCCTATCGTAACCTGCTGCCGGTGTTACTCAAGGGACCGACAGGCTGTGGCAAGACCCGATTTATGGAACATATGGCCTGGCGTCTCAAGCGGCCGTTGATTACGGTCTCCTGTCATGATGACCTGACGGCTTCGGACCTGGTTGGGCGTTTTCTGGTCAAAGGCGGTGAAACGGTATGGGTCGATGGTCCGCTGGCCGCCGCTGTGCGGGTAGGGGGAATATGTTATCTCGACGAGATCGTGGAGGCGCGTAAAGATACAACCGTAGTCATTCATCCACTGGCGGATGATCGCCGGGTATTGCCCATGGAAAAGGTAGGTGAGCTGCTGGAGGCGAACAGTGATTTCTGTCTGGCGATCTCCTATAACCCGGGCTACCAGAGTGTTCTGAAGGATCTGAAGCAGAGTACGCGGCAGCGCTTCGTGGCACTCGAGTTTGATTACCCGGAGGTTGGACTGGAGCAGAAGATCATTGTCAATGAGACGGGAGTGGCGCCATCAGTGGCATCACAACTGGTCAAGTTTGCCCATATGACGCGGAATCTGAAGGGCAACGGCCTGGATGAAGGGGCGTCAACCCGGTTGTTGGTGCATGCGGCCAAGCTGATTCAGTCTGGGGTCGATCCGGTGGTAGCCTGCCGGGCGTCTATCGCCCAGGCCTTGACGGATGACAGCGATATGCTGGTCGCGGTGAATGAGTTGAGTGCTTCGCTGTTTTAGGGCGGCTCCGAATCAAGCCGTCCCCGGCTTTATTACGCATGCGAACGTTGGATAGCCGACATGTTTTTCTGCAGGACGCCGTGAATACTTCCATGGTCGCTTCCAGCTTCCTGCTTCTCACGACACTTGTACATCCGTGTACGGCGTAGGCTTGGCGATAGCATCCTTGCTATCGACACCCACAGAAAAACATGTCGGCTATCCTGTGAACTTTTTAGTAACGCTGAATTCGATGTCTTTAACTGTGTTGGACGAGTGAGTGTTGTGATGTTTTTTAAGCTGATGGCTGGCTTTGTACTCTGCTCGATGTTTTTCGCGATGACAGCCTCGGCTGACGGGCGGTTGGAGTCGGATCCGGTCTTTGGTGGTGAGGTCTACGTACTGGAGGCGGGTGACCCGTCGAAACCAACCCTGGTGCTGGTACATGGACTCGGTGATGGGGCCTCCGACGATTGGCGGGAGACCATCGCCAGTCTGCGCTCCGACTACCACATCTTGACCTTCGATCTGCCTGGCTTCGGACGCTCATCCAAGGCCAATACCGTCTACTCTCCCACCCGCTATGCCGAGTTGATCCACCATCTGACGGCTAAGTATGCCAAGCGTCCCTTTCATCTGGTGGGGCACTCCATGGGTGGGGCCATCGCCCTGCGCTATGCGGCGATCCATGGGAATGACCTGCAAAGTCTTACCCTGGTCGACGCGGCGGGCATCCTGCATCGGTTGGCCTATACCAAGTATCTCGCGCCACTCGGGCTGGAGATCTTCGCGGGTGGGCCAATTCCGGCCAGAGCATCAATTTCCGATCTGGCGGGAATCCTGTTGGGGGCGGTTGAACGCCGCCTGCCGTTCGATATGAGTATCGTGCTCCATTCGGCTTTTCTGCGGGAAAAACTGCTGAAGGGGAATCCGAGCGTGATAGCTGGCCTGGGGTTGGTGCTGGAGGATTACAGCCAGGTACCGCAGCGTGTGCAGGTGCCGACACTGATTATCTGGGGTGAGGATGACCGGGTCGCGCCCCCGCGAACCGGGCTGGTATTGGATGCACTGCTACCCCGGTCCTCGCTGCATATCATCTCCGATGCCGGTCATGTGCCGATGCGTGGTCAGCTGCAGGAGTATATTCAGCTGGTGAAACAGCATCTGCGTTCACCTGAAAGTCTGCTGTCTCGGCAGCGGCCGGTTATCGCGGATGAGATCAGATCCGAAGTGATATGTGAAAACCGGCAGGATAAGATCTACAGCGGGAAGATCAGACGACTTGTGCTGAAAAACTGCCTGGATATCCTGGTCAGAAATGCCGAGATAGAGGAACTGGTGATCGAGCAATCTTATGTGACGATTGAAAATACCCTAATCAAGGGAGTGGATGTCGGAATCATTGCCAAACAGTCAACAGTGATGCTCACCGCTGGCAGCGTTGAGGCCGAGGTGGCGATCAAGAGTTTCAGCAGCCGCTTCGATATTGCGGGGACGAGGTTGTCGGGGCGGCGTAAGTTGCTGAAGGCCGTGGGTGACTCTGACATTATCATGTCGCTGGTACCCGTTGAGAGCCCTGACTTGTCAGGTCGCGTGCTACATGGACCACAGCCGACCTTGTCTACGCTAACCCTATAGGTTGGTAAACAGATAAACAGGAACCCGTATGCCGCCGCGTACCAGGCTGACAGTTGCTGAGATTCGCCAGAGACTCGAGCGCTATTTCGAGGTCGAGTTCTCCTTTCGAAATGTGGACAAACCAGCGGCTGCATTGGCACTGCTGGATGCGGAGCCACAGTTTTTCATTCTTGACTGGATTCGGCGCATCGCCAGCACCCATATCGAGATCGCTTACCAGTTCTGCGAGCAGTCACAGCGTGCGCTGAAGTTGATGGATGGGCAGATGATCGAGGCCTGGGTACTCCACTCTCTCGATGTCTATGACCGTTCCGGACTGCGTCCGGCCCTCAAGGTGATCCGGGAGATCGATCTGTTTGTTCAGCAGGGGCGGGAGCGGGCCTCCGGCTGTCTCTTCGAGCAAGAGATAGGCGTACTGCTGCCGATTGTGCAGGGGCTCTCTGGGCGCAGGATGAAGGTGGAGTTGGCGGATTACGCCTATACGGACAGCGAGGTGATCTATCTGCCGGCGGTGATGGCGCATCTGCCAGACAAGCGGGACAATTTCAGGCTCTATAAGGCCACCATGGTCCATCTCTGGGCCCAGTCCAGGTTTGGCTCATTTCGCCTCGACCTTGAACGGCAGTTCGAGGCCCATCCCACCCCTCGGCATGCACTGCACTGCTTTCATCTGTTGGAGACAGCGCGTCTGGAGGCCTGTATCCAACGCGAGTTCCCGGGGCTCTATCGGGAGATGCAGGGGTTAAGGAAAAAGCTCTCAGACAAACCTCCGCCGGAGGGCTGGGATGACCTGATATCGCCGCTGCAGCATCCTGCCGCGACGGTGTCGGACTCCCTTGCCTTGATGGATCGAGCCATCGGAAGACCGCTGCCGGATGTGGTCTGTTTCCAAGGACAATTGGTGCCTGCCGCAGTCAATCAGGCCATGGCGATACGCATGGAGCGGGAGAAGGCGCAACTGAGAGTGGCGCTGAAGGATATCGCGGATGAGATCAATACTGGACATGAACCCGAGCAGGCGCCGGTTGAACGGTTCGAGGCCCGGCAAGAGACTGATCTGGAGATTCCTGAAGATTTTAAGATGGAATTGACCCTGGATGGTAAAAATGTGCCTCTCCCCGAGCATGTCAAGGAGACCATGATCTCCATCATTCAGGATCTTGGGGAGATTCCGGAAGAGTATCTGGTGCCTGCCGGAGCCGGTGAGTACAACCTGCAGGATTATGTAGAGAAGTCGCTTGACCCGGAACAGGTGTGGAGTGGTACCTACCATGAGGAGGGGGCCTTTCTCTATCAGGAGTGGGATTTTCGGCGCAAGCACTATCGTAAGGATTGGTGCGTGGTGCGTGAAGTGCCGATAAAGCCCATCTATGACGACTTTGTCGATCAAGTTATCAACAAGCATCGACGGTTGATCAGGCAGCTGCGCAAGAGCTTTGAGGCGATGCGTAATGAGGATCATCTGCTGAAGCGGCAGGTTTTTGGTGACGGCATCGATATCGACGCCTTTGTCGAGGCCTGGGCCGATGTGCATACCGGCCTGGAGATGACGGACCGTCTGTTCACCCGTATGCACCGGGAAGACCGCAACATTGCGGTGATGTTCATGGTTGATATGTCCGGTTCGACCCAGGGCTGGATCAATGAAGCGGAACGGGAGGCGCTGGTGCTGCTCGCCGAGTCATTGGAGACCCTGGGAGACCGTTATGCGATCTATGGCTTCACCGGCATGAGCCGTAAACGCTGCGAAATATTTCCAGTGAAGACCTTTGAAGAGGTCTACGATGATGAGGTCAAGGCGCGTATCAGTGGCATCCGGGCTGGAGACTATACCCGCATGGGTGCGGCGATAAGGCATCTGAGTCAGCGGCTGAACGAAATCGAGGCCAGGACCAAGTTACTGATCACCCTCTCCGATGGTAAACCGGATGATTATCACGGGGATTACCGCAGTGAATATGGTATCGAGGATACCCGTCAGGCCCTCTTCGAGGCCCGCCGCGATGGTATCCACGCCTTCTGTATTACCATCGATGAGGAGGGTCAGGAGTATCTGCCGCATATGTATGGCGCAGCCAACTACACGGTGATAAGCGAAGTGGCAAAGTTACCGTTGAAGGTCTCCGATATCTACAAAAAGATCACCAGCTGAATTTTACATGAGTGCTTGGTTAATTTAGGTGACTCTTATCAAGCTTGATTTTACTGCCAGCGGTTGGCAATCTGCGCTGCATGCCGTGTAGGCGGTTGTTATTTGTTGTTCACTGGAGGGTGTTATGAAGATTAAATTTTTTACCGTTGTGGCGTTTATGCTATTTGCCGTTGCTCAGATAGAGGCATCACCTGGTTATGCCTATTCACCGCAGAGGCCAACTGCACAAGTGCAGGTACCCAGTCCCGAAGTTGTACTTAGAGAGGCTATGACCAATCTACTAAAGTTTATGCGCCAGAAAGATCGTTCTGATCCTGAGGCGGTCGCTGCCTATATTGAAACCAAGATTGCTCCCTATTTTGATTTTGCCTATATGGCTCAGTGGGCGGCAGGTCCAGCCTATCGAAAGATGGATGAAGCCCAGCGAAGCAGCATGACCCAAAAGGTCAAGGAGATGTTGCTGAGTACCCTGACCAAACGATTGGGCGGCTATGCGAATCAGGATGTGCGTTTCTTCCGCTCCCGTCGGGTTGGTCAGAATGAGGTAAAGGTCAGGGTCGGCATCCTGCGGGCGGGTGGATACCCGGCAAATATCGATTTTCGTTTCTATCGTGGCAAGTCGGGTTGGAAGGTATTCGATGTTTCCGCCAATGGCAACAGCGCGATCTCTTTCTATCGGCAATACTTTGCTCGTCAAGCACGTCAGCAGAGACCCAACTGGGCCTATCGTCGCTAAGCTGATCTGACGCTTGCAGCTCCAATCACGGGTGGCTTCCGATTGAATGTCAATTGGAAGCCGCTCCTTTTTTATGCATACACCAGGGTTCTCATTGAATAGGCGAGAGAACAGGCAACCAGGTGAACAGTTTGGACGATGGATGGTCTATGGCGCCTGGATCCTGTTGATATTGCTGCTGACATTCCTCTTCACCCGCTGGCTGGATTATCAACATAATCCCAATCGGGATCTTATGCTCAGGCATGATCCGCATGGAATATCAACTGTCACCTTGCAAAGAAACCGCGCCGGTCACTATGTGGCGTCAGGATTGATCAATGGTGAGCCAGTGGTTTTTCTACTCGATACCGGTGCCACACATGTAGCGCTTCCCGCGGTGTTAGCCGACCGGCTCGGTCTGGTGCGTGGAGTTGCCTCAACCAGTATCACCGCCAATGGCCGGGTGAGAAGCTGGCTAACCCGGCTTGATGAACTCCAGTTAGGCTCGATTGTCATGCGTGATGTCAGGGCCTCTATCCTGCCCTCAATGCCGGGCAACCAAGTCTTATTGGGGATGAGCTTTTTAAAGCACTTGGATTTGGTACAGCAGGATGGCCAACTTATTCTAAGTGTGCCTGTCGAATAGGGATGGCTGGCAACGCCAGCATGCGTGGAGGCAAGGCAGTTGCCAATGGGTATTGGTAACTGTC
The DNA here is from genome assembly GCA_965372385.1 of uncultured Gammaproteobacteria bacterium. Lineage (GTDB taxonomy): Bacteria > Pseudomonadota > Gammaproteobacteria > Chromatiales > Chromatiaceae > JASJBU01. Next base: position 20,215 of record CBDVCD010000007.1, on the reverse strand, counting down.
CGTTTTTTGCGAAGGCCTGAATCATCAGACCTTCCTGAGTCATCAGCCGATCTTGTCCTTTAGTGCTTTAAGCGCGCTGAGTCTCACCACGGTAGTGGCGGGTTTTGCCGCAATCTTAATAGCTTCGCCGGTGGCTGGATTACGTCCCATGCGTGCCTTGGTACGTGGCTTCTTAACCCGGCGAATTTTAACGCCAGTGTCTGGAATACTGAATTCACCAGAGCCACGACGCTGTATATGTCGTGTAATCAAATTACCCATGGATGCAAATACAGCGGCTACATCCTTGCGTGGGAGGTTGGTATCTTCGGCAATGGCCGTAATGATCTGAGTCTTTGTCTGTTTGGTGGGAATGGATGCCAGGCGTGGCGTAGCGGCAACTTTTTTTGCGGCTACCTTTTTCTTTGCACTCTTCTTTGCGGTCTTTTTCTTTACGGCCATATAACATGCTCCTTTTTGATCGATTAACAGCGTCGCTAAAAATAGCACATCTTCTATAGATAAATAACTCAATGAGTAATAAATTCACCAGTATTTATTGAATATCGATATCAGCTAACATCAATCGCTACCCCACCTCTACGAGCATCCCCAACACCTGATAGTCTGCCTTTGGAATCTATGGTGACGGTATGGGCACCTCCGAAAAAGAGATTCTGTGCTTCCCAGCACTGCAGCCGCGGAAACTCCTTCGCAAGTGACCGCAGTACCTGCGGTTCAATACCTGGTTCAAGGCTGAGGAGGCCGGCTTCATAGTGAATGCGTGGATGGGCCACCGCCTGTTGCAATGGCATATTGAAATCGATCAGATTGGAGAGTACCTGCAGAATCGCACTACGGATGCGGTTAGAGCCCCCGGAGCCGGTTACGATGGTTCGCCCATCATTCTGAAATACCAGGGTGGGTGCCATCATGGAGGCGATACGCCGGTTCAGCGGCCAGTGATGAAATCCACCAGGATTAAGATCTTCTTCTCCAAGCATATTGTTCAGCGTGATGCCGGTACCGGGGACGACATAACCTGAACCTTCCCCATTCGATAGGGTCATGCTTGCCAGGTTGCCCTTGCGATCCGCAATACTGATCTGTGTCGTGCCACGGGAGCAGATCCCCCCCTCCATGAGGATCTGGAGATAGTCCTCGCGGATGTTTGGCTCGAGTATTTTCGCCAATTCGCCGTTCTGTTCTTTGCGTATTCGCTGGGTCAAACCGATGGTTCTGGCAAGGCAGTTCAGGTGTCTGCTGTTGCCTGCGCGCAGGCTGGAGATAGGCTGTGATTCGAGTAATCCCAGAGCAAAAGCGATCAATGTACCACCCAGTGAGGGAAGCGGATTGGTAACTACCTTTGTATCGCGGTAGGGATGAACCAAGGGTCTACGCTGGATGACTTGGTAGCGGAAAAGATCCTCCTGTCTCAGGTGTCCGCCCTGATGGATAGCGTCATCGGCAAGCGACTTGCCAGCTTCACCTGCATAAAAGAGGGCTTCTCCCTCCCTGTTCAGACTGTCGAGAAAGTCTGCCAGCTCCGGCTGCTGGTGTAGTTCACCCTCGTTTATCAGTCGCTTACTATCCGTGGGGGAACAGTTAAGGGCAAAAACTTCTGGTGTGGATTTGAGAATTGGGGCGATTATCCGGGTAATGAGATGTTGAAATCGGTTGATTCTGACCCCGCTCTTTGCAAGTCGTATGGCGGGCTCCATCAGCAGCTGCATCGGAAGGGAGCAGAGATCACGGTGGATAGCAAAGAGCCCACGGATGAATCCGGGAGTGGCAATGGAGCCCATTCCTATATGGAATGTCTGGCTGGCAGTGCCGAAATCGGCCTCAATGGGATGGAAATCGATGGAGGAGATGGGCTGCTTCTTGATGGGGGTGTGGGCGAAAAAGTCATACACAACCGGATCGGCTTCTGCTGGTTTGGCATTAAGAAAGCCCCCGCCGCCGAGTGAGGCCAGTACGGGTTCAGCTACACAGGCGGATAGCATGGCTGCCACGGCCGCGTCGAAGGCGTTACCTCCTTCTTTCAGGATATCACTCGCCGCCTGGGCGGTTGCCGGATGCCCCGCTGCAGTCACCCCACCTCGGATTGTCGTTTGTTGCATGCTTAGCTCATGATTTCAGTGATTTTCAATGAATGATGATTTTGAGTCGGATTGCTGGATAAATGCAAAGTGAGTCATGGTTCACGCTAAGTCAGTCAAGTGATTTCTGTTTAGCTTTCCCACTCAGCGCCGCTACAAGAAGGCACAGATTGTCAAATCCTTAGGATCGAATTTCCCGGTAGATTGATTATGGCTGTACCGAAAAATAAACGCGACAATGCCCTGCTGAAAAATCTCGTGCCGCTAAATACCCTTTCAGAGGAGCAACTGAGTCACTTGATGAAGCGTATTGTGGTGAAGAAGGCCAAAAAAGGGGAGTTCCTCTTTCGTGAGGGTGATACGGATCACCAGAATATCTATCTCCTTTCAGGCGCGGTATCGCTGTTATCCGGGCGGCGAGAGATGGACGTGGTGAGCAGTGGTACTCAGACGGCTCGCTTCGCCCTGGCGCATCAGCTACCCCGCAAGCACTCCGCCATGGCCAAGAGCGCTGTCAGCTATGTGCGAATCGACAGCCGCATGCTGAGTGATCTTCTGGCCCGCAGTCAGAGCGTCAGCTATGAAGTAAACGAGTCTGGTTCTTCGAGCAAGAGTGACTGGATGAGTCTGTTGCTGCAATTGCCGGTTTTTCAACAGATTCCTCCGGCGAACCTGCAACGGGTGATGATGTGTATGGAGGAGATCACGGTATCCGCCGATGATGTCATTATCCAACAGGGGGATGAGGGCGATTACTTCTATCTGATCAGTAGAGGCGTATGCCGGGTTACCCGCCAGCCCGCGGCCAATCGTCCTCCGATGGAACTGGCCCAGCTTAAGGCGGGTCAAGGCTTTGGGGAAGAGGCAATGATTTCTGACAAACCGCGCAGTAGTACCGTGACCATGCTGACTGAAGGTGACTTGGTGCGGTTGAGTAAAAAGGATTTTGTCGAGCTGGTCAAGCAGCCCCTATCACAACCCATCGACTATTCCGAAGCATGCAAAATGGCGCAGGATAATGCCTTATGGATTGATGTTCGCACACCCGAAGAGTATGAGATCGGACACCTCTCTGGTGCTATCAATCTACCCTTCTTTTCAATGCGATTTCAGGCCTCCAGTCTGGCCAGTGACCGCACCTACCTCATCTATGGAACCGACGCAGACCAGGCGACAACTGTCGCTTATCTGTTAGTTGAGCGGGGTTACGAGGTTATGGTGTTAAGTAATGGCTGGAAGGAACTATCGGCTCAGGCAGGTGTAGAGGCGCCTGGGCTTGAGCCACAGGTTGATAATGTCATCGACTTCAAGCGGGATATAGAGGTATCACCTGAGGAAAGTGCCACTCTGGATGAAGGGCGGAAGGAAAATGCAGTAAAAAAACTACAGCATGAATTGGCGGAAACAAAACATGCCCATGAGCAAAAATTCACTCAGTACCAGACCGAAATAAAACTACTCAAACAAGCCTTGGGAGTCGCTAAGCGCAAACTGGAGCAACAGGAGCATGCTGCCAAGGAGGCGCAGTACTCATTGGGTCAAGAGGTGGAGAAGTTAGGTGCCGCCTTGGCAACAATGGAAGAGAGGGCCCATGAGAGGGAAGCGTTAGCCGCGAGTGAACGCAAACTCAAGGAGCAGGTGGAAAATCTCCAGCTGAAGCTTGCTGAACGAGAGCAAGCCCTACAGCAGTCGCAGGATGAAGGGGCGGCTTCTGAGGCCAGTCTCAACACCACACTGGCCGAGGCAAACGAGCGTGCGGAAAGGCTTCAGAATGAACTTCAGTCCGTCAGCGATGCCACGGCAATTGCTGAGGCCAATAACCAGCAACAGAGTGCCGACCTGCGGTCGAAGCTGGAGCAGATGGGGCAGAAAGAGAATGAGCAGGCGACATCGCTGCAGCAGGAACAGCAGGCGAATAAGAAGCTGAAACAGAAACTCGAGGAGAGCAAAGCTGAACTTAAACGATGGGATGCGAGACGTATCGAACTGGAAGCGCTGTTTGAGCAAGAACAGCAGGCTGTGGGGTTTCTTAAGCGCTCGCTTGAAACAGCCGAGGCCGCGGTTGAGATCGCTGATAATACAGGGTCGGAATATTCTGAGGAAATCGATACGCTCAACCAGCAACTGGCAACACAGCAGAGCGAAAGGGAACGGCTTGAGGAGGCGAAAGCGGAGCTGGAACAGGGGTTGGTGGAAGCACAAAATAATCTTGAGGAGCAGCTTCATTCAGCCGAAGAGATGGAACGGATCCAGCGAGAATCCATTGAGCAGCTTGAAGCTGAGCTGTCCAGCGCAAGAATGGAACTTGAGCAGTCGACACTTGCGCAATCCGCGGCACAGGCCGCGGCACAGGCCGCGGAGCGGGCCCTGGAGGAAGCCAGGCAGGAGATAGCCGAGCTTAAACAGAGCATTGATGGCCTGCGGGAAGTGCAGTTGGAAATGGAAAGCCAGATATCCAATGATTTGGAGGAAGAGATACAAAGACTGCGCGATGTCTTGAAAAATGAAGAGAGAAAGCGTCGCAAGGCAGAGGAACTGGCGAAACAAACCGATGTCCTGCGGCGTGAGCGTGAGGTACAGGAGTCCGCGGTAGAGATACTTGGCGAGGACCTTGAGGATCTTGGTCGCGAAAATACCCAATTGGTTGCGGAAAAAGAGGCGTTGACTCGCCAACTCGAGGAACTGCGGGGACAGCTCCAGGATGCCACATCCATCGGTGCCAGTGATGAATTAGCCGCCTTACGTGCCGAGTTAGACTTAGTACGCCGTCAGGCTTCAGCGGACCTGGAGCAGATGCGTAAGCAGCTTGCCGATACGCAATCACAGACCAGGAGTCACTGTGATCGAGATGCGAGTGAGGTCGCCTCGCTGCAGGCATTGAGGCAGGAAATCGACTCCAGGCAGAAGGCCATGAGTGAAAAGGAACATCTATTGAGCCAATCGCAGGCACAATGTCGAACCCTCGAAGATGAGATTGAAGATCGGGATAAGGAGGTAGACCAGCTGAGACATAAACTGGAGCTGGTACTGCGTAAAACAGCTGCTCCGGGTGAGCTGTCAGCGTTATTGAATTCGGATATCCTGCCAGACTCGCAGGGCCTGTTCGGTGACTCCCAGTACGCTGCGAAAGGGATTCACGAAGATAGCGAGGTAAAAAGAGGTAATAAACTGGGGCGCCTGTTCCGCAAGTGATGACGCTCAGTTCAAATACAACAGTATCCATCCTCTAAATGATCGGCGATTTCAAGGTCTGATCAATTTATCTCTTCCAGTGGCATTGGGGAATTCCAATATTTTCACTTGCTGTAAGTGATTTATAACTCAAGTTTCGGAGTTCACAGTGTGATTCCGTGAGGATTTTGGCTTTTCAAGACACGCCGTAAATACATCCATGTAGGCTCGACAGCAGCATCCTTGCTGCTGACGGTCTCGAAAAGCCAAAATCCTCGCGGACCTTCGCTGTTTCATAGCAATTTGAACTCCGAAACTTGAGTTATAATCTGGACTTCTTCAACAAGTGGTGAGGCGGCCAACGGCCGTTTTCAAGATCATGCGAGTCCTTGCAGTTGGTGTCGCGACACTGGATATCCTCAATACACTAGAGGCCTACCCACGGGAGGATGATGAACTTCGAGTCCTGGAACAACGCATCAGGCGAGGGGGTAATGCCGCTAATACATTGGTGGTGTTGAGTCAGTTGGGTCACCAATGTAGCTGGGCGGGGACGATTGCCGACGAGCCAGACAGCCAGATCATACTCGATGATCTGGCGCGTAACCGGATCGATACTTCGGCTTGTCGGCACTATATCGGTGGCAAGGCGCCCACCTCCTATGTGGTGTTAAGCCGGAGCACGGGCTCTCGCACCATTGTGCACCATCGGGACCTCCCCGAATTTCAACAGCAGGATTTTGTCTCGATAGAGACCCATCAGTTCGATTGGATCCATTTTGAAGGGCGCAATGTGGTAGAGACGGGCAAGATGATGCAGTGGCTCAGGGACGCTGACATGGCCATGCCGGTTTCTCTGGAGGTGGAGAAGCCGAGAGATGGGGTGGAGTCTCTGTTTGTCTATCCTGATGTGATGATCTTTTCCCGGGCCTTTGCGCTGGCGCGCGGTTATCACGAGGCTTCAGGATTATTTGCAGCGGTACGTTCGGTGAATAAGCGTGCGATGCTTTTTTGTGCCTGGGGTGAGGAAGGGGCCTGGTTGCAGAACCCTGACGGCAAGGTCGTGTATGCCCCTGCCACCCGGTTAGCCAGCGTCGTGGATACCCTGGGGGCGGGGGATGTATTCAACGCTGGGGTGATCCATGGGCTGCTGACGGACCTGTCACCCGCGGAAACCTTGGCTGGGGCAGTGCAGCTGGCTGGAGTGAAGTGTGCGCAGTCGGGACTGGATGGTTTGGTGAAGGTGGATGACTGATTTCACCAGATACCCGCTCTGTCCGTTTGCGCGACTTCCCGATCCGGGAACCCTGGGGCTCAGCGTGGAGACCGTGAAAGGGACAAGGGAGATTATATTGGTTCGAAAAGGAGATCGGCTGTTTGGCTATCAGAACCACTGCCCGCATACCGGTGTCAATCTCGAGTGGTTGCCCAATCAGTTTCTCGATCCGAGTGAAAGTTTCATTCAGTGTGCTACCCATGGTGCACTGTTCAGAATTGAGGATGGTTTCTGCCTGCGTGGACCTTGTGCGGGGGATAGTCTGCGCGCAGTTCGTGTTGGGATTGAGGCGGGGGAGGTTTTCTTCTATGCCAATTTGGAGGGATAAGAAAACCGGGCACCTGGCGCCCGGTGGTGAAGCGAGGAGTGCGGGTGTGCCTCAGCTCATCTCATGGAGAAATGCGTTTAAGCCCACTATGGCCAGCTGAGGTGGGTTCCGCACTTCTTCGCGGGATCTGAGGCTGATCTCCTGGAGTCCTAATTCAGGCATACAGTGGGTGTCAGTAAAGATCGACTCAACCCCGGTTGTTTCCGGGGAGCTGGTTTCAATTACTCGACCAGTGCTCATGTCATAGTCTGTCTTCATGACACCTCCGGCATCAGGATGGAAATTGCTGTTAATCTGTGTAGCGGCATGGTTTCCACGTTCTTTACGGTTCATGTGTAGGGTATTAACTGTGCAAAAAACTCGGAATTAAATCAACTCAAAGTCTCCCGGGAAATTCAAGTTAATCTTCATTCTCCAGGTGATCCAGAGGGTTTTGGTGGTTGTCACCGGCGGGTTTGTCGAGATCTACCCCATAATCATCTTTACCTACATCATAGGAACCGGCCCAGTCTTCTGGTGGTGCAGTAGGCTTAGCTTCCAACTCTTTCCAGTCGTCAAGATCATACTCCTCGATTGTTCCATCGTAGAACTGAACCTCAATGGTCCCCTCTTCAGGATCATAGGCAACGACCTCAAGTTTTTCGCCTGCAACGGTTCTGAACCAGTTGCCGACGATTATTCTCGGTGTGCTCATCTTTTTATAGTTCTCCAGTTTTGTGGTATGTATCAATTATTATGGCACTGAAAGGCAGACTTACCATTGCGGGAGGTCAGTTTATGAAGCTGTTTGATCCCCTTTATGGAACTTGACGGTACCCTCTTCTCGGTTAGCCTGCTCTGGTGGTTGGCGGCTCTGCTTGGCGTGGCGTTGTTCTATGCGCTCCGCTGGGCGCCCTGGGGTCGGCTCAAACAGCCAGGGCAGTTCAATGTGTTCCTGGGGGCGGTGGTGGCGCTTATCGTTTTGTGGCACTTGCGTGGACAGATACACCCCGGCCTCTCCTTCCATTTGCTGGGAGTGACCACGATCACCCTGATGTTTGGCTGGTCGATGGCGCTGATCGTTGCCTGCCTGGCCCTGTTGGCGGTCAGTCTCAATACTGGCTACGGTTGGCAAGGATTTCTGGTGAATACGCTCACGGTTGCGCTCTTACCCATTACCCTCACTCAGATCTCCCTGGTATTAGCCCGCAGTTGGCTGCCAAAGAACTTTTTTATCTATGTGTTGGGCAATGGGTTTTTGACTGCCTGGCTGGTGGCCTATGTGTGTGGCTATGCCGCTATTGGGCTATTGGTGCTGAGTGGCGCCTATTCGCTGGCGGAGCTGGAGGTCACGATCATCCCCTTTTTTCCGCTGATGTTCTTGCCTGAGGCCATCATCAACGGTTGGGCCATCACCATTCTGGTACTCTTCTGTCCCGGCTGGGTCCATAGCTTCAGTGATGAGCAATATATCAATGGCAAGTGAGCCATGCCGGTTGACCGTCTGGTTTGGCCGGCAAATGAGAGTTATTGTCTTTTGCCCTGCCACTGAACTCGATTTCAATCTGTCGGTTGATTTCAGTTTAGAATAGGGTAATTTGGTTTGATTGATTCAGGAGGCTGATTTTGAGCTGGTGGGGAAAACTGGTCGGTGGCGCCTTTGGTTTTATGCTCGGAGGACCCTTGGGAGCATTGCTGGGTGCGGCGCTGGGCCATAAGTTCGACAAAGGGCTGCAAGGGCTTCCCGAGGACGCGCTCGAGTGGGGGGCGGGTGATCGTGAGCGGGTGCAGACCGCATTCTTTACCACTACCTTTTCGGTGATGGGATGCGTGGCAAAGGCCGATGGCCGGATTTCGGCCAAGGAGATTCAGCTGGCCGAGGCGGTAATGGATCAGATGTCTCTGTCGGGGGATATGCGGCAGACGGCGATACGGCTCTTCAATGAGGGCAAATCAGAAAGCTTTCCTCTGGATGAGGTGTTGGAGCAATTTCGTCATGAGTGCCATCGGCGCCAGACCCTGGTCCAGATGTTCATCGAGATACAGCTCCAGGCAGCCTATGCCGACGGGCAGATGGGACAGGAGGAGGAGTCCCTGCTGTTACACATCTGCCAGCGGTTGAATGTCTCAGAATTTGTCTTCCGTCAGCTGGCACAGATGATCCAGGCGGAACGTCATTATGCCGGGGGTAGAGGAGCTGGACGGCGGCCGCCTCAGCCGGAGAAACTTGCAACCAAGGATGCCTATGCAATCCTCAATATCAGTGCGGAGGCAACCGATAAAGAGGTGACAAGGGCCTATCGTCGGCTGATGAGCCGGCATCATCCCGATAAGTTGGTGGCCAAGGGGTTACCCGAGGAGATGATGAAGATGGCTGCCCAGAAGACTGACGAGATTCGCAAGGCCTATGACCGGGTTAAAGAGAAGCGGGGAATGCGCTGATGGGCAAAGGAAAAACTTTTATACCGCAAATCCATGTCGAGCTGATCATGCACCCAGAAGCATAATGCTAGTCACACTTGAGTCAGAGTGGTGTGCTGTCTATCTTTATGCATGTCGTGACATACTAAACAGTTCACAGGATAGCCGACATGCACCTCCGTGGGACGCCGTGAATACTTCCCTGTAGGCTTGACGCTAGCATCCCTGCTATCGACACCCCCGGAGATGCATGTCGGCTATCCAACGTTTGCGTTAGTAACAATCTATGTTCCGCTGAGAGCATAGGACGGCAGTTAATGGCAAAACCATCCATAACCCCTGGGAGGGGGAGAATATGACCGATAGTCTTGATCCGATCATCCTGAATTTTATCTATGCCATCTTTGGTGGTCTGTTGACCATCTTTTTCATGTGGTTTGGCTGCAAGGTTTTCAGTCATATCGTCAATTTCAGCATCCCGGATGAGTTGCAGAAGGGTAATATGGCGGTTGGCATGATGATCATGGGGATCTTTGTCGGGATTGGTACCGCCTTGGGGCTGGTGATCGGGCTCGGGCTCAACTAAGGCGGGCCAAGTCTGAATGTGGCTGACGTTTCGATGGTTTCTGTTGTTGGTGTTGTTACCTGGCCTGGCGATGGCGGGTTTCTTTAAACACGTCAAGCATGAGCATTGGAGCAATGACTACGACCACTATTTTCGTAAATACACCAAACACTATTTTGGCCCCCATATCGACTGGCACTGGTTCAAGGCCCAGGGGATAGCGGAGTCGGGTCTCAGGCCAAGCGCCAAAAGTCCTGCTGGCGCGTTGGGCATTATGCAGATCATGCCGGCCACCTATGCGGAGATCAAGGAGAAAAACCCCCACTTTACCCATATCAAAGAGCCACGTTGGAATATAGCGGCAGGTATCTTTTATGACCGGATGCTCTATCGGAAATGGCAAAAGGGCCTGCCAACCCAGGAACGACTGGCATTTGCCATGGCCAGCTACAATGCGGGTTATGGCAATATCTTAAAGGCCTTCCGACGAGCCCAGGGAAAGGCGGCTGAGGTAAAACAGTGGAAGCAGGTTGCCCCCTATGCGCCCCGTGAGACCCGTCACTATGTCCAGCGTATCAAGGGGTTGATGGAGACGGATCAGTAGGGGGGATAGCTCCCTGCCGGAAGCCACCTGTTTAATCCAGGCGCTCACCTGACCTTGCAATGTGGCGTCCGGGCCATATAAAAGTGGTTGATAGCCTCCCAACGGTCTGCTCGTCAATGCGCTGTTCAAGCTGCCGCTTGGCGGCGGTGGTACAAGAGGAAAGGCTGCAAATTCACCCCCATTGGGGTAAAGTGACGCCGCTTGGAATTTTCAGGGTTGAGCCCTAGGGCCTCAACCGGCGTCCAGGGTCGGTTTCCTCGGCTCTGGTGACAAACACAGCAGGAGAGAGAATCATGGCTCGTCAATCCGATAAGATCGCACCGTCCATCCTGTCGGCGGATTTCGCCAAACTGGGCGATGAAGTGGATAAGGTGCTAGCGTCTGGTGCTGAGATCGTTCACTTCGACGTAATGGATAATCACTATGTGCCCAACCTGACCATCGGACCGCTGGTCTGTGAGGCCTTGCGCAAGCATGGGGTGACGGCTGAAATCGATGTGCACATGATGGTCAAACCGGTGGATCGTATCATCCCCGATTTCGCCAAGGCCGGTGCTACCTACATCACCTTCCATCCGGAAGCCTCCGAACACCTCGACCGCAGTCTGCAACTGATCCGCGGTGAAGGCTGCAAATCAGGTCTGGTGTTCAATCCGGCTACGCCGCTTTCTCACCTTGACTACGTTTTGGACAAAGTGGATATGATTCTACTGATGTCGGTGAACCCGGGTTTTGGTGGTCAGAGTTTTATTCCCGCCACGATGGACAAGCTGCGTGCCTGCCGCAAACTTATCGATGATTCAGGCCTGGATATCCGCTTGGAGATCGATGGTGGCGTGAAGGTGGATAATATCGGCGAGATCAAGGCCGCGGGCGCTGATACCTTTGTGGCCGGTTCCGGCATCTTCGGTTTTCCCGAAGAGGGCGATGCCAACCGTTATGACACCATCGTCGGCAAGATGCTGGCGGAGTTGGCAAAGGTTTAAGCAATTCAAAAGTATCTCTTTGAGTCGGCAGGGGTGACTTCGGTTGCCCTTGTTGTTTTTTTTACCTGGTGGAAATGAGTTATGAGTCTCAAGAAACCTGAAATGATCCTCATTGACGTGGATGGCACCCTGGTGGACAGTGTTCCGGACCTGGCCTATTGCGTGGATGAGATGATGCAGCAGATCGGCCGCTCTGCCCATGGTGAGGATAAGGTACGCAACTGGGTGGGCAATGGGGTTGAACGCCTGGTACGACGTGCCTTGATCGGCCAACTGGACGGCGAGCCGGACGAGGCGGATTTCGCCAAGGCCTATCCGATCTTTCTCGAACTCTATGCGGAGAATACCTCCAAGCGGTCGGTGCTCTACCCGGGGATTCGTGAAGGTCTGGACTACCTGAAGGCGTCAGGCTATAGACTGGGCTGTGTGACCAACAAGGCAGCGCAGTTTACACTTCCTTTGCTGAAAGAGCTGGGTGCCTATGACGATTTCGAGATCGTTATCTCCGGCGATACCCTGCCTAAGAAAAAGCCAGATCCTCTGCCCCTGTTGCATGGCGCTGAGTTTTTTGCTGTCCAGCCAGCCAATGCCCTGATGATCGGCGACTCGCAAAGCGATGTGAAGGCGGCCCGTGCGGCGGGGTTTCAGATTCTCTGCATGAGCTATGGCTACAATCACGGAGAGGATATCCGCAACTACAATCCGGACGCAGTCATCGATTCGCTGGTGGAGATTCAGGGATTGTTGGAAGCTGCCGCTTGAGCCAGGGTGGGTTTTTAGATTATCGTAGGGGCATAGCCCTAAATACTACGAACTAAGAACGATGTACCTGCTTTCACCCAACAAGGCATTGAAGATCGGCACGCGATGGCGTTGGTGATTTCACCCATTCCGTCTGTTGTCGATTTGTCTGTTGCGTGGAGAGGATCATGAACCCCCAAGAATTCGATGCCCTGGCAGCCCAGGGTTTTAACCGCATACCCGTTATTTGCGAGGTCCTTGCCGACCTTGAGACCCCCCTGAGTGTCTATCTGAAGCTGGCAAACAAGCCCTATTCCTACCTGTTTGAATCGGTTCATGGTGGCGAGAAGTGGGGCCGTTACTCCATTATCGGCCTGCCCTGCGAGACCTTTGTCAGAGTCAGCGATCATCAGGTTGAAGTGGTGACCCATAGCCAGGTGGTCGAGTCACATCAGGTGGAGGATCCGTTGGCGTGGATCGAGCAGTTTCAGCAGCGTTACAAGGCCTTCGAGCTGGATGGGCTGCCTCGCTTTCATGGCGGCCTGGTGGGTTATTTCGGCTATGACATTATCCGCTATATCGAGCCGCGGCTGGCGCAGTGTCCCAACCCGGACCAGCTGAATACCCCGGACATCCTGCTGATGGTCTCCGATGAACTGGTGGTGTTCGACAATCTCACTGGTCGGATGTATGTGGTGGTTCACGTCGACCCCACGGCAGGCGGTACCCTGGATTTGGCCGACAAGAGGATTCGCCAACTGGTTCAGGCCATGAAACAGGTGGTTCCCCGTGGGATGTACAGCTCGAACCGCCGGGTGGATGAAGCGGACTTCGTCTCCGGCTTTACCGAGGCGGGCTACAAACAGGCGGTGGAGCGGGTCAAACAGTACATCCTGGAAGGCGACTGTATGCAGGTGGTGATCTCCCAGCGGTTGTCGATTCCGTTTGGGGCCCCGCCGCTGGATCTCTACCGGGCGTTGCGAGGATTGAATCCGTCACCTTACATGTACTGCCTGAATCTCGGGGATTTCCATGTGGTCGGTTCCTCGCCTGAGATCCTGACCCGGCTCGAGGATGGGGTGGTGACGGTGCGACCGATTGCCGGGACCCGCCGCCGTGGTTATAACGACGAAGAGGACAGAGCCCTGGAGGCGGAACTGCTGGCCGATCCGAAAGAGCTGGCGGAGCATCTGATGCTCATCGACCTGGGGCGCAACGACACCGGTCGGGTGGCGAAAGTGGGCAGTGTCGAGCTGACCGACAAGATGATCGTGGAACGCTACTCCCATGTCATGCATATCGTCTCCAATGTCATTGGTGAACTGCGGGATGGCATGAGCGCCATCGATGTGCTGAGAGCGACCTTCCCAGCGGGGACCGTAAGTGGCGCGCCGAAGATTCGTGCCATGGAGATCATCGACGAACTGGAGCCGGTGAAACGGGGTGTCTACTCCGGTGCGGTGGGCTATCTCTCCTGGAACGGCAACATGGATACCGCCATCGCTATCCGTACCGCGGTCATCAAGGATCAGACCCTGCATATCCAGGCGGGGGCTGGTGTGGTGGCCGACTCGGTTCCTGAGCTGGAGTGGAAGGAGACCATGAACAAGGGGCGGGCCATCTTTCGCGCCGTGGCCATGGCCGAGGCAGGCATCGACCGCCATCCCTGCGAGAAAGGAGGAGAGTAGTCATGCTGTTGATGATCGATAACTACGACTCCTTCACCTACAACCTGGTGCAGTATCTGGGCGAGCTGGGCGCCGATGTGCGGGTCTATCGCAACGATGAGATTGACCTCGCGGAGATCGAAGCGCTGCAGCCGGAGCAGATCGTCATTTCCCCGGGACCCTGTACCCCCAATGAGGCGGGCATCTCGGTGGAGGCCATCAAATATTTCACCGGACGCATCCCCCTATTGGGCGTATGTCTCGGCCACCAGTCCATCGGTCAGGCCTTTGGCGGTCGGATTGTGCATGCCCGCGAGGTGATGCATGGCAAGACGTCACCTATCTACCATAGTGATACTGGCGTCTTTTCCGGACTGGAGAATCCCTTCGAGGCGACCCGCTACCACTCGTTGGTAATCGAGCGTTCCACTCTGCCCGATTGTCTGGAGGTTACGGCCTGGACCGAACGGGATGGAGCGGTGGACGAGATCATGGGTGTGCGGCATAAGGAGTTGAAGGTGCAGGGGGTGCAATTTCACCCTGAGTCGATCCTGACCCAGCATGGTCACGATTTGCTGCGGAATTTCATCGAAGGGTGATGACACATGAGCAATATTTGCCATCAGAGTGATTAACACGCATCCCTTGGCTGGGATATGGTGCTGAAAAAAGAGGGCTAAGCATGCAGATGCAACAGGCGATTAACCAGGTGCTGTCTCAGCACGATCTCGATGCCGATGAAATGACCGGCGTGATGCGCACCATCATGACCGGTGGCGCCACCCCGGCGCAGATCGGTGGCTTCCTGATCGGCTTGCGTATGAAGGGGGAGACAGTGACGGAGATTGCCTCAGCCGCGGCGGTGATGCGTGAGCTGGCTTCCGGTGTCTCCATTGGCGACCTGCCCAATCCGGTCGATATCGTTGGCACCGGGGGTGATTCATCCGGTACCTTCAATATATCCACTGCCAGCATGTTTGTGGCCGCCGCCGCTGGCTGTCATGTGGCCAAGCATGGCAATCGTTCAGTATCCAGTAAATCAGGCAGTGCCGATGTGCTGGAGGCAGCGGGGATTCGCCTCGACCTCACCCCAGTACAGGTGGAACGGTGCGTGCGTGAGGTGGGGGTAGGTTTTATGTTCGCACCTGGACATCACAGTGCCATGAAGCACGCCATCGGACCACGTAAGGAGATGGCGGTACGCACTATCTTCAATGTGCTCGGGCCGTTGACCAATCCGGCCGGGGTACCCAACCAATTGCTGGGGGTCTTCAGTGAGGAGCTGCTGGAGCCGATTGCGGAGGTGCTGCAGCGGCTTGGCAGTCGCCATGTCATGGTGGTCCACTCCCGCGATGGCCTGGACGAGATCAGCTGTGGCGCCGCCACCGATGTGGCGGAACTCAAGGATGGCCAGATCCGCCGATTCGCTATTCGACCGGAGGATTTCGGTCTCCGGCGCTCGCCTATCGACCTGCTCAAGGTAGACGACGCGGCGCAAAGCCTGGCGGTCATCCGTGGCGTGTTGGAGGATCAGTCTGGTCCGGCCCGGGATATTGTGATGCTCAATGCCGGGGCCGCCATCTACACCGCTGGAATTGCGCATAGTCTGCAGACTGGCATCGAGATGGCAGAGCGTGCCATCGCCAGCGGCGAGGCGCGTAATCGCTTGGATAAACTGGTCATATTGACCCAGAGCTTTGAGTAACGGGGTTGAGTGTTCCAGTGAATATCGATCTGGTGGCGCAACAGGGAAATTGATTTACATTCGAGCCGACATGCATGCGTGATACTCCCGATATCCTGAAGAAGATCGTCCAGCGTAAGCATGAGGAGATCAGCGAACGCTCCTGCCAGACTCCCCTCGATCTTCTGGTGGAGGGGGTGGCCGATGTTGCGCCCACGCGAGGGTTTGCTGATGCGATTGCGAGAAAAATCGCTGCCGGGCAGGCAGGCGTGATTGCCGAGATCAAAAAGGCTTCACCCAGCAAAGGGGTGTTGCGGGAGGATTTTCGTCCGGCGGAGATTGCCCAGAGCTATGCAAAAGGCGGGGCGGCCTGTCTTTCCGTACTGACCGATATCGATTTCTTCCAGGGCGGCGATGCCTATCTGCAACAGGCCCGTGCTGCCTGTAGGCTGCCAGTGATCCGCAAGGATTTCATCGTTGATCCCTATCAGGTCTACGAGGCCAGGGTGATTGGTGCGGACTGCATCCTGCTGATCGTTGCCTGCCTTGAGGATTTACGTCTCAGGGAGCTTAACGATCTGGCGCATCAGCTCGATATGGATGTACTGATCGAGGTGCATGATGAGGTGGAGCTGGCGCGGGCGCTAGAGGTCAGCAATCGATTGATCGGGATTAATAACCGCAACCTGCGCACCTTCGAGGTGAGTCTGGATACAACGTTGCGGATGCTCGAGCAGATTCCAGAGGAGCGTATTTTGGTCACCGAGAGCGGCATCCACACCCGGGGTGATGTGGCATTGATGCGCCGGCATGGCATTAATGCCTTTCTCGTGGGTGAAGCCTTCATGCGGGCAACCGAACCCGGCAGGAAGCTGGCGGAGTTGTTTGCGGACTGAAATAAGATGTGCCGTTTACAACCCCAAGTTACAGGTAACTTGGGGTTGCTTAGCTTAACG
Organism: uncultured Gammaproteobacteria bacterium; assembly: GCA_965372385.1. Taxonomy (GTDB): domain Bacteria; phylum Pseudomonadota; class Gammaproteobacteria; order Chromatiales; family Chromatiaceae; genus JASJBU01. Next base: position 3,756 of record CBDVCD010000007.1, on the reverse strand, counting down.
GGTTCCGAAAACTACGATAGTCTTGCCGCTGACGCTGACCAGGCCCTGCTCCTCGAGGTTTTTCAGCACCCGCCCCGCCATCTCCCGAGAGCAGCCTACAATACGGCCTATCTCCTGACGGGTGATGCGGATCTGCATGCCATCGGGGTGGGTCATGGCATCTGGCTCCTTGCAGAGATCGAGCAGGGTGCGGGCGATACGGCCGGTTACATCGAAGAAGGCAAGGTGGCCTACTTTGGTGCTGGTACGTATCAGGCGCTGGGAGAGCTGGGCGCCGATCGCATAGAGGATGTCTTTGGTATGCTCCTTCAGGTCGTGGTCGAACAGCTGTACCAGACGCTGGTAGCTGATTTCGGCGATCTGACAGGGGGTGCGGGTGCGCACCATGACGCTACGTTTGGGTTCAGGTACGAAGAGACCTATCTCACCGATGAACTCGCCTTTGTTGAGGTAGGTAAGGATGATCTCGCGTCCGTCATCATCTTCGATATAGACAGCGACCGATCCCTCCGTGAGGTAGTAGAGAATATCCGACGGGTCACCGATGTGAATGATCTCGGTATTCTTCGGGTAACGGCGGCGGTGACAAAAGGAGAGGAATCGCTGAAGATACTCGGGTTCCTGTGGGGGCGGTTTAATGATCGTCATGATCTTCCTACTCAACTGTAAAAGCTTACTAAACGAGGGTGTTCATTATCCAGGGTAAGTTTAGCAATCCCTGCCGACTTGTCGAATCTGCAAATATAATGCGATCAAAGTAACATATTATTGTAAGGAAAAAAAAACATCTAATGGCGTATCGGGTGAACGGTGGCTCATTCCCATACCCAAACTGCTGGTAAATCCTGGAGTTTTTTCATGAAAGCAAGAATAAAGTGGGTCGAAGAGGCCACTATGCTGGGCGAGGCGGGCAGTGGCCATGCCGTCGTAATGGATGGTCCCCCCGAGCATGGAGGCCGCAACCTGGGGGTGCGGCCGATGGAGATGCTCCTGTTGGGGATGGGGGGCTGCACCCAGTTCGATGTGCTGCACATCCTGAAGCGGTCGCGTCAGCAGGTGACCGATTGTGTGGTGGAACTGGAGGCGGAACGTGCCGACTCAGATCCCAAGGTCTTTACCCGCATCCATGCCCATTTCATCGTCAGCGGTAAGGATCTGAGTGAAAAACATGTCGCCCGTGCGGTCTCGCTCAGTGCGGAGAAATATTGTTCCGCCTCTCTCATGCTGGGTAAGACCGCCAAAATCAGCCACGACTACGAGATTCATAATGTCTGAAGTGGCCGCCTTTGACGAATTGATCTGCGAGTTTTACAAGGTCTGGTTCCGTTACCATCCCATCGCCGCCATCTTTGCTGGGGTCTCCGGATATGAAGGTTTGCTGGCCGCGGATGGGGATGACGATGTGGGGGCTTTGGCCTCTTGGTTGAGTAGTCTGCTGGTCAGTCTTGAGGAGCTGGATTATACGGCGCTTGATCCGGACCGCCAGCTCGACATGCAACTGATCTTTGGCGCGGCAATGATCGAGCACCGCACCCTGCTTGAGTGTGACTGGCGACACCGGGATCCAGCGAAGTATCTCCCCTTGCGGGCAATGCAGGAACTGGTGGTAAGACAGCCGGAAAAGTTCTGTGAGGCCATGCAGGGGATGCTGGCGGGGACTGCAGACTATCTCAGATCCGCCCGTGGGCAACTTTCCGAGCTGCCGGAAATCGTCTCTACCCTCTGGTTGGCGGATGCACTGGAGACCGCTGAGGCAGGTGTTCCCTGGCTTAGAAGGCTGGAGCGTGAACTGCCGCAGACCCGCGAGTGTTGCTCGGACCTGGGGCGTTTACAGGCGCTGAGCAACAAGGCCATCAAGGCCATCGAGGATTTTCGCGAATATCTGATCAAGGATTTGGCCCCGCTGGCTGGCGGCACCGCGGAGTGTGGTCCGGAACTGGCAAGCCGCTTGTTAAAGCACCGGCATCAACTGGATCTGACGCAAGAGGATGCGCTCCAGATGGCCAGGCTGACTCAGGCACAAACCCAGCAGCGGGTGGAGCAGCAGGGACTGATGCTGGAACGTATTCGCGAACAGATGGCCAATGAAACCATGCTCTCTGGTGCGGTCCGGTTACAGGCCTATCACGACGAGGCTGAACAGCTCAGGCGTTTCGTTCAGGAGCAGCATCTGCTGCAACCACCGGAACAGGCACTTGATTTCTGCGTGACTGATCACTGTTTTACCAAATGCGAATGTGGCAGTTATCTGCGTAGTGAGACGGGGGGTGTTTTCCTGATCCCGGACGGGAAACAGCTGGAAGGTGGCGAGAGCCGGGCGTCAATTCGACTGCGTTCTCTCTATGGCGGTTGGGCCGGGCGCCATTTCCTGGCCTGGGCGGGTGGGGTCCAGGCCCACAGTCTGGTTCGACAGATCAATCTCTCCGCTGCGTTTAAGCGTGGCTGGGCGCACTATATGAGCTATCTCCTGGAGGAGCGGGGTTATTTCAGGGAAGAGGATATGCTACAGCTCTCACAGCGCCGGCTGGCCCTGGCGGAGCAGGCGGTGGTGGATCTCGAGTTTCATATGGGTATGATCGGCAGCATGCAGGCCCTGGAACGGCTTCAGGCCCTCTCGGACCTGCCCGGTTGGGCGGAGTCGAGTCTGACCGCACTTTCGCGCCGACCCACCGATGCCTTCATGGCGTTGATCGGGGCCTCCCTGATGGATACAACCCGCCAGATCGTGTTGCAGAAGCAGCCCCAGCTCAGTATGCAGGCGTTTCACTCCCAGCTGCTTGCCCATGGTGCGGTCTCACTGCCATTGGTGGTGAAGCGGGTCTTCGGTGAAGAGGTCTGGCAGCAGGTCACGGACGAGGTGCTCACATGATCCTAGAATCCTCAGCTGACCACTATTAGCAGTACCTTCGTATGGTAAAAATATGAACTTAATTAGCTATTGGGCTATTAACCTGTTGAAAGAACAATGTTACACCACAAGTGCACCCTACACGGTGTTCAACCGAGGATTCTAGGATGAAGCGGCCGGGTGCTACCCTGGGGATGCGACATGTCGCCCTCTATGTCAGGGACCTGACGGCCTGTGAGCATTTCTATGTGGCGCTATTGGGTATGCGGGTGGAGTGGCGGCCCGATGCGGAGAACCTCTACCTGAGCTCCGGCCCCGATAATCTGGCCCTGCACCAGGCTGCGGCGGGAGATCGGGATGAACTGGGTCAGCGGCTAGACCACATCGGTTTTTTTCTCGCCACGGCGGAAGAGGTCGACCAGTGGTTTGATTTTCTCAAAGGGCAGGGTGTGCGTCTGCGTTCTGATCCCAGAACCCACCGGGATGGTGCCCGCAGTTTCTCCTGTTACGATCCGGATGGCGCCACCGTACAGATCATCTACCATCCGCCAGTAGCGAAGTGGGAGAAGCAGCGCGGAGAGAACCTTGACGGAGCACTATGACTATCAGGGCTCCAACCCCAGCGAAAAATGATGTGCCAATATCGAGAGAAAGGATATCGGCACACCAACCCAGGGAATGCTTCGGGTTGACGGCGCTACAAGCAGCTTCTACCCACCGGGGCAGGCAGGCCCGCATAGCGGCAGGCCGTTTTTGCTCCATCAGGAAAAAGTTTTTTGATATAGGTGCGTGTCCAACGACAGTTGTGTTGATCCTTGCAGAGATTGCGGGAGAGGATCGGCATCTCCGGGGCGATCTCGAACTCTTTGTAGAAGTTCTTCAAAATATCGTGATCTAGCGCCTTCTTG
>CBDVCD010000006.1:0-36423 GCA_965372385.1 uncultured Gammaproteobacteria bacterium | reverse complement strand
ATGCAGCATAGTGCTCGGAAGAGCTTGGTTCACGCACGACTGCCGGAAGGACACGCTTTAACACTCACTCAGATTGACCCACCCATACCCACCAAAATTGACCCACTCCCGTATTCGCATCTGGATTACCGGGACAACGATGTTCAGGCCAACCGGCAGTGGCGCCGCCGGCATCCCGGCTATGCCATTGCCCGATTGCTTTAGCTTCGCCGATTACTGCCTTTAACATCAGCCAGTTCCGCATATCTATAACAATCCACGGTGTGATCATTGACCATACCGACAGCCTGCATGAATGCATAGCAGATGGTACCGCCGACGAACTTGAAGCCGCGCCGTTTCAATTCACGGCTCATGGTATCGGATTCCGTTGTCGTCACGGGTACTTGCTCCACCCTCTTCCAGCGGTTTTGTACCGGCTTGTCGTCAACGAATTCCCACAGAAAATCGGCCAGGGTAATTCCGGAGGCTGTCAGATCCAGGTACGCCCTGGCATTGGTCACCGCCGCCTCGATCTTCAACCGGTTGCGGACGATACCGGTATCCTGAATCAGCCTGGCCTTTCTTGCCGCCGTGTAACGGGCCATCTTCACCGGATCGAACCCGTCAAAGGCCCGCCGGTAGCCTTCGCGCTTTTTAAGAATCGTGGACCAGGACAAACCCGCCTGGGCTCCTTCCAGAATCAGCATCTCGAACAGATGCCTGTCATCGAAGCTTGGAACGCCCCACTCTTCATCGTGATAGATGATCTCCTCGGGCGAAGCCTTGGCGGCCCAGGCACAGCGATTCAGAGTCATGGACGATCCTCCAGGGGTAGGGTGATAAAGAAATCCTCAAGGCATTTACCTGTTCATCAGTAAAAAATTTCATCGGATGCATCGAGCCCTTGCGATCCAGGCGGAAGTGGCGAAAATCATCCCATAGTTCACACCAGGCCACCAGGGTCCACACCTTTCCCAAGTACGCCATGCCCAGCGGTCGAACAAGCCGATCGGACTGTGCGCCGTCTTCCCGGGTATAGGAGTCAGAGAATTGATCTGAAGATTCGCAATCTCCCGCTTTTGTGTTATTTTATACAAATATCTACAAAACTGTAGGGAGAGCAAACTACTATGTCCACAACCACTCAGGTATCCGCCTACATCTCGGAAGAGACCAAGGCTGAGATCGAGGCGTATGTGAAGCGACGCGGCGTGAAAAAGGCCTACCTGATCGAAGAGGCACTACAGCATCACCTGCAGGCACTGCGTGAGATCCCCGAGGATCTGATCATCCCATCTCGGCTGGTGTTGACTAGTGAAGCAATGGTAGAGACCATCGAACACATCGCTCAGGAAGATCAGCCTACGGAAGACCTGAAAGCGTTGTTCCGTGAGTAACACGGAGCACGAAGTTCGCGTCCGTCTGCTGGAGCCCCGGGACGACCGATCTGGATTCCGTAGCGGAAATATCGACCTCGATCGCTTCTTTCAGCGCTATGCCGGGCAGAATCAGTTTCGACACCACATCGGAACGACTTATGTTGCTGTCCAAGGCGACCAGATCACCGGCTTTGTCACCGTCTCCAGCGGGGAGATGGTTGCAGAGAAACTGACGAAAAACCTGCGCCGACGCCTGCCTGCTTATCCACTGCCCATCCTGCGCCTTGCCCGGCTGGCAGTGGACGAACATTTCCAGGGGCATGGCATCGGCCGACTGTTACTACGCGCCATGCTTGAACTTGCCTTGGAGATGCGGGACCGCGTCGTTTGTATCGGCGTAGTAGTGGATGCCAAACCAGATGCGATCGCTTTCTATTCCGCCCTGGGCTTCTACCCTATCGGGCTGGTCAGTGGGGCCCTCGGAGATCGACCTGAGCCTGTCGCCATGTTCTTACCCATTGCTCAGATCGCTGCCGCCAAAAAGGAAATGGATTGAACGGGGCGCACAAAATGAACGAATTTGATCGAGATGTCTTATGACCAATACAACAAGACCTAGCGGGAGCTGATCGAGATAGGAGGAGCTATGAGTAACGTCCGCTGGTCCATTGTCGTACCCGAAGAAACCGACCGGGCCTTACGCTCCTTTCTGGCACAGAGAGGTACCAAGAAAGGGGATATCTCACGCTTCGTGGAAGAAGCCGTTCAATCCCGTCTATTCGAACTTACCGTGGAAGGCGTCAAAGAACGCAATCGACCGCATGACCAGAACAATATCCTGGAGGCTGTCGATAAAGCCATGGCTGGTGAGTAGCCTCGATGCGCGTCGTGCTGGATACCGGGTTTTAATCGCCGCACTCATCACCACAGATACACCTCCGGCATTAATCTACCAGGCCTGGCGTAAGAAGCGTTTTGAAGCGTCGTGATGGGCACCACCCCATTATCCCTATGCAGATCGGCCCCATTCGAAGTCGAAGAGCAGCTTGCTTCCATTCCCGTAGACGAAGAGCGGCTCCTCCTGGCAACCGGTAAATACATCGGTGAAGGTTTTGACGATGCACGGCTGGATACCCTGCTCCTCGCCCTCCCTGTGTCCTGGAAAGGCACGCTCGTGCAATACGCCGGTCGGCTCCATCGATTGCATCCTGGCAAACAGGAGGTAAGAATCATTGACTACGTGGACGACAAGGTGCCGATGCTCGCCAGAATGTTTGAAAAGCGGCGTATCGGCTATCGGGCTATGGGATATCGGGAAGGCGACGACGAGACATTCTTAAAATAAGCGATAAGACCCAACAGTATTTTGCTACCTACTAGCCTGCTTAAAGTGCCATTGGCATAGGTTGGTATGAGGTGGCGCGCGGTTTGACAGCTTTTCTCGAAATCGATGATTTACAGCTCTCCGCATAGAGCATAACTGTTTGATATTTACACATATCTCATAAAACAGCTTGTTCCGTACCGAAGGGATTTATACAAGTATATTTTATTGTTTTTACGGCAGATTTGGCGGAGAGGGAGGGATTACTCGGGCTGTCCTGCCCTCGCCCTGCGGGCCGTGCTGCGCACGTTAAAAATCGTTCCTGACGATTTTTTCGAACCGAAGGGTTCTCATCAAAACCTCCCTCATCACCAAATAAAAAAGGCCCCTTCTGGGAGGCCTTTTTTGTTTGGCGGAGAGGGAGGGATTCGAACCCTCGGTACGCTATTAACGTACACACACTTTCCAGGCGTGCTCCTTCAGCCGCTCGGACACCTCTCCAGGAAACGCGGAGTCGGATCAGGGTAAATCGCTCTGCTTGCTCTGATCCGGCTTGATTTGGGAGGCGCAAGGTTAAACCAGTTCGGTAGCGGAATCAAATCCGACAATGATCAGGTCGCCTCATATGTGTCTGCTGATATTTTCTGTCGCTGTCTCTTCCACCAATTCGCGAAACTGCTTGCCTGAAACATGGATCAGTTGGGTATGGTCACCGGTTTCGAAATAGATTTCGGGTTGTGCCGTCAGGCTGTCATCCACCAGGGTTTCTATCCCATAGGGCTTGCCGGTTGGCGGGACCGCCCCGGGCTCGCAGTCCGCGAAGGCTTCCACGAGTTCATCTTCCTCGATAAGCTCCAGCTGCCTGCCGGTTAATTCACTCAGGTGAGCAAGCTGTAGTCGATGGGTTGCCGGAATGACTGCCATCAGGTAGCTTTCATCATCCCCTAACAATACAGATTTCGCCATCAGGTCTCCGGGTATATGGGCCGCTTCGCAGGTTTGCAGGGTTGAACCGGTACGACGATGTTCGATCACCTCGTAGCTGATGTCATGGTCCTTTAAATACTCTTTCAGGGTGATTGCAATGGCCATCTCCACCTCCGATGAAACTAATTCTTCAATTCGAGTATAGTTCTTTGTTTAGCGGTTGGTTATCCGTTATATATCTGCCGTCTTCCAAATTCAGATGATCTTTGGGTTTGATAACACAACATGCCGAAAACAAAGAAGAAACCATTACCCTCCCTGGCGGAGACAGCCGACCGCCACTATCTCTATGAGCTATCGGTGCAATGCGCCGAGGCGGAGATCGATTTTGTCGACGAGACCTATAAAAAACTCAGAGGTCACAGGGCCTCACTACTGCGCGAGGACTTCTGCGGTACCGCGAATGTCTGCTGTGAATGGGTACGCCGTCGCAAAACAAACCGTGCCATCGGCGTCGATCTCGATAAAGAGGTTTTGAACTGGGGCCGGGATCATCAGTTGGTCCGGCTCAAAAATGCCCAGGCGAAGCGCATCGAGCTGTTGCGGGAGAATGTCCTGACGGCAACCACGCAAGCTCCTGACATCATCTCCGCGATGAATTTCAGTTACTGGCTGTTCAAGGAGCGTTCTCAACTCAAACGCTATTTTCGTCGGGTACATCAACAGCTTGCCGCGGATGGCATCCTGTTTCTGGATGCCTATGGCGGCTACGACTCCTTTCGGGAGATCGAGGAGGAGCGGGAGATCGAGGATGGCGACAGCAGCTTCACCTATGTCTGGGAGCAAGAGAAGTATGAGCCCATCAGCGGCGACCTGATCTGCCATATCCATTTTGACTTTGCGGATGGCTCCCGGCTGGAGAAGGCCTTCAGTTATGACTGGCGCCTCTGGACCTTGCCGGAGATAGGTGAACTGCTGGCCGAGGCCGGTTTCAGCAGGGTCACTGTCTACTGGCAGGGATTCGATGAAGAGGGTGAAGCCGACGGTATCTTCGAACCGGTTGAGGAGGGTGATGCGGACGCTGGCTGGATCTGCTACCTCACGGCTGAGAAATAGCCCCGATGCTGACGAGGATTCTTATTGCCCTCAGCCTGCTGACCCTATCGACTTTGACATTGGCCGATCAGGTGCATGTGGCCGTAGCGAGCAATTTTACCCCTACCCTGCGTCTGTTGGCCGCGGCGTTTACCAGCCAGACCGGTCACCAGCTGCGTATCAGTTCGGCCTCCACCGGCAAGCTCTATGCGCAGATCACCCATGGCGCCCCCTTTGATCTGTTTCTGGCTGCCGACGCTGCCCGGCCTGAGCGGCTTGAACAGGCGGACCGTACGGTCAGTGGCAGCCGCTTCACCTATGCACAAGGCAGGCTCGTGCTCTGGGGACCGAAGATCAACTCGACCCTGCCTGTAGAGACCCTGCTGCAATCGAATGAGATCGGGCACATCTCCATCGCCAATCCCACCACGGCGCCCTATGGCGCCGCTGCACGTGAGGTCCTGCGGAGAATGTCGCTATGGGAAGGGCTGAAGGGTCATCTGGTAAGAGGTGAAAATGTGGGACAGGCCTATCAATATGTCGCCTCTGGGGCGGCTGATCTGGGTTTTATCGCCTACTCTCAGCTTGTTACAGGCAAACAGCCGGACGGTTATCTCTGGTTTATCCCGGAAGATTATTTTCAACCCATCCGACAACAAGCCGTGCTGCTGAAACGGGCTGAAAATAAATCTGCGCCCCGCTTGTTCTTGGAGTATCTGCGCTCAGCGGCGGCACGGAAGATCATAGTCGAGAACGGCTACAGTATCGAGAGTCCGCAAAATTGACCGAAGCAGACCTCAGCGCACTCTGGGTCACCCTGCGGCTAGCCCTGATCAGCACCATCATTCTGCTGTTGCTGGGAACCCCCCTGGCCTGGTGGCTAAGCCGAACCCGAAACCGTATGAAACATTGGGTGGAGGCCCTGGTTGCCCTGCCCCTGGTGTTGCCACCCACCGTATTGGGTTTCTACCTGCTGATCGCGCTGGCGCCGGGGGGTATTATTGGCGGGCCCTGGTCAGCCTTGAGTGGCAGTAGCCTGGCCTTCTCTTTCAGCGGGCTGGTGATCGGTTCGGTGCTCTATTCCATGCCGTTTGTGATTCAACCGATCCAGAATGCCTTCAGTCAGCTCGATGGCAGGCTGCTGGAAGCCGCCAGCACCCTGCGCGCCTCGCCCCTCAACCGCTTCTTCAGCCTGGTGCTGCCGCTCTCCCGCCGTGGACTGATCACCGCCACCACCTTGGGCTTTGCCCACACCGTCGGAGAATTCGGCGTGGTGCTGATGATCGGTGGCAACATACCGGGAGAGACCCAGGTGCTCTCCATCGCGATCTATGACCACGTCGAATCCCTGGAGTATACCCAGGCCCACCTGCTCTCCGCGGGGTTGTTGGTTTTCTCATTCGTCACCCTGCTGCTGATCTACCGACTGGCGCGGAGCGGCACCACCCGGAGTAATGGGACATGAGTGGCGATATACGATTTCATTTCAAACTGCAGCGTCAAGGTTTTCAGCTGGATGCAGAAGGCGGCTTGCCCGCTTCGGGTGTCAACGCCCTGTTTGGGGTATCCGGATGTGGCAAAACCACGGTACTGCGTTGTATCGCCGGTCTGGAATCGAATGTCACCGGCTATTTCATTATCAACGGGGAGAGATGGTTCGACAGTGATCGAGGGGTCTCTCTCGGCACTCATCAGCGGGGAGTCGGCTACGTGTTCCAGGAGACTGCCCTGTTTCCCCATCTGGATGTACAGGACAATCTGCTCTACGGCTGGCGTAGAACCCCAAACGAAATTCGCCACCATGAGCCCCGGCACATCATTGGCATACTGGGGCTAGAACCGTTGCTCAAGCGAAACAGTGCTGACCTTTCCGGCGGTGAACGGCAACGGGTCGCTATCGGTCGGGCCCTGCTGAACAGCCCGCGACTCCTGCTGATGGACGAACCCATGGCAGCCCTTGACCGTAGTCGCAAAAAGGAGATCCTTCCCTATCTGGAGCGACTACATGCCGAGGCGGAAATCCCGATCATCTATGTCACCCATGATATGGAAGAACTCATCAGCGTGGCCGATCATCTGGCCCTGATGGAAGAGGGACGCATCACAGAAAGTGGACCGATTGCGACGATGATGGTCAACACCCGGCTTTCCATTGCCATGGACGAGGACGCCGGCGCCCTGATCAGCGCCCGGGTGGAACGACATGATGAACAGTTCCACCTTACCCAGCTTCAATTCGCCGGCGGTGAACTCATAGTGAGCCGGATTGATAGGCCAATTGGCACAGAGGTCAACTTACGCATCCATGCCAAGGATGTCAGTCTCACCTTGGAACACCCGGGGGCAACCAGCATTCTGAATATTCTGCAAGCGACCATCATTGAGCTGGTTCCCCAGGGCAAGAGCCAGGTCATCGTGCGCATGGAATTGGGAACTGTTCCTCTGCTGGCGCGCATCACGCGAAAATCAGAATCTGTTCTGGCCCTCAGACCTGGCATGCGGATCTTCGCTCAGATCAAGAGTGTGGCCCTGCATGCCTGACATGAGTTAGCCATCGAGGCAGAGAGAAATGTCTGCCATAAACGCTGCGTCTCTTATGGCCGAATCAAGCATCAGTTTGGTGCTGCCTTACATACAGCAAAACGAAATCCCGAATTGCCACCGGATCGTTCAGATCCAGCAGGGGCATTTCCGTGATTTGGCTGAGCTTCCCATCCGTAGCAACCGCAATGATGGAACTGTCCAGGGGGAAGAGCAATGGCTTGCCCAGGGATGGACGATGCAGCTCAATTTTGGGGAAGGGTACATGCCGGAAACCCTCCACCAGAATCAGCTCGAGAGATGAGCAGTCAAGCCGGTTCAGCATGGTCTGCAGATCGGGATCGCCTACGACCTCCTCCTCCACCATCAGTGCCCAGCGTTGGGCGGTGGCCAGCAGCACCTGTCCGGCGCCAGCCTTGCGCAACTCATAGCTGTCCTTGCCCGGCTTGTCCACATCCACCTTGTGATGGGCGTGTTTGATAACACCCACTCTCAGGCCCTCCGCTTTCAGCAACGGGATCAACTTTATCAGCAGGGAGGTTTTGCCGGTCCCGCTATAGGCCGCGAAGCCAAGGATGGGGACGGCAGCTGTGATCATAGAAGGCATTCATTTAGCGCAGCAAATAGGTTGCTGAGTTGCTCAGAAGTCATCGATTAAGTGTAAGCATAACAAGCTCAGTCGTTCAACTGATCTTCACTTCTCATACCATGGATCATGATGATCAGGTCCGCGGCGCCACGGCTGAGTCCGAGATCCCGAACCAGTTCATCCGCATCGGCCCCTTCTCTCACCATCCTGATGGCGTCATCATAGGGAGGCGCTGCCTGCTGCTGAAAACATTCCATATTTTCCTGGCGCTCTTCAAGATCACGACCTTGCCGTTCCAGGCGATTGACCCGTCTGTCTACACCTACTGAACTGGAACAGAGTGCACCCACCGTCTGTTTCAGGGTCTCCAACTCCCTTGCCAATAGACTGGCCTGATCACGCAAATGTCGAAGATAAGAGACGAGCAGGAACAAACCGGCAGCGACGGCAAAGCCGATCACTCCCAGGCCAACTCCCCAAAGATTCTGCTCAGCCCCCATCAGGCATACTCGTCAACATGCGGTTTTCCCTTGCCCTCGTCTGGAGGTTGGCTTTTTTGCTTACTTTTGTGCTTTTGACCGGATGGTTTGGGATGATCCCTTTTCTCCGGTCTGCGTGGCGGATTGACTGGATAGAGGGGATTGAGTGGCGTCTGCTCGCCTATATCTGGCATCGTCTGGTCAGGATCTGTTGGTTAACCATTGCTCGATAGCATAGTCTGATAATCACTCATTCGTATTGTTTTCAGATAAGCCCATAAGCATCAAGGCCCCATTCATTCAGGACATGCTGATCTCAGCCCACTCTTCGTCAGTCAGAAGTTTATTCAGATCCACCAGGATTAACAGACTATTCTCCCTGGTGGCCACACCCTGAATATAACGTGAACTCTCCTCATTCCCCACATTGGGGGCCGCATCGATGTCACCCATCTGAAGTTCCACTACCTCTGATACTGCATCGACCAGGATGCCCACCACCTGTTTTTCCGACTCGATGACGATGATTCGGCTGGAATCGTCCACCTCTGTGGAAGGCAGACCAAAGCGGCTACGGGTGTCTATCACCGTCACTACGTTGCCTCGCAGATTGATGATGCCCAGCACAAAAGATGGCGCACCCGGTACGGGTGCGATCTCTGTCACCCGCAGCACCTCCTGTACCTGCATCACATTGATGCCGTAGACCTCGTCTTTTAACACGAAAGTGACAAACTGAATCACCTCACCCCTATTTGCCTCTTCTGCGGTTGTACTCATCGATACACCTATTTCTCTTCCATCCGGTTCGATCCCTCTTCCAGATGGTATATGAATCAATCATGCCGCTATCATCCCTGCCTTCGAGTATCGGCGGCAGGGGTAGCGCCTTTAATTTCGGTTAGCGGTTCCACATCCCTGACGTCTTCGATTTCACTCAACAGGGTATCCAGATAGCTGACCAGGGCCATGTCCGGTTCGGCCATCCTGCTTGAGTTCTTATGCAAAGGCCGCTTCTTCTCCTTTGGCCGCATACCGCCACTCCAGTAAGCGGCTGCTCATCGCCCTGTTGCAGATGTTGCAATAAGTGTCGGTATGCCGTCACACCGCGGCTTTGAGGATCGAACAGGGAGTAGACACTCTCCTCGATGGCATCCGGGTCATAACGAAAATAACTGGTAAGGGAGCCATGGGGGTCGATATCGATCAACAGGGTGCGCAATCCCCATTGAACCAACAGGCCGCCCAGGGAGGCCACGGTAGTGGTCTTTCCCACCCCTCCCTTCTGATTGGCGACGGTCCAAACCCTCATTGAGTTTTCTGTGGCAGGTTGATCGTCCTGTCGGGCAAGCCAGTCAGACCCTGTATCACCAGGGTAACACGACGGTTTTTCTGGCGTCCCTCCTGGCTCCCATTGTCAGCTGCCGGCCGGTACTCTCCATAGCCGATTGCCGACAGGCGATTGGGATCTATGCCCATGCGTGTTATCAGATGAACTACACTGGCGGCACGGGCCGCGGAGAGCTCCCAGTTGGAGGGAAACTCTTCCGTACGGATGGGACGATTATCTGTATTACCCTCCACCTGAATCTGGTTAGGCACGCTTGCAAGGATACGGCTGATATCCCGCAGGGCCTGCACCGCGGTACGGGAGAGCCGGGTGCTGCCGCTCGGGAAGAGCATCTTATCCTTCATATCCACCATCACGCGATTGTCGCTGAACCTGACCTCAACCAGATCCTGCTCCACATAGGGCATCAGCATGTCCTCGATCGCGGCCGCCAGATAGCGAAGCCGCTGTTGTTCCGTATTGGAACTGGAGGAGAGTTCAGCAACCGATTGATCAAGTCCTGCCTGATCGTAGAGACTGGAACCCTGATCCAACGATTCGATCGGGGCGTTCTCAGAAGCGATTCCCGCGATCTCCCCTTTTTCCCGGCTGAGCTCACCAATCTGTATCGGATCAAGGCTCCGTTTGGGTTCTTGAAATGCATCTGTCAGGGTCTGTGACAGAACCCGATACTTGCCTTCATTGACCGATGAGATGGAGTACATTACGACAAAAAAGGCAAACAGTAAGGTAATGAAATCGGCGTAGGAGACAATCCAGCGTTCATGGTTTTCATGCTCTTCGGTCTGTTTGCGTCTGCGTGCCATTACTGCACCCTCACTGCAGAAAACCCTTCAGCTTCGACTCGATGTTGCGCGGATTTTCGCCCTCCGCAATCCCAACCACACCTTCGATCACCAACTCTCGAAACTTGCTGATGTTCTGTGTCTGGGTCTTAAGTTTGGCGGCAAAGGGCAAAAAAAACAGATTTGCCAGCCCGATCCCATAGATGGTGGCAACGAATGCGGTTGCGATACCACTCCCCAGCTTGCTGGGGTCCGCCAGATTCTGCATGACATGAATCAGCCCCATCACAGCGCCAATGATACCGATGGTAGGTGAGTAACCCCCCATACCTTCGAAGACCTTGGAGGCATGTATATCGTGCTGTTCACTGGCATCCATCTCCATCTCCATGGCATCGCGCAGGGCCTCAGGTTCACTGCCATCGACCAACATCTGCATGCCCTTACGGATAAATGGATCGGACTCCTCTTCCGCGATAAGCTCCAATCCCAAGAGGCCTTCTTTACGGGCAATGTTGCTCCAGATTATGAGTTTTTCGATCGTGGCGGGCATATCCATACGGCCCGGCATAAACACTCTGCCGGAGAGCCGCAGGGCATGGATAAAAACCGGCACCGGGGTCTGCAGCAAAATGGCACCCAGGGTACCGCCAATGACGATGATCATCGCGGGTGCATTGATCAGGGAGTCAACATGCCCACCCTCCAGCCAATTGCCCCCAAAAATCGCCAGAAAGGCGATGAGAATGCCGAGAAAGCTGAGAAAATCGACTCTCATAGCTGTTTTATGAGTTGCGAGATCATCTCATCAACCACTAGCACCTGATCGGATAGACCGGCCTTTTCCACTGCCTGGGGCATACCATAGACCACACAACTCTTTTTATCCTGACTCCATATTTGCCCATCCGAGGATTTCAGCAGACGACTACCCTCAAGACCATCCGAACCCATTCCGGTTAAGATCAGACCTAACACCTGGTTGCCAAAGGTCCGTGCCGAGGAAAGAAACAACTGATCCACACTGGGATGATAAATGTCACCAGGTAGCGCCCGCCTGATCCTGACCACCGGCCCGGATGCTCCATTTTCAACGTGCAACTGCTTTCCACCTGGTGCGATCAGGGCCAGACCCGGCCGTAAGGGGTCCAGATCCATGGCCTCCCTGACCTCAATCTGGCTGATGGAATTTAACCGCTCGGCGTAGGCGGTGGTAAATCCGGCCGGCATGTGGACAGCCACCACAATCGGCAGTGAAAAATGCCAGGGGAGATTGCTAAGAATGGCTTGCACTGCAACAGGACCTCCAGTCGAGGCCCCAATCGCCAGCAGCTTAATCCTGTCCGCCTGAACATTTGAGATCCTTCTGTTGGCTTGCCGGGTAGGGGCGGCACGAAAATCACTGTTCGCCATCCTCAGCTGACTGCGTCCAACCGCTCGCACCCGAGACAGAAGATGGTCTATGAATGCACCACTTATCGCTCCGTCAGCGAGTACATCCCGCTCCTTTGGTAGGAAGTCGATAGCTCCCGCTTCCAGTGCCTCCAATGTTTCACGAGCCCCTTCCTGAGTCAGCGCGGACAACATGAGAATGCGAGTGGGACACTCTGCCATAATACGGCGAACCGCAGTGATGCCATCCACCACAGGCATCTGCACATCCATGGTGATAACATCCGGCCGCAACTCACGTGCCTTTTGCACCGCCTCCTCACCATCGGTGGCATAGCCGACAATCGCCATATCAGAAGTCTGCTTCAGGGCATCAGCGACTCTATGGCGGAAAAAGGCCGAGTCATCGACGATGAGAATTTTCAATCCGGCACGCATCATACCAGTTCACACCTCACAGCTGACGCTCTGGAGAACGCCCTCAGAACTTCCGGGCGTACTTGCTCATCAGCCCCGGTACGTCAATGATCAAAGCAATCTTGCCGTCACCGGTGATGGTGGCCCCCGCCATACCTTCAACTCCCTGTAACATGGTGCCAAGTGGCTTGATGACGACTTCTTCCTGCCCAACCAGGTCATCCACGGCTAAACCCACCTGAATATTACCGACGTTGACAATCACCACATGACTGCTCTGTTTGTCCTCTTCGGTGATGGGGTTGGCCGGCACCAACCACTGGCGAAGATAGAAAAGAGGGAGTGCGCGTTCTCTCACCATGATGGTGAGCTGACCGTCCACCACATTGGTACGTTTCAGGTCCAGATTGAATATTTCCACCACACTGGCCAGCGGCAGGGCGAAGGGCTGTTTCCCCAGCATCACCATCAGAGTCGGAAGAATGGCAAGGGTCAAGGGCAGTTTGATGGTTATCAGACTGCCCTGCCCCAACTCGGAGTCCACCTCCACTGAGCCATTCAACTGGGCGATGCGGGTCTTGACCACATCCATACCCACTCCTCGACCAGAGACATCTGAAACCTCCTGCTTGGTCGAGAAACCGGCCTGAAAGATCAGATTGTAACACTCCTTTTCACTGAGACGGGCTGCGGCCTCCTGATCAATCATGCCCTTCTCTACCGCCTTCCGGCGCAGGACTTCCGAATCCATCCCCTTTCCATCATCACTGATGGAGAGCTGGATATGATCCCCTTCCTGGGCAGCGGATAGCTGCACGGTCCCGCGACGTGGCTTGCCCGCCCGCTCTCGCTCATCCGGCATCTCGATACCGTGATCCACTGAATTACGCACCAGATGAACCAAGGGATCCGCCAGTGCCTCCACCAGATTTTTATCCAGGTCGGTGTCCTCACCCACCATTTCCAGGTCGATCTCTTTCTTCATATTACGGGCCAGATCGCGCACTACCCGGGGAAAGCGGCCAAAGACCTTCTTGATAGGCTGCATACGGGTCTTCATAACCGCCTGCTGCAGATCGGCAGTGACCACATCCAGATTGCCCACCGCGTTAGCCACATCCTCATCGTTCATGGTGGCCTTGAGATTCGCCAGGCGGTTGCGCACCAGCACCAGTTCTCCAACCATATTCATGATGTCATCCAGCCGTTGGGTATCGACCCGTACGGTGGTTTCCGCCGCAGGTTTGGATTTGCCCGCAGCGCCAGCTTTTGCATCCTCTGTTACTTTTACCGGTTCGGCTTTGGCCACGGAATTGCTTATCGACGGTTTATCCTGTGATTTAGGAGCGGGTTTCTTGGCAACCGGCCTGGCGACTGTTTTCTGCTTGACACCAAGACTGAATTTGCCTTTACCATGAATCTCATCGAGCAGGGACTCGAATTCGTCCTCGGTAATCTCATCTGCTGCTGCCGGGACCTCAGCGGGTTCCTGAATGGCATCCAGCAACGCTTCAAATTCATCATCGGTCAGATCACCCTGACTGCTCTCCATAGCAGGGGTCACGACCTCAGGTGAAGGTTGCGTCGCTTCATCTTCATCCTTTGTCTCCATAACCGGTTCTTCTACAGCCGCCTCAGCCTCACTATCGGCTGGTACCGCAAAACCATTCAAGCGCTTAATCAGATCCTGATCGGCCCTATCCGGCATCACACCCTGACGGACCTCATCAAACATGGCATTAACGACATCGAGTACTTCTAATATCGCATCCATCAGATCGGGGCTGACCGAGCGTTGCCCCTGACGTAGAACATTGAAAACATCCTCTGCCTGATGACAGACCTCCACCAATGCGTTGATTGCCAGAAATCCAGCACCGCCCTTTATGGTATGGAAACCACGAAATACCGCATTCAGCTGATCAAAGTCATCCGGCTGTTGTTCCAGATCGACCAGTTGCTCACTCAGTTGTTCGAGTATCTCGCCCGCCTCGATCAGAAAATCCTGCAGGATCTCATCATTGACATCGATGCTCATCTAATACTCCGGGCCTTGTCCTTTGATATTGACTGAAGAAAATGTAAATTTTTTATCGACCACACCCTGGATATCTAAAATCCTAGACTGGACAACAGATCATCTACATCATCTTGATTCGTTACCTGATCCCCTTGATCAATCGTTGGAATCGCCGGCCCCTCCAACTGGTTCGGGTCTGTATGATCCTTTTTGTCCTCATCCAGCTTGCCACCGGTTATACGTACCAGCATCACCAGTTTCTCTTCGACATCCCGCACCAGACGAATGACCTTACCGATAATCTGTCCCGTGAGATCCTGAAAATCTTGGGCCATCAGCACTTCGGACAGATTGCCGTGAAGGGTGGCCGAATCCCGTTGAGCCTGACCCAAAAAACTGACCAGTGAATCACTCAAATCCCTGAAATCATCTTTTTTCAACAGGCGGGCGCGAAACCTGTCCCACTCCTGTAACAGTTGTGCGGAATTTTTCTCCATACCCTCCACTAGGGGCAGACTCTGTTCCACGGCCGAGAGAGTACGGTCAGCGGACTGCTGGGTCATGGTGATGACATAATTGAGTCGTTCCTTGGCATCCGGTATCTCGATGGCGGTCATATCGTTTATGCGAGCATCGAGCATGAAACCGTTAATCGCTTCGTGCAATTCCCGAGTCAACCGACCCACCTCGAGGAATAGATCGTTTTCTTTTAGTATTGATAGATCGGAGATAAGGGACTCTGCATTGGTCTCCTCTCCCGCCTGCAAGGCCGCTACCAGGGCCTGCGCCTTCTCCAGTCGTATGGCATGATCTGTCTGACTAGCGGGCATTCAGACTCTCCCCTTCCTGAGACATGTCAGCCATCGACACGCTCGAAGATCTTCTTAATCTTCTCCTCCAGGGTTCTCGCGGTAAATGGCTTGACGACATAACCGTTGACGCCCGCCTGAGCCGCCTCGATGATCTGTTCCCGCTTTGATTCGGCAGTGACCATCAGTACCGGCAGGACGGCCAGTTTTGCATCGGCCCGAACCGCTTTCAGCAGATCGATTCCGGTCATCCCCGGCATGTTCCAGTCCGAAACCAAAAAATTGTAATTCCCACTCTGCAGCATTGGCAGTGCCGTGGTCCCATCATCCGCTTCATGGGTATTGCTAAATCCCAAATCCCGCAGCAGATTTTTAATAATCCGTCTCATGGTGGAGAAATCGTCCACGATGAGAATCTTCATATTTTTATCCAAGGCAACCTCCAATCTCTGTGCCGCCAGTGCTAAATTTCCAACCAACTCTATTTAAGCCAGAAGTCAGTAGCTCTCTTCCTTTACCAACGAGAGCCATTCCGTCAGTCGGGAACGCAGTCGCAGTGTCGCCTGGCTGTGGATCTGACAGACTCGGGATTCACTCACACCCAACACATGGCCGATTTCGCGCAGATTCATCTCGTCGTCGTAATACATGACTACCACCAGCCGCTCCCGTTCAGGTAGTCCGGCAATCGCATCAGCCAGGGCCTGTTTGAACGAGTCCTTCTGCAAGCCTTCGAAAGGGGTGTCTGAGATCTTCTCGCCAAGTTCAGGCAGCCCCTCACCTATGGCATTCAGCTCATCCAGGCTGAAGATACGGCAGCCGGTGGAATCCTGTAGAATATGGTGGTACTGCTCCAGGGACATCCCCAGGACTTCCGCCACCTCCACATCACGGGCGTCGCGACCCTCGCTGTTTTCAATCTCCCGCATCGCATCTGACACCATTCTGGCCTTGCGATGTACTGAGCGAGGTGTCCAATCGCTACGACGAATCTCATCCAGCATTGAACCGCGGATGCGGATACCCGCGTAGGTCTCGAAACTGGCCCCCTGGGTCGGATCATAGTTGCGGCTGGCCTCAAGCAGTCCCAGCATTCCCGCCTGGATAAGATCATCCGCCTGAACGTTTGGGGGTAGTCGGTTCATCAGATGGTAAGCAATGCGCTTCACCAGACCGGCATGCTGATTCACCAGATCATTGGCCCTTTGTTGTTTCTGCATGGCGGCGTATGTCCCTAAACCGTTCACCGTCATATCTCCCTGTATTGACTCGAAAACTGAATTAGACGCTCGACAAAGAACTGCAGATCACCACTGACCCCTTCGGATACTGGCCAGTTATCGGCCTTCTTCGCTATATTCTTGAATGCCTGCGTCACTCGCGAGCGAGGGTAGGCCTCCACCACCGGACGCTGGCTCTTCACCGCCTTGCGCAGGTGCTCGTCGTATGGAAGACTTCCCATATAAGTGAGCATTACATCCAGATACTGATCAGTAACCCGGCACATCTTGTTAAACAGGTCCCTACCCTCCTGCACACTTCTCACCATGTTGGCGAGGATGCGAAAGCGGCTGACCCCGTGGTCCCGGTTGAGCAGTTTGATGATTGCGTAGGCATCGGTGATGGAGGCGGGCTCATCGCAGACCACCACAATCTGTTCCTGCGCCGCCCGACTGAAACTCACCACCAGGTCAGAGATACCCGCCGCGGTATCGATCAGTAATACATCCACATCGTTGGCCAACTCGCTGAAGGCATGAATCAGTCCCGCATGCTCCGCCGGACTCAACTCTGCCATCTGTTGCAGACCGGATGCCCCGGGTATCACCTTCATGCCATTGGGTCCCGTTATTATGATCTCTTCCAGGGAGCACTCGCCGTTCATCACATGTGAGAGGTTGTATTTGGCATGTATTCCCAGCACGACATCGATATTGGCCAGCCCCAGATCGGCATCCAGTAACATCACCCGCCGTCCCAATTCCGCCAGAGCGATCCCCAGGTTAACTGAAACATTGGTTTTACCGACCCCGCCCTTACCGCCGGTAACCGCAATCACCCTGACAGGCTCGGGTTTGATCATTCGTCTCAGTCCGGTAGCCTGATCTTCTATCTGTTCAGACATGTGCATGTTCACCCAATCCTCCAAAGGCCAACGCCAGATAGTCTTCATCCGGCATGGCATCTATCGTCTTCGCCATTTCTACTGCCTGATTGACCAGAGCATCTGCCCTGGCGATGTGCAGATCCTCCGGCACCCGCTGGCCATCGGTGACAAAGGCCAATGACAGTCCGGCTTCGATCAACGCAGAGATGACTCCACCGAGGGAGGCGGTTTCATCCATGTTGGTCAGCACCGCACCAATGGGTCTGGCCACGCTGAAGGAGCGGATGGCATGCGCGATAGCGGTACGCTGCGTGGTGGCGGC
Organism: uncultured Gammaproteobacteria bacterium; assembly: GCA_965372385.1. Taxonomy (GTDB): domain Bacteria; phylum Pseudomonadota; class Gammaproteobacteria; order Chromatiales; family Chromatiaceae; genus JASJBU01. The sequence continues at coordinate 18,904 of CBDVCD010000006.1, read as the reverse complement.
AAGGGTCAACAGGGTTTTAACCGGGTGGTTGCCACTGCTGAGTAGACTGAGTCGTTCAGTGAGTTGCAGATCCCGCTGTCCCATACCAGCGGTATCGATAAGAACCAGGCGCTTTTCGCAGAAGCTGTGCAGCGCAGTGCTCAACTCCTCTGGGGTAGAGGCGGTACGCACAGGCACATCCAGGATGCGGCCATAATTGTGCAGTTGCTCATGCGCACCAATGCGGTAACTGTCGGTAGTGACCAACGCCAGATGTTTATTGCCGTGATGCAGACAATAACGGGCAGCCAACTTGGCGATGGTGGTGGTCTTGCCCACACCAGTGGGACCAACCAGTGCTAGCACCCCACCCTGATCCAGCAATTCATCCTGCATGATCGGGATCTCACTAGTCAGATGGAACAGGGCCTGACGCCAAGCCTTTTCAGGAGACTCGGCATCCTCTACCCGACTCGCCAGATCACGGCAGAGCCCGGCGGCGAGACCCAAGCCCATCAAGCGGCGGATTAACTCCTGGGTCTGGGGCCGGCGTTGTCCCAAATCGCGCCAAGTCAGTTCGGAGAGTTCATTCTCCATCATGCGACGCAAGGCCTGCATCTCCTGACGCATCTCCTGCAGCAGGGGATCTTGGCTCCACTGGACACTCGGCCGTTTGACGGTTGTTCGAGAGCGCCGGTCGTCAAATCGAGTCGGTTCGGCTAGGTTGGGTACATTTTGCGGGCGCTCAGATTCCCGGACAGAAGTTACTCTAGCTGGCTGAAGACGGGAGGTTGCTGGTTGTTGCGCATGCGGAAACTGCTTATTGGATGGTGTTTGCCCTGAAGATCTCGGTTCAGAAGAGGCAAAGGCCTCTGCGTCGTAGTCCATGGCGGCCACCAGCTCAACGCCTCCCTCCACGCTTTTGTTGGAGAGAATGACGGCCTCCGGCCCCAGTGCTTCACGCACTTGTCGCAGGGCTTGGCGCATGTCAGAAGCAAAAATTCGTTTTATCTTCATTTCCGCGATCCCCCAGGTTGAACTTACGGATAGCGGTATCTGGTCTGTCTACCGCTTTTCCATCAGCCTTCTGGTTTGTTCTCCACATTGGCGTTACCGATTGTCGATATCACCCTGATGCGGCGATTGTCAGGTACTTCGTTATAGGAGAGGATGTGCATGCCTGCTGCCGCATGTTTGGCAAACCTCGCCATCCAGGGCCGTATCGGTGCTGCCACCAGCAGCACACTCTCCTGCCCCTGTGCCTCAAAGGTGGCGGCAGTCTCCGCCAAAGCCTTTTGCAGCCTCTCCGCCAGTCCCGGTTCGAAGCCAGCATGCCCCTCCTCCGATGCCTGCAAAGATTGCTGCAATATTTGTTCCAATCCAGAATCAAGCACTGCCACTGGAATTTCTTCATTATTACCAATGAGTTGCTGAACTATCCCCCGTGCCAGTGCGACCCTGACCGCCGCCGTCAAAACGCCAGGGTCTTGACTTCTGGGGGCCTGCTCCGCCAAGGTTTCGGCAATTGTGCGGATATCGCGCACCGGGATATGCTCCGCCAGCAGGTTCTGCAAGATCTTCGTCACCAGGCCCAATGGCAGGGTCTTGGGCACCAGATCCTCCACCAGTTTGGGTGAACTCTTGGCCAACGAATCGAACAGCTGCTGGGTTTCGTCATGCCCCAGCAATTCATGGGCCTGGTTGTGCAGGATTTCGCTCAAATGGGTCGCCACCACCGTACTGGCATCCACCACGGTATAACCCAGGGTCTGTGCGTGATCCTTCTGCTCGGGGTCGATCCAGACCGCTTCCAGGCCAAATGTGGGATCCTTGGTTGGCGAACCTTGCAGCTCGCCAAAAACCTGCCCTGGATTGATCGCCAGCTCCCGGTCGGGGAAGATCTCCGCCTCCACCACCGTCACCCCATTGAGGGTGATACGGTAGGTATTAGGCGAAAGATCCAGGTTATCCCGGATGTGCACCGAGGGAACCAGAAAACCCAGTTCCTGTGAGAGCTTGCGTCTAACCCCTTTGATCCGGTTCATCAGCTGCCCACCCTGATTGCGGTCTACCAGCGGGATCAGCCGATAGCCCACCTCCAGGCCGATCAGATCCACCGGCTGCACATCGTCCCAGGTTAATTCCCGCTGTTCGGGAGTCTCTGCAGGGACCTCCACCACTGGCTCCGTAACGGGTTCCTGCTGCCGCTGCCAGATCAGCCAGGCCCCTCCAGCAGCCGCCGCCGCAAGGGTGAGAAAGGCGAAATTGGGCATACCCGGTATGACCCCCATGAGAAACAATACCGCGGCAGCCACGGCCAGCGACCTGGGGCTGCTGAAGAGCTGGCTGATGATCTGCCCGCCCACATCCTGGCTGCTGGCCACCCGGGTGACGATGATCGCCGCCGAGGTGGAGAGCAGCAGCGATGGAATCTGTGCCACCAGGCCATCCCCGATGGTGAGCAGCACATAGTTCTGCAGCGCGGTGGAGAAGTCGAGATCATGCTGGGCCATACCAATGCCCAGACCACCGATGATATTGATAAACAGGATCAGGATGCCCGCCACCGCATCCCCTCGCACGAATTTGCTGGCACCGTCCATCGCACCATAGAAAGCGGCCTCCTTTGCCACATCCTCCCGTCGGGTCCTGGCCTCGTCCTGATCGATCAGCCCCGAGTTGAGGTCGGCGTCTATGGCCATCTGCTTACCCGGCATGGCATCCAGGGTGAATCGGGCACTCACCTCGGAGACCCGGCCCGCACCCTTGGTCACCACCACGAAGTTAATGATCACCAGAATCAGGAATACAATCAGGCCGACGGCATAGTTACCGCCGATAACGAAGGCACCGAAGGCCTCGATCACCTTGCCCGCCGCATCACCACCGGTATGTCCCTCCAGCAGCACGATGCGGGTGGAGGCGACATTCAAGGCGAGGCGCAGCAAGGTAGCGATCAATAATAGGCTGGGAAAGACCGAAAAGTCGAGGGGACGCAGGGTGTAGATCACCACCAGCATCACCACCAGCGAGAGGGCGATATTAAAGGTGAAGAACAGGTCCAGCATGATCGGCGGCAGCGGGATCACCACCATCGCCAACAGCATCAGCAGCACCAGCGGCGCCCCTATGCCCTTGGCGCCTATCTGTTTGACACTGGTTAATATCGCGGTCGTATCCATATTATCGAGCCCTGCTGGTTAACCACCAAGATGCCAAATGCTCAGTCATGCATGTACTCCTCAGGCACCGGTAGATCATCGGGTACGTCGGGAATATCACCCCCATCGATGCGATAGACCTTGAGCTGGAAGACATAGGCCAACAGCTTGGCCACCGCGAGGTAGAGCCCGGCGGGAATGAATTCGTCCAGCTCGGTATGGAAGTAGATCGCGCGGGCCAGCATGGGTGACTCGACTACCGGCACCGCGGCCTCCTCAGCTACACGACGAATATTCAGGGCCAGTAGATCAGCGCCCTTGGCCACCAACTTCGGTGCCGCCATCTTTTTCTGGTCATAGCGCAGGGCGATAGCATAATGGCTGGGGTTGGTGATGATCACATCGGCCTTGGGCACCTCATCCATCATGCGCCGTTGGGCCATCTCACGCTGCAGTTGGCGGATACGCCCCTTGACCTCGGGCCGTCCGTCTGTCTCCTTCATCTCGTCCCGCACCTCCTGGCGGGTCATCTTCAACTGGCGCTTGTGCTCCCAGAGCTGAAACGGCACATCGATCGCGGCCACCAGAATCAGGGTAGAGGAGATGAGAATCACCGACCAGCCGATGAGACTACCCAAATAGTCGGCGGCCTGCTGTAGATCCATCTCATGCAGTAACAGGTAGTCCCCCAGAGTATGCCAGATCAACAAAGCAGTGGTGCCACCGATGAGTACAAACTTGGCCATTGCCTTAAACAACTCCACCAGACCCTTGACCGAAAAGGTCCGTTTCAATCCCTTGAGCGGGCTCAACTTGCTGAGTTTAGGTGTCAACGCCTCGGCACTGATGGAGAAGCCACCCAGGGCAATGGAGCTGGCGATGGCCACCGCAATCATCATCAGAAAGAAGGGTGACAGTGCAAGGAAGGCAGCTCGTACCGCCTCCCCCAGATGAATGAAGAGGGTATTGACATCAAAGATCTCCCGACGCTCGAGGGTAAAGCCATGGGTCATCATGGCCTTCAGGCTAGCGCCCAGCTGACCACTCATCACCACCAGCGTCACCACCCCGATCAGGGTGATCGCCATGGTATTGAGTTCCCGGGAACGAGGTACCTGCCCCTTGCGTTTTGCATCATCAAGCCGTTTCGCCGAGGGTTGTTCTGTTTTCTCCTGGCCGTCTTGATTGTCAGCCATGGCTCACCTCGTGATCCGGAGGGACTGCATGATCAGCTGGAAGGCATCTTCCAGCAGGTCGTTGAATACGACAAGGACATTGGGCAAGGTCACCCAGATCAGGGTGAACCCCATCAGCATGGTGATGGGAAAACCCACCGAAAAGATGTTGAGCTGGGGTGCGGCGCGCATCACTATGCCCATCCCCATATTGACCATCAGCATGGCACCCATGATAGGCAGGGCAATCAGCAGGCCCCCGGCAAACATGCGGCTGCCCCAGGCAACCACCTCGCGCAGATCATTGCGGGTAATACCATCCACGGCGACCGGCAGGGTATGAAAGCTGTCAGCCAGCAGTTCGATCAGCAGCAGATGACCATTGAAGGTGAGAAACAGCAGGGTGGCGAGAATCAGATAGTACTGGGCCACCACCGGTACCTGTACCCCGTTTTGCGGATCGACCATGGAGGCGAAACCCAGTCCCATGCTGTAGGCGATCACCTGCCCGCCCAGCACCAGCGCGCCAAACACCATCTGTAGAATAAAACCCATGATCACGCCGATGAGAATCTGCTGCAGCAGGATGATGAAGCCCGTGTGACTGAGTACATCGACGGAGGGCTGCTGCGGTAATGAGATGGTGATGATCCAGGTGATCTGCAGGGCCAGCAGCAGACGTATCTTGACCGGCAGTTGCCGGGAATTGAACAACGGTGCAGCCATCAGCATTGCGCCGACCCGCATCAGCGGCCAGAAGTAGGTGGCCAACCAGCTGTTGAGTTGTGCGTCGCTAAAGTTCATGCAACCTTGGTTACTCAATTCACTATGAGGTAGGGCGGGGTAGCGCAGCCTAACCCGCTCTGTATTTCCGTATAAAAAAACCCACCTCCCTGATGGGCGCGCAGCCGAAGCTAGCCCGGCCACACAGACACCTGAAAAAACTATTGGATCAATTCCGGGATGCTCTCGATCAGGTTGATGGAAAAGGTCATCAGCACCTGCAACATCCAGTGACCGGCCAGCATCAGTACCAAACCGACCACCGCCAGTTTAGGGATGAAAGTCAGTGTCATCTCGTTGATCTGGGTGGCGGCCTGAAACATGGCGATCACCAACCCCACCGCCAGAGCCGGCAGCAATACCAGGCCGGTGAGCATGCCGATCACCTCGAGGGTCTGTTGGCCGATATTCATCACGGTATCCGCATCCATTGAGCTCTCCTAGACCTGAAAACTCGCGGCCAGGGTACCGAATACCAGGGCCCAGCCATCGATAAGGACAAACAGCATGATCTTGAAGGGCAGCGAGATAATCATGGGCGAGAGCATCATCATGCCCATCGACATCAGGACACTGGCCACCACCACATCGATGATCAAAAACGGGATAAAGAGCAGGAAACCGATCTGAAAACCCGTCTTCAGCTCGCTGGTGGCAAAGGCGGGCAGCAGCAGGGAGAACGGCGCATCCTCCGGCTCGTTCAGCTCAGTAAAATCACCGATGCGGGCGAACAGGGCCAGATCATCCTCCCGGGTCTGGGCCAACATGAACTCCCGTACCGGCCCAGCTGCCGCCTGCAGTGCCTGCACCGTGTCCAACTGCTCTGTCAGGTAGGGCTGCAGCGCCACCTCGTTTACCTCATCGATTACCGGCATCATGATGAACAGGGTAAGAAACAGGGCCAGGCCGACCAGAATTTGGTTGTTTGGGGTACTCTGGGTACCCAACGCCTGACGCAGTATCGCCAGTACGATGATGATGCGGGCAAAGGAGGTCATCATCATCAACGCCGCGGGTAGCAGCGTCAGGGCAGTCATAAAAAAAAGGATCTGGATGGTGAGGGTGTAGGTCTGCCCGCCATCTGCATTTGTGGTTACGCTGAAGGCGTCCATACCAGGGGCTGAATGGGCCACTGCGGTGAAGAGAAACAGTGTCAGCAGCAGGACGGATTTCATGCCTCTGTTACCCCGCCGTCTGATCTCCTGACATCGGCCAATCGGGCCTCGAAGCTGGCCTCTTCGGGCTCAGCCGGATCCATCACGTGCAATGTCCGTACCTGGCCGGGCGCTACTCCCACCACCAGCCGGGCATCATCCACCTTGAGCAGAATTACCCGCTCCCTGGGTCCTACGGAGACCCCACCCAAAACCGTGACCAGCCCCTTACCTGCCATGGGCAAGCGCCCAAGACGTTTGAACAGCCAGGCCCCGCCGATGATCAGCAGCAGAATAAGCAGCAGGCCTCCAGCCGTCTCCAGCAGACTCTGGATACCGAGTGGCGCGAGCTCCTTCCCGGTTGGCTCTGCCGCCAGCAGGGTAGTGTTGTAGCAACAGCTAATGATGGCGGCAGGGATACGCATCAACCCAGCCTCTTGACCCGCTCGGCCGGACTGATGATATCGGTGAGCCGCAGGCCAAATTTCTCATTCACCACCACCACCTCCCCCTGGGCAATCAGGGTGCCGTTCACCAGTACATCCATCGGTTCACCGGCGAGCCTGTCCAATTCCACCACCGAGCCCTGATTCAAATGCAGCAGATTGCGGATATTGATCTTGGTTCTACCGATCTCCATGGAGATGGTAATGGGCACATCGAGAATGGCATCGAGATTGACCGACTCCTCGCCAGGCTCATCCTGCAGTTCATCAAACTTGGCCGTTTTGGGAGCTCCATCTTCCGTCTCTTCCTGTTCGTCCAGGGCAGCCGCCCACTCATCAGCCAGCGCATCATTCGGATCTGTCTGATTCTCTGTTTTACTCATAACATTACCCTCCCGGGTTTCTTGCGTTCAGTTGATCATCCGTCTGGTCGTTGTATTCCAGATACTCATGCAGGCCCTGGTGGCTCTGCTTGATCCAATCGGTTACCTTTAATGAGTAGTTGCCGTCCGAGGCACCCAATCGGGCACGAAACACAGGCACATCCGCAGCATTAACTACCACTTCTTCGGGTAAATCGATTGGGATGATGTCACCCACCTTTAAACGCGAGATGTCATCCAGACTGAGCGTCACTTCAGCCAAGGTGCTCGAAAGCTCAATCTCCGCACTCAAAATCTCGTCCTGCAGGGATTTTTCCCAACGTTTATCACACTCGCCCCGATCACTCTGCACCCCGGCATCCAGCAGTTCACGGATAGGCTCCAGCATCGAGTAGGGATAACAGATATGGAAGTTACCCCCACCGCTATCCAGGTCCACATGAAACGAGGTGACCACAACCACCTCGGAGGGACTGACGATATTTGCAAATTGGGGATTGACCTCCGAACCGGTATATTCGAAGTGCACCTGGAAAACCGGCCTCCAGGCCTCCTGCATGTCGGTAAAGGCCCTCTCCAACAACAATTGAATGACACGATTTTCAGTTGGTGTGAAATCGCGTCCCTCGATCTTGGTATGAAATCGACCACTGCCGCCAAAGTAGTTATCGACCACACTAAATACCAGCGTGGGGTCTATCACGAAGAGCCCTTTGCCACGTAAGGGCTTCACTTTGATCATATTGAGACTGGTGGGCACAAACAGGCTATGCACGAATTCAGAAAACTTCTGCATCTGGATACCGGAGACCGCAATGTCCGCGGTGCGACGCAGCATATTGAAAAGACTGGTGCGAAAACCCCGGGCAAATCGTTCGTTGATCATCTCCAGGGTAGGCAGACGGCCACGAACGATGCGGTCCTGGCTGGCGAAGTCGTATGCGTTGACGCCACCCGTATCAATCTCAACATCAACCTCGGCACCGACATCACCACTATCGACACCATGCAGTAGGGCATCGATCTCTTCTTGCGAAAGCAGGTCGTTGACACTCATGGCCTTACTGCATCACAAAGCTGGTGAAATAGAGGGCATCCACCTCCCCGGGACCGGATAGCTCTTTGACCACCCGGTTGATTTCAGTGAGCATCTCCGTCTGCAAAGCCTCCTTGGCCTGGCGTTCTTTCAGCGCGCTGGCATCCTTGGCTTGCAGCAGATTGAGCAGATGATGACGCAGCATGGGATCGTTGTGCTTGAGAAATTCAATCATCTGATCACTGGTCACCCTGACATTCACACCTACCTGCAACAGACTGGGATGCCCCGGCAGAGTGACCACGAACACCGGATCCATGCTGTGGTATTGGGCAGGACCTTTTTCCACCTCGTCTGCAGCCGACTGCTGCTCCTTCTCACTGCCCTCCTCACCGGATGACGCTGTCGTCTCGTCCCCAGCGGACAGCAGAAAATAGGCGGCGACACCACCGCCCGTCAGCAGCAGCGCGACGATCGCGATGATGATAATCAGCTTCTTTTTAGCCGATTTCTCCTCACCAAGATCCAGGTCTTCATTTGCTTCATTGGCCATGGGCATTCCTCTATAGGTCTACTTGCCAATAAAGCAAAATGAATGCCACAAGGGCGTGAATAAATTTATCCTTTCATTTCCGAGTGTTGCAATCAGATAAAACAAGCGCGACGGATCTTTGACAAGCGTTTTCAAGCACAGGGCAGATTTTCGACACGAGTGTGGACAAACAGCCACCCGATGGATTTTACTATGCAGGGTTGCCTGTGAGCCCGCAGGCAGCATAACCCCTGACAGTGAATCCAATTATATTGATGCGAATCTCTGTTCAAACCAGTGGGGCCACCTCTACTCTTACAGGCTGAATTCAATGGCTCAGTACATTTACACCATGAACCGGGTGGGCAAGGTTGTCCCGCCAAAACGCGAAATCCTTCGGGACATCTCCCTCTCCTTCTTCCCGGGTGCCAAGATCGGTGTGCTGGGACTCAATGGGTCGGGAAAATCGACCCTGCTGAGAATTATGGCTGGTATCGATACCGACATCGAAGGTGAAGCGCGACCACAGCCGGGCATTCGCATCGGCTTTCTTCCCCAGGAACCAAAACTGGACGAAGACAAGGATGTACGGGGCAATGTGGAGGAGGCGCTGGGTGAGATCAAACAGGCCCTGCAGCGACTCGACCAGGTCTATGCCGCCTATGCCGAGCCTGATGCCGACTTCGATGCCCTGGCCAAGGAGCAGGCAGAGTTGGAGAACATCATTCAGACCAGCGACGGGCACAATATCGAGCGGCAGCTGGAGATCGCCGCCGATGCCTTACGGCTGCCCCCCTGGGATGCAGCCGTCAGCACCCTCTCAGGCGGTGAGCGACGCCGCGTTGCCCTCTGCCGGTTGTTGCTTGAAAAACCCGACATGCTGTTGCTGGACGAGCCCACCAACCACCTGGACGCCGAGTCGGTGGCCTGGCTGGAACGCTTCCTGCTCGAATATCCCGGGACCGTGGTGGCGGTCACCCATGACCGCTACTTCCTGGATAACGTCGCGGGCTGGATCCTGGAACTGGACCGTGGTTATGGCATCCCCTGGGAGGGTAACTACTCCTCCTGGTTGGCGCAGAAGGAGCAGCGTCTGGAGAACGAACAGAAGCAGGAGTCCGCCCACATCAAGAGCATGAAACATGAGCTGGAGTGGGTCCGCAGCAACCCCAAAGGCCGCCATGCCAAGAGTAAGGCGCGCCTGCAGCGATTTGAGGAGCTGCAGTCCCAGGACTTCCAGAAACGCAACGAGACCAACGAGATCTACATCCCACCCGGTCCAAGGCTGGGTGATCTGGTGATCGAGGCGAAGGGATTGAGCAAGGCCTACGGCGAGCGGGTGCTGTATGACGACATCACCTTCAACCTGCCCAAAGGGGGCATAGTCGGCATCATCGGACCCAACGGCGCGGGCAAGACCACCCTGGTCCGCCTGCTTACCGGCCAGGAGACACCGGATGGTGGCGAACTGCGTATCGGTGATAGTGTCGAAATCGCCCATGTGGACCAGAGCCGGGATACCCTGGACGACAGCAAGACGGTCTGGGAAGAGATCTCCGATGCTCAGGAAATCATCACCGTGGACCGCTTCCAGATGCCATCCCGCGCCTATGTCAGTCACTTCAACTTCAAGGGTTCTGAGCAGCAGAAGCGCATTGGCGACCTCTCAGGCGGTGAGCGTAACCGGGTGCATCTGGCCAAGCTATTGAAGAGTGGCGGCAATCTGCTGTTGTTGGATGAACCCACCAATGACCTGGATGTGGAGACCCTGCGTGCCTTGGAAGAGGCCCTGCTCACCTTCCCCGGTTGTGCGGTGATCATCAGCCATGACCGCTGGTTCCTGGATCGCATCGCCACCCATATCCTGGCCTTCGAAAGTGACTCACGGGTGGTCTGGTTCGAGGGTAACTATGCGGATTATGAGGCGGACCGGAAACGGCGGCTGGGATTGGAGGCCGATCAACCCCATCGCATCAAGTACAAGCGACTGAGTGCCGTCGGGTAATTAGCCCATCATTCAGCTGCATGTCTGCTGGCGCAGGCAACCCACGTAGGGCGGAAACCCTTTTCCGCCCTACCGCCGCCGGATCGAAACGCGAATGTCGGCAAGGGTTGCCAACCTACGGGTAATCAGCGCCTTCGGATGGTCACCCGCTGGTTTCCGTTGTTACTGCACGAAAACCAGCCAGGATCACGCCTGCTCCTCGATCCAGGCCGCCTGGATCGCTTCCAGGATCTTTTCACCGGAGTGTTCCGGATCATCGTCAAACTCATCCAGTCCCATCACCCAGTTGCGCAGATCGACAAAGTTGACCGCCCGGGGATCGACATCCGGATAGGCCTCATCCAGCTCGATCGCAATATCCAGAGTATCCACCCATTTCAGACCCATTTCAGTCTCCTGTCTGTTAGCCAACAATTGTGATTATTTGCGCATTATAAAGGGACAAGCCATCAGCTTGACCATCGTCGCTGAAGGGTAAATATACTAAACGGTTCATCGGATAGCCGACATGAATCTCCGCGGGTGTCGGTAGCAGGAATGCTACCGTCAAGCCGACAGGGAAGTATTCACGGCGTCCCACGGAGGTGCATGTCGGCTATCCAACGTTCGCATTAGGGCCACGGACAAATCATTTTTCCGCAGCCCTAAGTTGTGGCTCAGGCGCTTGGAGCTGATTGGGGAGTGACTTTCAGCTTCTCCCGGATCTCCTGTTTAGCCTGCTTCATGATGGAGTTGCGATCCAGGTTATCGAGTATCTCCCGCACCACGAACTTGGGTCCGCCCTCGCCCCAGGACTTGCCCTGGGCCAGATAGCGCTCGGCCACCTGCCCCACCACGTAGGTGCTGTAGTAGGCGACCGCGCCCTGGGCGCCCCCGGTTACCACCGCCGACAGGCCGCCGGTACCCAACTTCAATGCCGAGGAGACGAAGTGTACCGCCCATATCGTGCCCATCAGCAACAGCATCTGTGCGCCGATGGTCTTGATCAGCCCCCCCGCCTCACTGCGGGTCAGCGGAAGACCGTAGAGTTTGGAGAGATGGGTCAGCATGGAGACATCCACCAACGCTGCCGCCAACAGGTCCGCCACAGGCACCGGGTTGATGGCCACCGCCACCCCCTTGCCCACGCAATAGCTATGGATCACCCGTTGCCCCAGGGTGCGGCGGGCCGCCAGTACCCGTTGTCCTACCTGATCGCTGAGTTGCCCCGCGAACAGGGAGGCGTTGAGGGCGGCGAGGGTCTTGCCCTCGGATTCCAGGATGTGCCAGAGCCGCTCCCGCACGTCGTTGATATTGGGCGGCGGACGACGCTCGCCCCAGGTCTCGTTGCCGGCCTCGTCCACTCGAATCACCTGCTGTATTGCCGGATCCGCTGCCGCGGCTACCACATTGCGGGCATCGACCAACCCCTCACTGTGACGCCGTAGTGAGTGCAGGAGCGACTCCCGCTCTTCCTGGGTATAACGATCGGACTTGTTCAGAATGAGCAGAATGGGACGATGCTGTGCCGCCACTGAACGCAGGGCATCGATCTCGGTGTCGGTCAGGTCTCCGTCCACCACAAACAACACCAAGTCGGATCTAGAGGCCACCTCCCGGGCCAGCTGCTCGCGGGATTCGCCGTCCACCTCGTTGATCCCCGGGGTGTCGACCAGGAACACATTGCCCTCCTGGAACTCCCGCCACTGACCGGCCTGGCTGGTACGGGTCTCGCCATGCAGCGGGCTGGTGCTGAAGCGCACCTCACCCAGCAGGGCATTGAGCAGGGCCGATTTACCCACGCTGACCCGGCCGAACGCAGCCAGATGCAGATGACCCTGCTCCAGCTTCTCAAGCATCTGCTCCACCTCCTGGTAGTCGGCGGCCAGGGTCTCGCGCACATCCGCCGGCACCCGTTGATCCTGCAGCAGCTCCTGCAGGCTCTCACGGGCCAGGGTTAGATGATCCCCGCTGTCGGATCTATTTCGATCGTCCGGCGCGGCGGATCTCTTCCAGCGCCAGTTTGGCGTAATGTTGCGAAGACGCTCTAAGACCTTCACCTAAGGACTCCTTAAATTGATTGGCGGCCTGCAGCGGATGCAGTTCGCCCCGTGTGGCCAAGGAAGTGGCAACCCCGCGGCCCAAGGCCTCGAACAGATAGCCGTACGCAATGGCATGCAATATACCACCTGCCAGGGTTCCAACCCCAGGAAAGGCCTTCAGGGCATTGCCGGCAATCGCCAGCACCAGGGTCGAATGGCCCCGCACATACTTCTGCACCAGCTCCAGCAGCAGCTCCACATCCACCTTACGCACCGGTATTTCATAGAGATTTGATAGCGCTTTTACCATCAGGGTGGCGAGATAACCCTGGATCAGGATATCGCTCCCCGGGGTCATGGCGGCGATGGCGCCCACCATGGCCTTCTTAGCATAGCCTGAGACCAATTTCTCCGCCTGCTCCTGCCGATGCCTGGCCAGGGCCTGATCCAGCTGGCGAGAGACCAATACGAAGACGGCACTGTCCCGCAACTGGTTTAGGGTCTCCGGACCGCCGTCCACATGACGTTGAATGGCCCGGGTCAGCTCATCCACTTGGGGTGGCAGTTGTCGAATAACCTCCTCTTCCCTGCCGTCCGACAAAATCCGCACCACGGACTGACGACCACCGGAGCTGATCGCCACCACCTCGGCCTCGCCCAACGGGTCGACTTGTTGCCGCAAACGATCCTTGAGCAGTTCCAGTTCGCTGGGCTGGTAGCGATCGATCTTATTCAGAGCCAGAATCAGGGGCTTGTTCAGCGTCAATAGTTGGCTCAGTTCCCCGGCCTGACTACGCGTCAGGTCACCCTCGCAGACATAGACCACCAGATGGGCCCGCAGGGCCTCATCCCGCACCCATGCGTCCTTCTCCCGTCCCGGCTCGTCCAGACCGGGCATGTCGGTGAGTACCAGCCGGTCGCCGGCCGGACTGGTCCAGGTGTACTCCCGCAACTCCCGGGTGGTGCCGCCGGTGACCTGCACCTCCACCTGGGCATCCGGCAACAGGGCCTTGATCAGGCTCGATTTGCCGCTGCTGATATCACCGAACAGGGCCACATGGATCACCCCGGCTTGGCGTCTCTCCTGCAGCTGCACCAGCTCCTCCTCCGCCTCACTGGTATCCAGTTCTGCAGTGCGGGCGCTATCCAGGCGGGCTTCGACCTGCTCCAGCGTCACCGGAGCGGGCTTTTCGGGGGTTTGAGGGGGTGCGGATTTGGGCCGTAGCAGCCGGATCAGCAACCAGCCCAACAGCAGGGAGAGCAGCCCCAGGCCGCCCAGCAGGCCCCAGGCCAGCCAATTGGGCACCTCCCGCAGATTGACGTAAAAATTCAGCAGAGCATCGCTCAGCAGCAACGCGAGCAACAGAAACAACAGAAACAGTACGCCGACCCCGAGGATCAGCAGCAGACGTACTGGGTGGATTTTTTGCATGTAAACCCTTTTGCCCCCGTTGCCTGGAGGCTTGATTAGCTTGGCTTTAAGAAAACGCTTGCTGTTCATCGTACAATTTTACCTTGCCTATGAACAAGCTGATGAAAGACTGGATCAAACCAAGATATCGCTATCTCTTGACAACGAATATTCCACTTGCAGCCCGTACCAGAGTATGGATACTTGCCCCATCGAAACAGCTAAGGAAACATTGTGAAGCCTCGTCCCGTTTTACTCGCCATTTTTGATGGCTTCGGCCTCAATCCCAGTCGTGCTCACAATGCCTGGGCCCTGGCAAAAACACCGTATCTCGATTATTACTTCGCCTCCTACCCACACACCGCATTGCAAGCTTCCGGGCGAGCCGTTGGTCTACCCGATTCGCAATTCGGCAACTCCGAGGTAGGCCATCTGACGCTGGGCTCCGGACGCATCCTGGAACAGGATCTTGTGCGCATCGCCGATGCGATTTATGACGGCAGTCTGGCCGACCAGCCCGCCTGGCAGGAGATGCTGCAGGGGACCTCACGCCTGCACCTGGTGGGTATGGTCTCGGATGGTGGCGTCCACTCGCATATCGAACATCTTCTCGGAATCCTGGATCTGCTACGCAAAGCGAAGATCGAGCCAGTGGTGCATATGATCACGGATGGGCGAGATACTTCCCCCAAAGGCGGGCTCAGTTACCTGGCCACGCTGGAGGAGGCCTTGTCAAGCTTCGACCGAGGAGGGATTGCCACCCTGAGCGGCCGTTACTGTGCCATGGACCGGGCCAACAATTGGGACCGCACCCAGCGTGCCTGGGATACCATCATCCGCGGCAAGGGACTGAAGGCCAATTCGGCTAAAGCGGCTATCGAAGAGGCGTATGAGCGTGGCGAAGGAGACGAGTTCATCCTGCCCACGGTCATCGGCGACCACGTCGGCATCCCCAAGGATGAGCCCATTCTATTCTTCAATTTCCGCAGCGACCGTGCTCGCCAGCTGTCCGCTGCCGTCGGTCTGAACGATTTCGACATCTTCGATCGGGAGGGTGTGGGACCCAGGCAGCTCTATTGTATGACTGAGTACGACGCCACCTACCCCTTCGGTGTGCTGTTTTCCCCGCAGGTGCCGGAACAGGTGTTGGCGGAGATCATCAGCGATGTCGGTCTGAATCAACTCCACTGTGCCGAGACTGAGAAATACCCGCATGTCACCTACTTTTTTAACGGGGGACGCGAGCCACCCTACCCGGGTGAAGACCGGATCATCGTGCCTTCACCCAAGGTGGCGACCTATGATCAACAGCCGGAGATGAGTGCCGCCGGGGTGGCGGACAAGTTGATCAATGCGATTGAGAGCGAGCAGTACTCGTTCATCCTGACCAACCTCGCCAATGGCGATATGGTCGGCCATACCGCGCGCCGGCAGGCCATCATCCAATCCGTGGAGACCCTCGACCTGCAGAGTCACCGGGTATTCCGTGTGGCCCTGGAACGTGGCTGGCGCATACTGCTGACCTCCGATCATGGCAATTGCGACGAAATGGTCGACCCCAACACCGGCGAGCCCCATACCCAACACACCGAATATCCGGTGCCCTTTCTGATCATGGGTGAAGGACCGGTTCGTTTACGCATAGGCCGAGGCCTGTCCGACATTGCACCAACGGTGCTTGATCTGCTCGGCCTGCCCCGACCGCCCGTGATGACGGGACGCAGTCTCATCATGAAAGGTGGATTAAGATGAGCCAGGAGAATGACATGTCAAATGCCGAAAACAGGACGCCGGTTGCGGTGTTGGCGCTCAACCCAGCGGTGGATATCAGCTACGAGATTCCCCAACTGCTGGCGGACCAGAAGGTACGCGCCACCCGAACCCTCTACCATCCGGGAGGCAATGGCATTAATGTGGCCCGGAGCCTGGCGGAGTTGGAGATCCCGGTGCGCTGCTGCAGTGTGATCGGTGGCAAAGGCGGCGAGTTGTTCCTGCGGCTCCTGGGCGACTCCCTGGGTGACGGCCACCGCCATATCGAGGTGGATGGGGAGACCCGGATCAATGCGACCCTGCTGCAAAAGCAACCGCCAAGCCAGTATGAGGTGGACAGCGGTGGCCCTGAGATCTCAGAGCCGTTGTTGGAACAGATCACCGACTGTTTTCTGGATAATTGTGCCAATGGCTTTGCGGTATTGACCGGATCGACGCCTCCCGGTGTCCCGGAAGAGACCTATGCCGAGCTGATCGAACGGATCTCCGCCATGCAGGGGAAAGTCGCGCTCGATGCCCACGGTGCGGTGCTGCAAAGCGCCTTGGAGGCAAAACCCTTCCTGTTGCGCACCAACCGTTATGTCTTGGAAATGTTGATCAAGAAAAGTCTTGTTAGCATCGAAACGGTTGCCCAGGCCGCCCGTGAGATTCAGCGCAGCGGCACCGAGTTTGTCTGCATCTCATTGGGCACTGAGGGCGCGGTACTGGTGGATAGTAAGGGCAGTTATCATTGCACGGCGCCCAGAGTCCGGGTCTACTCTACCGTCGGCAGCGGAGACGCCATGCTGGCCGGTATGATCGCGGCAAGTCTGCGCCAGCAAAGCACCGAGGAGATGCTGCGCTTTGGCATCGTCTGCGGCAGTGCCACCGCCTCCTATCCAGGAACCTGCCTGTTTAAACGCGCCGATATCGAAGAGACCGAGTACGATCTGGTATTGCGTTCCTTAGACATCTGATCGCCGAAAACAGCGGTTTCCGCTCCTGCCTGGGGGGCGGACGTCATCACCTTGGCACTCAAGTTGGAAGAGTGGTAAACCGCTAGATAAAAGTGCCAAAGTAAATCCATGCGCTGGAAGTTTTCGATGAATCGGGTAAGGACGATTCACCGGATGTCGTTAACCCAGCGTGAGATTGAAAGGGCCACACATCGGCACTTTTACTCCCCTTCACCCTTCTGTTACCTTGCAATGCTCCCAATAGATTTAAGCCTAGGATCACCATGACCGATCACAAGACGCACAACATGACCCGCCGAATCATGCTCGCGATGGCTAGTGGCGCCCTGCTGGGCATTGCGCTCAATCTGTTGATCGGCGCTGAGGGATTGCTCAAGGAATATCTGATCGATGGCCTGCTCTACGTGGTCGGCGCGATCTTCGTTGCTTCCCTCAAGATGCTGGTGGTGCCGCTGGTGTTCGTCTCCCTGGTGGGTGGCGTCTCCTCCCTGGGTAACCTCTCGGCCCTGGGACGCATGAGCGTCAAGGCGATTCTACTCTATCTGTTCACCACCGCGGTGGCGATTACCATCGCCCTGACCTTGGCATCGGCAGTCGGGCCAGGCCAGGGTTTCGAAGCTGGTGCTGCCGACGTAACCTTTCAGGGTAGGGAAGCACCGTCCCTCTCTCAGGTCTTCATCAATATGGTGCCGACCAACCCGGTGGCCGCTCTATCCGAGGGCAACATGTTGCAGATCATCGTCTTCTCCCTGCTGTTCGGCATCGCCATCACCCTCGCCGGTGAGCGCGGCAAGCATGTGCTGAACCTGTTCAACGACTTGGATACGGTGATCATGCACATGGTCGAGATCATTATGCGTCTTGCCCCTTATGGGGTATTCGCCCTTATCGCTCGTACCTTCGCCACCCAGGGTCTCGATCTGATCGTCCCGTTGTTGGCCTATTTCCTGACTCTGACCGCTGCCCTCGGCCTGCATGCCTTTGTCACCTATCCCACCCTGCTCAAGCTCTTGGCCGGGCTCAATCCGTTGCATTTCCTGCGCAAGATGCGCGATCCAGCCACCTTTGCCTTCTCCACCGCCAGTTCCGGCGCCACCATTCCGATCACCATGCGCACCGTAGAATCTAAAATGGGCGTAGACAACTCGGTCGCCTCCTTCACCGTCCCCCTTGGTGCCACCCTCAATATGGATGGCACCGCCATGATGCAGGGTGTGGCGACGGTGTTTATCGCTAACGTCTATGCAGTGGATCTTGGTATGACCGAGTATCTGATGGTGGTGCTCACCGCCACCCTGGCCTCCATCGGCACCGCCGCGGTGCCTGGGGTCGGACTGGTGATGCTGACCATGGTGCTTAATCAGGTCGGCCTGCCGGTAGAGGGTATCGCGCTGATCATCGGTGTCGACCGCCTGCTCGATATGCTGCGTACCGCCTGCAACGTCACCGGTGACTGCGCCGTCAGCTGTATCATTGCCAAGGGTGAGGGAGCGCTGGACCAGTCATGCTTCGACGACCCGAATGCAGGCTCAGTAGAAGAGGCTACCGACAATCTGACTGCGGGAAAACGGCTCTCAGAGAGCAGTTGATTCTAATAGGTGTAAGTATTGCTCCCTGACCCAGTTTTTTAGAAGAAAATATCGTCTCTCTCAATCTGTGGCTTGATTATGCGAATTCAAACCTGAATAAGGCAGGGTAAAAAGTCTATGGATTTTGAATGGGTAGCAATAGCGCTGGGTGATGTTACCTGGATCACTCTGGCTTTTTTCCTCGGCTTCCTGGCAAGATTGATTAGCCTGCCGCCATTGGTGGGTTTTCTGGCAACCGGTTTCGTACTCAATCACCTGGGTATTGCAAGCGGCGAGGTGTTGCAGAAGCTTGCTGATTTGGGTATCACACTGCTGTTGTTCACCGTGGGTCTGAAGCTGAACCTGAAGGTGTTGATACGGCCGCAGGTCTGGTCGGTAACGGCGTTGCATACCTCAATCATCATTGCCCTCTTCGGGGCGATTATCTTTGCTCTGGACTCGATAGGTGTGCGGCTCTTTTCCGGCCTGGATCTCAAGCTTTCGCTGATGCTGGCCTTTGCCTT
>CBDVCD010000005.1:0-37002 GCA_965372385.1 uncultured Gammaproteobacteria bacterium | reverse complement strand
TTTGGGGCGGAGACCATATATTAGTTTTTCCTGATGCATTCGTGCGTCAGCACTGAGGTTATCCCATGTTTATTGACTTTCTCTTTTTCTGAATCCCACTCGAATTTCATATTAAATCCACATATTTATAGATTGCTACCTCAGCAATGTAATTGCAGGGCCTAACGTTTCGGTTCACCCGACCACCGGATTAACCACGCTGAACTAGACAGCATGACCAAGCCAATTGAAACCCATGAACTCGAAACGCTGCAAAAGTTAGGTGGGTCGGAGCGCAACCGTTTGTTATGGCCTTATATTGTTTTCGTATAGATCAGCGACAGGAAAGCAAAGATCATAATCATTCCATTCTAAATCACCATTATCTAGTTCAAACTTCATGAACTCTTTTAGATCAAGATACTTATTAATGAATGGATTGAGTGAGTTTGATAAAAATGGGCCAAAATCTATTATCTGCTCCACTCCATCATTGAAAGCAAGTTTGAGTTTATGATCTCCGAGATACTTTACTTTTTCAATATTTACGATTTTGTTTTCATCAATCATTTTACTTTCCTCTCGACTTTTTCGCATTTAACTTGCTTTTGTAAAACAAAATAATCTATCCATTTTTGTACTATTTGATCAGAATATGCATTAATAAATTTACTAAAGTCACTCAATATATTTGACGGTAGGGGTTTGCGTCCCTTTACATTTTTAATGGAAATTTCGACCACTTTACCGTCAATAATTGTGAATTCTGCCTTTGACTCTTAACCTTGATGTTTTCCATGAACGTGAATAGGCTCATGTTCATTGCTATAGAACAAAATCAGAATTCCAAGATATTCATATATTTTGGGCATATCTATTTATCTTCTTGCCATAACAGTTTCACTGCCCAGAACGCAACATTGGTTCAAGCTTTCTCTTATATCCGATAGGCTGCGGTCATCGAAATCTGCATCTGAGTGACTGCCTGGTTATTACAGAATATCCTTGTTGTTAACCGCCCACACCGCGGCCTCCACTCGGGTTTTCAGGCCGAGCTTTTTCAGCAGATGTTTGACATGGACCTTGACTGTGGCCTCGGCGATCTTGAGCTGGCGTGCAATGACTTTATTGCTCTCGCCGTTACGTAGATGGAGCAGAATCTCCCGTTCACGATCAGTGAGTTCCGCGACAACCCCCTGCTGTTGTCCACGCAGGCCCTCAGCCTGAAGGGCCCGGGCCAGGCATTGGGTGATGCTCGGCGACATGACAATTCTTCCCTCCGCCACTTCCCGAAACTTTGTTAGAAGATCCGCCGGGTCCATATCCTTGAGTAGATAGCCGTCAGCTCCGTTATGCAGTGCCGCAACCACGTCCTCCTCTGCATTGGAGACGGTGAGCATGACCACCCGGACATCTTGGTCCCCCTGTTTGATGGCAGCCAGTGTTTCAATTCCATTCATGCCAGGCATATTGAGGTCCAGCAGTACCAGGTCGGGCTTGAGCGTCCGGACCATGCTCAGTCCTTCTTCACCGCTGTCCGCTTCACCGATGATTTCGATGTGCGGGCTCAGGTCCGCAAGCTGCTGCAGACCCTTGCGTATTAAGGGGTGATCATCGATGACAACGACCCGTTGGGTCTCTGGATTGCTCATGACACGATTTGTTCCTGAAGAATGGGTTGGTTGATTGTAATACTGTTTGGTTTGAACCTGAGGCTTAACCGGGTTCCGCCTTCCGGGCGGTTATCGATGGTCAACTCGGCGTTGAGCGAGTTGGCGCGTTCATGCATGATTGCCAGGCCGTAATGGTTCAGGCGTTCGGCCTTGGAGGGAATTCCGATGCCGTTGTCTTCCACACTGAGCAGGATGCTGTCATCGTCGAGAGACTGGATGTTGAGCTCCGCCTGGGTTGCACTTGAGTGATGCAGGACATTGGCCAGGGCCTCGCGCGCGATCTGTAACAGATGAATCTCCTCATTGACACTCAGGGTAGTGCCTTTGAGCTGGTTGTTCAGCAGAAACTCCACTTCTCCCCTTGTATTGAACTCAGCCACGGTTTCAGAGAGCGCGGCGGCCAGGCCGCGTCCATCCATCTGCAGCCTGAAGGTGGTAAGCAGTTCACGCAACTGGCGATAGGCCTCATCCAGCCCCTCTTTTAACTCGCTCACGACCTCATCCATCTGCTTGGCATCGGCATTCATTTCTCTCAGCAGGTAGAGGCGGGTGACCTGAATCTTCAGATAGGAGAGGGATTGGGCCAGGGAGTCATGCAGTTCCCGGGCAATCACACTGCGTTCGTCGAGCAGCGCAAGGCGGCGGCGCTGGGTGACACGGCGCGTGACCCCGATCGAGATGCCGATATGTTTGCCCAGGGTCTCCAACACCTGGGTCTGCCAGGCCTGGAAGATGTCTCCCTGCCGATGCGTCACAAGTAACACACCATAGTTGTTTTCCTCATCTTTGACGGCGATAGAGAGGATGTCGTCGCTGCCGCCATGGTCGGAATGGCACAGCACCCGGGTCCGGCCATCACCCAGGCAGATGTCGCATCGCTCATC
Organism: uncultured Gammaproteobacteria bacterium; assembly: GCA_965372385.1. Taxonomy (GTDB): domain Bacteria; phylum Pseudomonadota; class Gammaproteobacteria; order Chromatiales; family Chromatiaceae; genus JASJBU01. The sequence goes on along the minus strand of CBDVCD010000005.1, from coordinate 34,466 downwards.
CCGACACATGGGGGGCGTGGAGCCGATGCCCGCAACGGCGTAGGCACGCTGTCTATTCTCTTCACTCAGGCACAGGGTGATGGCTTCACAGCCCAACACGCCGCTGATCTCATCCAGCAGTTCTTGGTAGGTGGTATCCGATACCGGGGTCTCGGTCAGGCGCTGGGATGCCTTGTAGAGCAGCTCGAGCGAGCGGTTGCGCCGGGTGAGCGCCTCGGTCTTCTCCATTACCCTGGCTTCCAATGCCTCATACATGGTCGAGAGATCCGCCGCCATGGTGTTGAAGGCCTGCCCCAGCCGCCCCAGTTCATCTTTACCTGTCTGGCCGACGCGAACGCTGAAATCGCCCTGGCCGGCCCGCTCCGCGGAGTTGAGCAGATCGTGCAGGGGACTGAGTACATCGGTATAGAGCAGATAGAGGGTGATAACCGCCACCAGCAGGGTCAGCATCAGGCTGACCCCCTGCATCAGGCCCAGCATGTGAATGCTGGATTCGGCATCCTCCTCGAGCAGGCGCACCATCTGGTCGATGTCGCCAACGAAGCTGGCCACCAGCTTGTGAAAGCTGGCGCTGGTCCCTTTCAGGTCGGTTTCCGGGACGGCGGAGACAATCTGCTGGAGATAGGTCTGAATCATGGGAAGCATGCTCTGATTCCAACGCTGTTTGACCTGCAGATAAGCCCGCTGCAGGGAGCGGCGGTTCGAACTGGAGATCACGACTGACAGTGCCGGGCTGCTCAACCGATGTTCAAACTCCAGCGTGAGTGCATTCACCACTTTAGTTGGATAGGGATTGAGTTGGGTGTCGGTTTCGAGGGCCGCGGCAATGCGATAGGACTGCATGCGCAGGCTGCCCGCCAGATTCACCGCCCCCGCTTCACCGTGAGTGGATCTGGCTACATAAATGGCGCTGGCCATGCCGGCGATTGCCAGCACAGTGATGGCTCCCATCGCCAGGCCGACGCGAATCAGGAGAGAATTGTTGAGAGATCCGAACATGGATTGACCTCGTGGGTGTTGGTTCGTCTCCAACAAAGGTTAAACCTAGAAACTGCCGTTTCTAGGTTAAAGGGTTTGAGGTAACTCCCTTTGCCTTGACTTTCTGGTAGTACTCCTTTTGTTCCGATGACTTTATCATCATTCTAGCAGTAGTTCGGAAGATATAGAAAATCAACATACCTAACAAAGGGTTATAGGTGGTACTCGAAATACCACCAAAGTGGTATTGAAGACTTTTGTCCTGATAGCAATTGATCTCGATCAATAGCCGGGGCCAGTCCGTTGCTTTATGTTCGACGGCGAATTCTAGCAGTGGAGGATTTAGCAATGGCGACCCAGAGAACAATGCAACTCTCTGTTCTCACCATGAATACGCTCGCGTTTACCGCCTGTTTTGCGGTCTGGGTGATGTTTTCCATCATCGGTATCCCGATCAAGGAATTGCTCGAACTGAATGAAACCCAATTCGGTCTATTGATCGCCACACCGATCCTCACCGGTTCCTTAGTGCGATTGCCGGTAGGCATACTCACCGACAGATACGGTGGACGCATTGTCTACTTCATCCTCATGCTCTTAACCATAATACCACTCTGGTTCATCGGTTCCGCGACCGAGTATTGGCAGTTCCTGGTGCTGGGCCTGTTCGTCGGTATCGCTGGCGCCTCCTTCTCGGTGGGTATTGCCTACACCGCCCGCTGGTTCAGCAAGGAGAAGCAGGGTTTTGCCATGGGCATCTTCGGCGCCGGTAACGCGGGCGCTGCCCTGACCAAGTTTGTCGCACCCTCCATCGTGGTGGCCTACGGCTGGGAGACGGTGCCGCACGTCTACGCCATTGCCATGTTTGTGGTGGTGGTTGCCTTCTGGATGTTTACCTACGAGGATCCGGAACACAAGGTAGGAGCCCATGTGACCCTGGCTGATCAGCTGGCCCTGCTCAAGGATCCACGCATCTGGAAGTATATGCAGTACTACTCCCTGGTGTTCGGTGGTTTCGTGGGACTCTCCCTGTGGATGACCAAATACTATATCGCCGAATACGGTTTCGACCTCACCACCGCGGCCCTGCTGGCCGCTGTCTTCGTACTGCCCTCCGGCTTGATCCGCGCCCTCGGTGGCTGGTTCTCCGATAGGTTCGGCGCCTACAAGGTGACCTGGTGGGTGATGTGGATCTCCTGGGTTTGCCTGTTCCTGATGTCTTATCCCCAGACCGCGCTCATCATCAAGACAGCCACTGGCGATGTCACCCTGGATATTGGCCTCAATGTCTGGGCCTTCACCGCCCTGTTGTTCGTGGTCGGCATCGCCTGGGGTTTCGGTAAGGCCTCGGTGTTCAAGTTTCTCTCTGATGAGTACCCGGACAACATCGGTGTCGCCTCCGGCATCGTGGGTCTGGCCGGCGGCATGGGTGGCTTCCTGCTGCCGATCATGTTCGGCGTCCTGATCGATCTCACCCAGGTCAACAGCGTGGTCTTCATGCTGCTGTATGGTGCGACCTGCGTCTCTCTGATCTGGATGCACTACACCTTTGCCCGTGACAAACAGCGTGAAGAGGTCACGGCAGCCAAAGAACATGCCTTGAGTGTCTATGCCAAGTCCCATGAAAGTACCGATGAGTATGCGTCTGCCCGTGCTGCCGTGGAGCAGGCTCACTTGCTCGAGGAACTGATCGAGAAGTACTCGACCGCCCGCAAGGCGGCCCTGGCGGAGGCAGCAAAAATCCGTGCGCATCAGCTGACTGACAAGCCCACTGATGTTCTGGAGTAGGTCGCGCTAAACCCTGTGCGTCGATAACTAAAGTAGGAGTAAACAATGGCTGATATCAAAACCTGGAATACCGAGGACCCCCAGTTCTGGGAATCCACGGGCAAAAGCATAGCCAACCGTAACCTGTGGATCTCCATCCCCAGCCTGCTATGCGGCTTTGCGGTGTGGCTCTACTGGGGCATCATCACCGTGCAGATGCTCAATCTCGGCTTCCCTTTCGAAAAGGCGGAGCTCTTCACCCTGGCCGCCATCGCCGGTCTGACCGGCGCCACCCTGCGCATTCCATCGAGTTTTTTCATTCGTATCGCGGGTGGCAGAAATACCATCTTCTTCACCACCGCACTGCTGATGATCCCGGCCATCGGCACCGGTTTCGCCCTGCAGGACCAGAACACGCCGCTCTGGACCTTCCAGATCCTGGCCTTCCTGTCCGGCTTCGGCGGCGGCAACTTCGCCTCCTCCATGTCCAACATCAGTTTCTTCTTTCCGAAACGGATGCAGGGTCTGGCGCTGGGGCTGAACGCAGGACTGGGTAATGCCGGTGTGACCACCATGCAGATCGTGGTGCCCCTGGTGATGACCTTCGGCATCTTCGGCGGCGAGCCGATGATCCTGGAGAATACCTCAGGCACCCTGATCGGCAAGATTCCTGTTGGCTCCGAGACCTACATCCACAATGCCGGCTTCGTCTGGCTGTTGCTGTTGATTCCCCTGGCCTTAGCCAGCTGGTTCGGTATGAATAATCTCCGCACCAATGAGGTCTCGCCGCATATCGGCACGCCCATCGGCGCCATGGGTAAGATAGCCGGCATGCTGCTGATCGGTTTTTTTACCGCCGCGATCGGTCTCTACATCATCCTGCCCGCTCCCACCGGTCTGGGTGCGCCCGGCTGGGCCAAGTGGCCGGTGATCGCCGGCATCCTGATCACCACCGTGATGCTGATGAAGATGATTCCGGGCGATATCAAGCCCAATCTGCAGCGTCAGTTCAAGATCTTCAACAACAAGCACACCTGGATCATGAGCATCATCTACACCATGACCTTCGGCAGCTTCATCGGCTACTCCGCCGGCTTCGCCCTCGCGATCAAGGTGGTGTTCGGTTACCAGCATCTGCTGGTGGACGGGGTGTTGACACACGACCTGGCCAACCCCAACGGCCCCTCGGCGCTGATGTATGCCTGGATGGGTCCCTTTATCGGTGCGCTGATCCGTCCCATCGGTGGTTGGATCTCCGACAAGGTGGGTGGCGCCAAGGTGACCCAGATCGTTGCCATCGTGATGATTGGTTCCGCCCTGGGCGTGGCCTACTACCTGAAGCAGGCCTATGTCTCGGCCACGCCGGAAGAGTTTTTCCTGCCCTTCTTCCTGCTCTTCCTGGTGCTGTTCGCCGCTACTGGCATAGGTAACGGCTCGACCTTCCGCACCATCGCCATGGTGTTTCCAAAGGAGCAGGCGGGACCGGCACTGGGTTGGACCTCGGCGGTGGCCGCCTATGGCGCCTTCCTTATCCCCAAGATATTTGGCGAGCAGATCAAGGCGGCGACCCCGGAGTACGCACTCTACGGTTTTGCGGTGTTCTATCTAGTCTGTCTGCTGCTGAACTGGTGGTATTACCTTGGCCCCAAGGCGGAGTTCAAAAACGCGTAACACGAAGTAACCGAAAACAGCTACCGGATGGATCTGCGGGAATGGACAAGGTCACCACCATGAACCCCGGCCTTGGCAGATTCATCCGACCTTATAAAAGTGGGGCTGGGTTGATTGATACAGCTTGCTCCCAGGAGAAAACAGATGAGCCATTTGTTAGACAGACTCAGGTATTTCAAGAAGATCCAGGGGACCTTTTCCAAGGGTCACGGCATCGTCACCGAAGAAGACCGGCAGTGGGAGGATACCTACCGCAACCGCTGGCGCCACGACAAGGTGGTGCGTTCCACCCATGGGGTGAACTGCACCGGTGGCTGCTCCTGGAAGATCTATGTCAAGAACGGCCTGGTCGCCTACGAGATGCAGCAGACCGACTATCCGCGCACCCGCCCGGACATGCCGAACCATGAGCCACGCGGCTGTCAGCGTGGCGCATCGTTCTCCTGGTATCTCTATAGCCCCCACCGTATCAAGTATCCTTTGATCCGCGGACGACTGCTCGATCTCTATCGTGCTGAACGTAAGAGCGGCAAAGACCCGGTGGATGCCTGGGAAGCGATTCAAGCCGACCCGGCCAAACGCAAGAAATACACGGCGGTTCGTGGGCTGGGTGGGTTTGTTCGCAGCAGCTGGGATGAGGTGGTCGAGATAACCGCCGCCGCCAATGTCTACACCATCAAGAAGTGGGGGCCGGACCGGATCTATGGCTTCTCGCCGATCCCCGCGATGTCGATGATCAGCTATGCCGCCGGTTCGCGCTATCTCTCTCTGATCGGTGCCGCTTGCGGCTCCTTCTACGACTGGTACTGCGACCTGCCGGCCGCCTCTCCCCAGGTCTGGGGCGAGCAGACCGACGTGCCGGAAGCGGCCGACTGGTATAACTCGAAATATCTGATTATCACCGGCGCCAATCTGCCCATGACCCGCACCCCGGATGCCCATTTCGCCATCGAGTCCCGTTACAACGGTACCAAGGTGGTCTCCATGGCGCCGGACTACGCCGAGTATGTGAAGTTCGCCGATCTGTGGATGCCGGTCAAACAGGGCACCGACGCCGCTGCCTTCATGGCCATGGGGCATGTGGCGATCAAAGAGTTCCATATCAATAAGCAGGATCCCTACTTCACCGAATACGTGCGCAAATACACCGACCTGCCGATGCAGCTGATATTGCGCAAGGACGGTGATCGCTATGTCTCCGGCCGCTTCCTGCGCGCCTCCGACTTTGCCAAGAACCTGGGTGAGGAGAACAATCCGGAGTGGAAGACGATTGTCTATGACGCCAAGAGCAAGGCATTCGTAGCGCCCAACGGCTCCGTCGGCTTTCGCTGGGGCGAAAATGGCAAGTGGAACCTGTTGGAGAAGAGCGGCGCGGACCAGTCCGAGATCGAAGCGGAGCTGAGCTGCATCGACGGCAAGGACCAAGTGGTGGCGGTCGATTTCCCCCATTTCACCCCTGGCGAGGACGACACCCTCACGCGCAACATCCCGGTGCGCAAGCTGAAGCTGGCCTCCGGCGAAGGCGCACTGGTTTGCTCCGTGTTTGATCTGCAGGTGGCCCAGTACGGTATAGACCGTGGCCTGGGCGATAACCTGGCGACCTCCTACGAGGATGATAGCGTACCTTACACCCCGGCCTGGGGCGAGAAGGTCACCGGCATTAAGCGCGCCGATCTGGAGCGTACCGGTCGTGAATTCGCCGAAAACGCCTCCAAGACCCACGGTAAGTCGATGGTCATCATGGGCGCCGCGATAAACCACTGGTATCACAACGACTTGAGCTACCGCAGCATCATGAACCTGCTGCATTTCTGTGGCTGCGTCGGCCAGTCCGGCGGTGGCTGGGCGCACTATGTGGGACAGGAGAAACTGCGTCCCCAGGCAGGCTGGGCGCCTATCGCCTTTGCCCTGGACTGGCACCGTCCGCCACGCCACATGGCCTCCACCACTTACTGGTATTTCCATACCGACCAGTGGCGCTATGAGAAGGTTGAGGCCGATGACGTGCTGGGCTCCACCGCCCAGGCCAAGTACCGGGGCTATCAGATCGCCGACTACAACGTGGTCTCTCAGCGTCTGGGTTGGGGGCCGTCCGCGCCACACTTCAATAAGAATCCGCTCGACATCGTCAAGGATGCCGAGGCCGCTGGTGCGACCGACGAGGCGGGTGTGTCCAAGTATCTGGTCGAGCAGTTGAAGAGCGGAGATACCGCCTTTGCCAGTGAGGACATAGATGCGGAGGAGAATCATCCGCGCAACCTGTTCGTCTGGCGCGCCAATCTGCTGGGTTGTTCCGCCAAGGGCCACGAGTACTTCCTCAAGCACCTGGTCGGCGCCCAGAATGGCGTCATGCAGGAAGGTCTCGAGGGTCAGCGTTCCAAGGAGATCAAGTGGCGCGAGAAGTCCCCGGTGGGCAAGCTGGACCTGATGGTGGACATTAACTTCCGCCTCAACTCCACCGGCGCCTACTCGGACATCATCCTGCCGACGGCGACCTGGTACGAGAAGGCCGATCTGAACACCACCGACATGCACCCCTTCGTGCATCCGCTGGGCAAGGCGGTGGATCCCGCCTTCGAATCCCGGTCTGACTGGCAGATCTTCCAGACCATCGCGAAGAAATTCTCTGAACTGGCGGAAACCCATCTGGGTACTCAGAAAGACCTGGTCTCGCTGCCGATGCAGCACGACACGCCCATGGCGCTGGCACAGCCCTTTGGTGAGGTCAAGGACTGGAAGAAGGGCGAATGTGACCTGATTCCGGGCAAGACCGCGCCGCTATTCAAGGTGGTGGAGCGTGACTTCCCCAACACCTATAAGAAGTTCACCTCGGTCGGTCCCCTGATGAACAAGTTGGGCAATAACATCAAGGGTATAGATTGGAACACCGACCTGGAGATCGAGCAGCTGTGCGAACTCAACGGTGCGATCACCGAGGAGGGCGTCTCCAAGGGGCGTCCGTCGCTGGTGGACGACGTGGCCGTTTGCGACACCGTGTTGCAGATGGCCCCCGAGACCAACGGCGAGGTGGCGCACAAGTCCTGGGCCGCACTGAGTAAGAAGACGGGTATCGACCACAGCCACCTCTATGCCGGGCGGCATGAGGAGAAGATCCGTTACCACGATATCGTCGCCCAGCCGCGCAAGATCATCACCGCGCCCACCTGGTCGGGTATCGAATCGGAAACGGTGAGCTACAACGCCTGCTACACCAATGTCCATGAACACATTCCATGGCGAACCCTGACCGGCCGCGCTTCATTCTATCTGGATCACGAGTGGATGCTTGATTTCGGTGAAGGACTCTGCTGCTACCGTCCGCCGCAGGATCTGGGGGCGCACAAGAATCTGCCAAAAGAGCTGGCCGACAAGCTGAAGGATAAGAAGACCCTGACCCTGAACTGGATCACCCCGCACTCCAAGTGGGGCATCCACTCCACCTACCAGGACAATCTGCGCATGCTGACCCTGTTCCGCGGTGGTCCCTACTTCTGGCTGAACGAGAATGAGGCCAAGAGTATCGGCATCAAGGACAACGATTGGGTCGAAGCGGTCAATGCCAACGGCGCCACCGTGGCCCGTGCGGTGATCAGCCAGCGTGTACCGGAAGGCATGGCGATCATGTACCACGCGCAGGAGAAGAACGTGAACACGCCGGGTTCCAATACCACCGGCAAGCGTGGCGGCATTCTCAACAGCGTGACCAAGGTGATCATGAAGCCGACCAATCTGATCGGCGGCTACGCCCAGCTGTCGTACGCCTTCAACTACTACGGCGCGGTGGGAAGTCAGCGTGACGAGAACGTCATCATTCACAAGATCGAAGACGCCGACATAAATTGGTTGGAAGGTGATCTGACGCCGGAGCGTGAAGCCCAGCTCAATCCCCCGGGGATTAATAACTGAGTCAGTTGATTATATCGATGCAGGGTGGAATCGATCTCCACCCTGCATCCCGGTGGAAAGAATTTTGAGGAACATAAGATGAAAATACGTGCACAAATTGCAATGGTCCTGAACCTGGACAAGTGCATCGGTTGCCATACCTGTTCAGTGACCTGCAAGAACATCTGGACCAACCGTAAGGGCGTGGAATACGCCTGGTTCAACAATGTTGAATCCAAGCCGGGTATCGGCTTCCCCAAGAACTGGGAAGACCAGGACAAATGGAACGGTGGCTGGGAGAATAAGAACGGCCAGCTGGAGCTGAAGGCGGGCGGCCGCATCAGCAAACTGTTGAACCTGTTCGCCAACCCGGATATGCCGGAGATCGACGACTACTACGAGCCGTTCGACTACGAATACGCCAAACTGCAGAACAAGCCGCTGTCAGAGGCGGCGCCCACGGCACGCCCATTGTCCCAGATCACCGGCCAAGTGATGGAGAAGATCCATTGGGGGCCGAACTGGGAAGACGATCTGGCTGGCGCCTTCGAAGACCGTGCAAAGGATACGAATTTCGAAGGTATCCAGAAACAGATGTACAAGGACTTTGAAAAGACCTTCCACATGTACCTGCCGCGCCTGTGCAACCACTGCCTGAATCCCGCCTGCGTGGCGAGCTGCCCGTCTGGCGCCATCTATAAACGCGACGAGGACGGCGCGGTGCTCATCGATCAGGACCGCTGCCGTGGCTGGCGCATGTGTGTCAGCGCCTGCCCCTACAAGAAGATCTACTACAACTGGGAATCCGGCAAATCGGAGAAGTGCATCCTCTGCTACCCGCGCATCGAATCGGGGATACCCACCGCCTGCGCCGAATCCTGTGTCGGACGTATCCGTTATATCGGTGTGGTGCTTTACGATGCAGACAAGATCAGTGACGCCGCCGGCACCGATAACGAAAAGGGTCTCTATCAGTCCCAGTTGGACATCTTCCTCGATCCCAACGATCCCAAGGTGATCGAACAGGCGCTGGAAGACGGGGTTCCGCAGGGCTGGCTCGACGCGGCTCAGAACTCGCCGGTCTACAAGATGGCGATGGAGTGGAAGATTGCCTTCCCGATCCATCCGGAATTCCGCACCCTGCCCATGATGTGGTATGTCCCCCCGCTGTCACCGGTGCAGAGCCAGATCGACCAGGGCAATCTGCCCACCGAGGCGGATGGTGTGATGCCCAAGGCCGAGGCGCTACGCTTCCCCGCGCGCTATCTGGCCAACCTGCTGACCGCGGGTGATGAGGCGCCGATCATCAGCGCCCTCAACCGGATGATGGCGATGCGCAGCAATCAGCGCTCCAAGGCGCTGGACGGCAAGCCGAATACGGCGGCCCTGGATGCGGCCGGACTCAGCGAGGCGCAGGCCGAGGCGATGTACCAGCTGCTCGGGATTGCCAACTACGAGGATCGTTTCGTGATTCCCACCTCCCACGAAGAGATGGCCCAGGAGGATCCTTACGCCTTCCAGGGTCAGAACGGCTTCGGTCCCGGCAACACCAGTTCCCAGGGCAGTGACGCTGGCCAGGGCTTCAGCCTGTTTCCGACGCCACGCAAGCGCACCTATACCCCGCAGGGCGTCATGCCGCGCAAGAAAGACTAAGCAGGAGAAAAATCATGCCTATCTACACTATATTGGCGCGGCTGCTCGACTATCCGGATGAGGAGTTGATGGCTGGCCTGCCTGAGATCATCAAGCTGCTGAAACAGGATCCGGCCGTCAGCGAGCAGGAGCGTGATGCCCTGATGCAGCTCATATCCTGGATGCAGTTACACGATCTGACCGGGCTGCAGGCGGATTATGTGCAGACCTTCGATATGACCCCGGAGCACGATCTGCACCTGACCCACCATCTGTTCGGTGACGATCGAGGACGTGGACCGGCCCTGATCGACCTGTCGGAGCATTACAAGGGCATGGGGCTGGAGCTGGAGAAGGGTGAGATCCCCGACTATCTGCCACTGATCCTGGAGTTCGTCTCCACCCTGGACGAGATGCAGGCGCGGGTCTTTCTGGGGGACGCCGCCAAGGTGCTGAAGGTGCTGGCGGAGAACCTGGAGAAGAAGGAGAGTCCCTATGCGCGGCTGCTCCGTATCGTCGAAAACCGCGGCAGTCTGGCCCAGGCGGCCTAACCCTCACCCCATCCTCTCCCAGGGGGAGAGGGCGTGTTGGAGGCGCTTCGCGCACCAATTAGACTGGAGAGAATTGAAATGATGACACTACATGACTTTATATTCGGCGCCTACCCCTATCTGGCGGGCACCATCTTTCTGCTCGGAAGCTGGATCCGTTTCGATCGCGAGCAGTACACCTGGAAGGCCGATTCCAGCCAGTTGCTCAGCAACAAGAACATGCGACTGGCCAGCAACCTGTTTCATGTCGGCATCCTGGGTATCTTCTTCGGCCATGCGGCCGGCATGCTGGTACCGCATGGCTGGTTCCTGGCGCTGGGGATCTCCGATGTGGGACACCAGTACATGGCCATCTACGCCGGCGGTCTGTTCGGTATCATGTGCCTGATCGGTGCGGCCATGCTGTTCCTGCGCCGTATCACCAATCCCCGCATCAAGGCGGTCAGCCGCACCCGTGATACCTTCGTCATCGGTTGGCTGCTGGTCACCGTGACCCTGGGCCTGAGCACCCTGCTGGTCTCCACGGGCCATGCCGCCCATGGGGATGTGTCGGGGATGATCCTGTTGACCGAGTGGGTCAAGAGCGTGGCTACCCTGAGTGTGGATCCGAGTCTGATCAAAGAGGTCTCGCCGATCTTCAAGATCCATATCTTCTTCGGCATGACGGTGTTTCTGATCTTCCCATTCACCCGACTGGTGCATATCTGGAGCGTCCCTTTGACCTATCTCGGCCGCGCCTATCAGATCGTGCGCGTCAAACGGATCAGGATGAACTGAGTTTTAATGGTCCACAGTGCGGGAGCGGATAGCTCCCGCCATGTTTCGAGAGGCAGTATTCATGAGTACAAATCCCTACGCTACCCGAATCGAATATCTGGATGTGGATGGAAACCGGGTGGCCACCGACCAGGAGGGTTATATCCAGGATATGGATGAGTGGTCGGTCGGTTTTGTCAACGCCCTGGCCGCAAGGGAGGGTTTGGCGCTCACCGAGGAGCACTGGGATGTGATCCACTTTATCCGCAATTACTACGAAGAGCATCGGGTCCAGGCTCAGGTGCGCGACATGATCAAACACTTCAAGGATGCCTGGGGTCCTGAACGCGGTAACAATCACTATCTGCATGATCTCTTCCCGAAGGGTGGACCGCAGAAGCAGGGCAATCGGTTGGCGGGTATTCGCAGAACCAAAGGCGAGCATTGAGCATGCGGATAACCAAAGACAAGGTGGTTACCATCGAATACCGGATGGTGGATCAGGCAGGCAACCTCATTGACAGTAGTGACCATGCTGAGCCCCTCTCCTTCATCCAGGGCCGTGCCAAGGTGTTGCCTGCCATCGAGGAGAAGCTTGAGGGGCATGCGGTGGGGGAGCGGCTCACCTTCACCCTGGAGCCCGAGCAGGCCTATGGTGAACGTGACGACGACCTGATGCGGGTGATATCACGCGACCGATTCGTCCAGCATGAGGAATTGAGGGTGGGGATGACGTTTACCAGCGGCAGGACTGGACACCAGCGGCTGGTGACCCTGGTCGAGGTGAATCAGGATGAAATCACGGTTGACGACAACCATCCATTGGCTGGGCAGCGTCTGAATGTCGATTTGGTTATCGTCGATGTGCGAGAGGCGATCGAAGATGAGTTGGTTACTGGAGTGGTTCAGGAGATGGCTGATATCTATGCCCGCGAGCAGGAGGAGGCGCGTCTACAGGGGGTGCCGGTTAAGGGCCCGAACTGATGTACGGGAACAAGCCAGCATAGGCAGAATACACCCCCTTAGACTTGGCTTGTCCCCTGTGCGTGGATTTAACTTGAGATGCCGGAACCGGCGTAAACACCATCCCTGTCTCTTTGCAGTTCCTCTTCAAAACTGTAGTGACGATCGTCCTCCACCTGTGCCGCCTCACGGCTCTTGCGCCCGCTGCGATAAAGCAGTTGTTCAACAACCGCGTTGATATCACTGAAAGGTGGTACCTTTAATTCCAGCAAACGGTCATATACCGCTTGATCCAGACTAACCTGTACCTGTTTGCCCATGTTACACCTCCGAAGGGTTGTTGATGTCTCGTTTAATAGTAGACTGTTTTGCTGGGTTTTCTATGAATCAACGCGTCTTCATGTGTAATCTCGGCACAACAGATGTGGGCGTCTGTCCAGATAACCAGCGAGGCTGAGCCTCAGACCGTCGAGTCATGAGTCGTTATAGTCCATACCTTGACACGAAAGAATTGCCTCACACGGAGGCACGGAGACACAGAGAAGAATGAAGAGATCATTTACCTGCATGGAGGATGTAGGTAGTGCAAGTAGCAACGCATTAGGGCAGGAAGCCCATAAGTAGAATAACGCAGGAGCCGCTATCGAGGAGCAGTTGCCAGCTCATTCATCTCTTTTTCTCCGTGTCTCCGTGTGAGAACATTTTTTCTTATTAAATAGTAGACTGTTTTACTAGGTTTACTACATTACTCAAATCGTCAGTTGCAATCTTGCTGAATCGAGCGCAAAGCCCTCAACTCTTTGTGGGTAGCCCGTAACAGAGTAAAAAGAGCGTACAGCGACCCGGCAGATTTCCACAGGTGGATATTTTTCAGTTGGTAGAGGGACTTAGTGTGACTGCCACTAAGAGGTTGGCGCTACTCCAAAAGTGGTACTTTGCTAATCTAATTCAATTAATTCAATTGGTTAGCGTTTGATTTGGGTCAACTTGGGCCGCCCGGTATTACCTTAGCATTAACCTTCCATTTCCTCTGGATTCGACCTTCGCGGGGAAACAGAGGCAGGGTTCAAGTAATGTATAGTATGGAGCTCCGAGATGGCCACTCACAAATATAAACAAATCTCTGTCTTGACCATGAACACCGTTGCGTTTGCGGTGAATTTTGCGGTCTGGACCATGTTTTCCGTTATCGGTATCAAGATCAAGCAGGAGCTGAGCCTCAGCGAGACCGAGTTCGGTCTGCTGGTGGCGACGCCGATCCTGACCGGGTCCCTGGTGCGATTACCCCTGGGATTGATGACCGACCGCTTCGGTGGGCGCATTGTCTTTTTTATCCAGATGTTGCTGGTAGCCATTCCCACCTACGGACTGTCATTTGCCACGGAGTATTGGCAATACCTGGTGATTGGTCTGTTCGTGGGTCTCGCGGGTGGCTCTTTCGCCATCGGTATCGCCTATACCTCCGCTTGGTTTCCCAAGGAGCGCCAGGGTACAGCCATGGGGATCTTCGGCGCCGGCAATGCCGGGGCGGCGGTGACCAATCTGGTGGCGCCTCTTATCATTGTGGCCGCGGGCTGGCGTGCGGTGCCGGAAGTCTATTCCTACGCCATGCTAATCATGGCCGTCCTGTTCTGGTTCACGACCTATCCCGATCCCCTGCATGAAGAACGCAAGAAAAACAAGATTCACATCTCACTGGCCGAACAACTGGCGCCACTCACGGAGGCTCGGGTGTGGCGATTCGGATTGGCGTACTACTTTGTCTTCGGCGGCTTTGTTGCTTTGGCCCTGTGGCTGCCAAAATACTACGTCGGTGAGTATGGGCTCAGTCTGAAAGAGGCTGCCTTCATCACCATGTTCTTTACCCTGCCCTCCGGGCTGATCCGCGCCCTGGGTGGCTGGATGTCGGACAAGTGGGGCGGGAGCAAGGTGACCTGGTGGGTGTTCTGGGTGAGTATCGTCTGCCTGTTCATCGTCTCCTACCCACCCACCACGCTCACTATTCACGGCATCGAGGGAGATGTCTCGGTGAGCATCGGGGTCGGCCTCGTGATGTTCACCGTGCTGATCTTCTTCGTCGGTATCGCCCAGGGCATAGGCAAGGCCAGCGTCTACCGCAGTCTGGCCGATTACTATTCCTCGAACATGGGCTCGGTGGGTGGCATGGTGGGTGTTATCGGTGGTCTGGGTGGTTTTACCATGCCCATCATGTTCGGTATCGCCGCGGATGCGATCGGTGTGCGCAGCAGCTGCTTCATGTTGATGTATATCATCCTGGCGGGGGTCATGATCTGGACCTGGGCGGCGGCCAAAGGTGAACGCGAAGCCATCCTGCAGGAACATGAAGGACTGCGCGACGAGTTGGTTCGTGACGGTCTGGTGGATGTCCACCCGGGCCGGAGGGTCTGGCTTACCGACTGGCGTCCGGAGGATGCTGAGTTCTGGAAGTCCACCGGTCGCGCCATTGCCAATCGCAATCTATGGATCTCGATGCCGGCGTTGCTGCTCTCCTTCGCGGTCTGGGTGGTCTGGAGTGTGGTGGTGGTGGAGTTGCCGAAGGTTGGCTTCGAGTTCACCACCAGCGAGTTGTTCTGGCTGGCCGCGCTGCCAGGGCTGTCAGGTGCGATCCTGCGTCTGCTCTATTCTTTTGTGGTGCCCATCTTCGGTGGGCGTAACTGGACGGTGTTCAGCACCGCATCACTACTCCTCCCAACCCTGTGGATGAGTCTCGCGGTGCAGAATCCCGACACTCAATATGCGGTATTTGTGGTGATCGCCCTGATGTGTGGTTTCGGCGGTGGTAACTTTTCGTCGAGCATGGCCAATATCAGTTACTTCTTCCCCAAGCGGATGCAGGGAACCGCCCTGGGTCTGAATGCAGGCGTCGGTAATCTGGGTGTGGCCCTGGTCCAGGCTGTGACTCCGGTTGTCATCTATGGCGGCGCGCTCTTCTTTTATGGCGGTCAGCCCCAGACCCTGGTGGCAAATGGTGCTGAGACAATGGTCTGGCTACAGAACGCCAGCTACATCTGGGTACCCTTCATCCTCTTATCCACCCTCGGCGTCTGGTTCGGGATGAATAACATCCGCCACGTCCAGGCCTCTTTTGCTGAAGAGGCGACCGTTTTTCACCGCAAGCATGCCTGGTTGGGAAGCTGGCTCTATGCGGGAACCTTTGGCTCCTTTATCGGCTTTGCGGTCGGATTCCCCATGTTGTTGGCCACCCAGTTCCCGGAATCCGATATGTTCAGGTATGCCTTTGCCGGACCACTGCTGGGGGCTCTGATCCGTCCGCTTGGAGGTTGGCTGGCTGACCGCATAGGCGGCGCCAGCCTCACTTTCTGGAACTTTGCAGTGATGACTGCCGCCATGTTCAGCGTATTGCTATTCCTGCCCGGCGATGCCTATGCCGGAAACTTAGTTGGCTTCTATACCCTGTTTCTGATCCTGTTCCTGACCGCGGGTATTGGTAACGGCTCCGTATTCCGTATGATTCCGACTATTTTTCATACTATCCACAAGCGCTGGTCCGAGGGTATGGATGAAGCCGGAAAGGCGCAGGCCAAACATCAGGCCGAAACCGAAACGGCCGTGGCGCTTGGCTTCAGCGCCTCGATAGCGGCTTTTGGTGGCTTTTTTATTCCCATCGCGCTGGCAATTTCGGTAGACATTTTCGGCAAACCAAACTTTGCCATGATGGTATTTGGTGTGTTCCACCTGAGTTGCCTGTTCGCTACCTGGGCTTGGTATTACCGCAAGGGCGCGGAGGTGCCTTGTTGACCTGCATGTGATTACTTTCGAGACGATTAATATTCAGAACGTAATAACAAACGAAGGGCACGAAGCACACGAAGAGACAATATTCACCATCCTGTGCTTCGTGCCCTTCGGCGTGCATCAAGTGCTCCGTCAAGGTTGTATTGATGGATTCAGCGTTACTGTGGTGTTTCGCAACAAGGCGCAGCACGCAGGCAATGGCCTGGTCCTTGTCAAGTGCTGCAAAGCTTCCGCTCCTGCTCACGCCCCTGACCTACGTCCGTGTAGGCCACGCAGTGGCGGGACACCACAGTAGCGCCCGAAGGGTTGGTCTGTCAGCGCCCATGGCTGCGTTACGCCTCTTGCAAAGGACTATGGCCATTAGCGGCGAGGCGTGCCTTGCCATGAACGCTGACAGATCAACTGGACTCATCAATACAACCTTGACGGAGCACTAGTGTTAAAGATTTTTTAAAAGTACCGGTTTATCTCAGACCAAATGGGAGAAGGAGTTGAATGGAGGTAAGTATGATGCTGTAGTGAATCGTTATGCACTGAGGTGGTGCGGATTCATTCAATTAATTATCCAGCGGTATTTGGTCCATGCTTAGAAGAATCATAAGCCTCAAACGGGTTATGAGTGAAAAGGAGTTCATCATATCGATCGTGGGGGCTTTTATCGCTACCTTGATCGCATCTTTCTTCAGCAATACGATCCTGCAGGCGGAGGATATGCCGCTTATCCTGGCATCCACCGGGGCCTCAGCCATACTCATTTTTTCGCTTCCATTCAGTCCGGTGTCCCAACCCTGGAATCTGGTGGGTGGTCATCTGGTCTCTGCGTTCGTTGGCGTCTCCTGTTATCTTTTTGTGCCAAATGAACTCGTCGCATCATCCCTCTCCATTCCCTTTTCAATGCTGTTGATGCACTACCTGCGATGCATGCATCCACCGGGTGGCGCAACCGCCATAACAGCAGTGGTCGGTGGTGCCAATGTGCATGCCTTGGGCTACGCATTTATTATTATCCCGGTCTTTTTCAACGCCATAATCCTGCTCTCTATCGCCATGGCGATAGCAACCTTTCGTGAAGAGAATCCTTTTGAAGTCCGCAAGAAGGAAGTGGAGGAGATAGAGATTCTGGAGGAGTAGTGGCAGTTTTCCACTATTCTTTGAGGTGCATATGAGATGTCTTGCGGCGGTGATTGGTTAGACAGCTCAGCCCCAATGTTGTCTTGCACGGCGGGTTCCGGCGCAGCTGTCTACTCCGATTCCCCTTCCCGTATCATGCTGATCATTTCATCCAGCGACATCTTGCCGCTCACGTCACTGCCTTCCAGGAGATCGTCGGCGAGTCCACGTTTGTGTTCATGCAGCTGTACGATCTTGTCTTCAATGGTGTTGCGAGCCACCAGCCGGTAAATGGTGACGGGGCGTTGCTGACCGATGCGGTGGACGCGATCGGAGGCCTGGTCCTCGACGGCTGGGTTCCACCAGGGGTCCATGTGGATCACATAGTCGGCGGCGGTGAGATTGAGGCCTGAGCCGCCCGCCTTCAAGCTGATCAGAAACAGCTCGCCCTCGCCGGCCTGGAATGCGTCCACCGCCGCTGTACGCTTTTTTATTGGTGTGGCACCGTCCAGGTATTGGTAGGCGATCCCCCGGGCGTCCAGGTGCTCGCGGATCAGTGCCAGATGGCCAACGAACTGGCTGAATACCAATGCCTTGTGGCGGTTTTCCAACAGCTCATCGACGATCGCGCCGAAGGTCCGCAGCTTGGCGCTCTCGATGGGAGAATCGGGCATCACCAGTCTGGGATTGCAGCAGGCCCGGCGCAGACGCATGATCTCGGCCAGGATCTGCACCCGGCGCTGGCCCGGGGGCAGGGAGCCCTCCTGGATCTTTTCGATGGCTTGTTGGCGCATGGCCTCGTAGAGGGCGGTCTCTTCGTCGCTCAGCTCCACATGCAGGGTGATCTCAGTGCGTGGGGGCAGCTCGCTAAGCACGTCGCTCTTGAGCCGGCGTAGGATGAAGGGTCGGATCAGCTGCCTCAAACGCTGGCTGGCGGCGCGATCCCCCTGCTGCTCAATGGGCGACGCGAAGCGCTGATTGAAACGATCCAGCGAGCCGAGCAGGCCGGGATTGATGAAGTGAAGCAGGTTCCACAGCTCACCCAGGTGGTTCTCGATCGGGGTGCCGGTGGTGATCATGCGGAAATCCCCATGCAAGGCCATGGCGGCCTTGGAGCGTTTGGTCTGGGGATTCTTGATCGCCTGAGCCTCGTCGGTGACGATGCTGGTCCAAGTCAGGCCGGCCAGCCGCTTGGATTCGGTTTGCAGCAAGCCGTAGCTGCAGACGATCAGGTCGAAAGGGCCAGCTTGGTCGAGCATCTGTTGGCGGTCGCCCGGGCCGAAGCGTTGAGCCTTGAGGGTGGGTGCGAAGCGGGTGGCCTCCTCCAGCCAGTTGGTGCAGACCGAGGTGGGGGCCAGCACCAGAGAGGGGCCCGCGGGGGCGCGGGTCAGTAGCAGTGCCAGTGCCTGAACGGTCTTGCCCAGCCCCATGTCATCCGCCAGGCAGGCGCCTGCCCCCCAGTGGGCCAGCCGCGCCAGCCAGCGGAAACCCTCCAACTGGTAGTCGCGCAGTTGCGCCTGCAGGGTCGAGGGTGGCTCGGGTTGCAGTGTTCGGGCCTCGGCCAGGCGCGCCAGCTGTTCGCGCCAGGCCTTGGTGGCCTTGACCGTCATGCCGTCGGTGATCTCTTCCAACGCCGGGCTGGCCAATGGATGGAAAAGGCCCTTGTCACTAATGGCCTGGAGTGCCTCCAGCCGTTGCCGCAGCTGCTTGGTCAGAGTCAGGAACTCATGCTCTCCCAGGCGTACGAAGCGGCCGGGGGAGTGCCGCAACAGCTCCAGCAGATCTTTCATCGAGAGAACCTGTTCATTACTCAGCGCGAGTTCGCCTTCCAGGGTGAACCAGTCGCGCTGTTTGCGTACCGAGACCCGCATGTTCGCCAAATTGACGGGTGGGGTCAGGCGGATCTTGCGGCCCTGGGGCCACTCCAGGGTGACCTTGTCACCCAGTTCCTGAATCCGCAGCAGGGTATCCAGGGCGGTCTCAGGTTCTTCCAGCACCCAGTTCCACTGCGCGCCTGGGTCCAGCTCCGAGCACTGGTCCAGCAGCAGCGAGGCGTTCGCCAGCTCTTTCTCGATGTCCCTGGTGGTCTGCACCGGTTTGCCACCGAACTCGGCGAACAGGGTCTTGGCCCCCTCACCTGGACGGAGCAGGGGACCAGCTTCGCCGAATGGCCGTATGTAGCACTCCAGGGCCAGTCCCTCACCAGCCGGTCGCAGCTGGATGTGGGGTGTAGCGTCCGCCACTACTGAGTCTGCCTCAGCGCCGCCAGCTGCGCCGATCTCGGAATGGACGGTGAGCAGCGGGGCGATGGCGGCGACGCTCTCCAACACCTGATCCTTGGCCTTCTGAGGGACAGTGATCCCTCTCTCTCCCAGGATGTCGGCAATGCGCCGGTGGTGGGCGCTGAAGGCCACCAGACGCAACCGTCTCGTCCCTTTACGTTCGAGAACCAGGTTGTTCTCGGGAGGCGGGAAGGGTTGCAACCGCAACTCCAGTTTGCCTTTGCGCTGCAGGACCTCCAATACCGGCTCGGCCCGAGTCAACTCTACCGGTTGCTCGAGTTCATCGGCCCAGAACAGTAACGGGTGTCCTATCGCCTCCAGCAACGCCTGATCGCTATGCAGACTGTAGACGGTCCTCGGGTAGCGCCCGAAGTATTCATAGACTGTCTCCGCCTCGATCCGCTGGCAGATTCGGCGGTCCTGTGGTGACAGGTAATCGAACGCATCTTGTTGTTGATACAGACGTTCCAGCGACACTACCCGGCCCTTGGTCCAGTCGCCTCGTTTGGTCCGTTTCTGCTCCCTGGGTTCGAGGGTGCAATGATAGCCGTCGCCATACAGGCGCCAGACCATGCGAAGATCCGAGACGGTGGCTGTGGTGGCGACCGCCTCTGCTTCACGCATGCCCTTCAAGGCCCGTAAGGTCCGCGCCCAGGGTGCTTCCGCTTGGAATAGGTCCGTGATTGGCTGACAAGCTGCATCCGCTTCCGTTGCCTCGGCGAGTTTGGCGTATGCGTCTTGTTTTCCCTCTTTCTTGAGCAGCAGGGCGGCCTCACGGGCATACCAGGACAGGCCCGCTTCGTGGGCTGCATGGCCATACTTGAATAGCCGAGCCAGCTGGCTCGGACGGGGCTTCTCCCCCAACCAGTGCAAGGCCAGACAGCGGAACAGATCGAGCCAGGGCTCGATGGCCAGGGAATCTCTCTGCAGCCAGACGCTCTGTGCGGTCTTCATCTCGCCCGCCAGGATCGACAGTAGTTCGCCCAACAGGCGGAAAACCGGATCGAAATAATCATTCTCAGTCGCTTTTGCTGCAATGAGCAACTGTTTTTGCACCAGCTCGCGATGGGACGGGTCATCGCTACGCTGCAAGGCCAGTACGAAACAGACACCGGGCAGGCCGGTGATATGGATGTTGCGCTTCCGGGTCTGCCTTTTTTCCGCCTTGAGCGCGGCCTCGAAATGTTGCACGGCCTCTGCATGCTGACCTTGGATGAATCGCGCCCAACCCAGCAGCGAAAGACTGCGCAAGGAGCCATCGCTAGGCAGCAGGGCCTCGGCCTTGCCGGGTTGGCCCCGATAGAGCCATTGCTCGGCCAGGTAAAAGGCCACCTCGGAGTGTGGAGGCTGGGCACCGAAGTCATCCGTCATCAAGCGCCAGGCATCCTGCGAATCATGCAGATAGGCGGCGGTTTCGTTAAGCGAAATGGCCAGGACCTGAAAGCGTAAGGCAGGCGGGAGTCCGTCGAACCACTGGCGGTCGAAGGGATGGGTACAGATCCGTGCCAGGCTCTTGGTTAAATCAGAATCCTTCAGCCGGAATGGCGTAGCGTCAAGCATGAGCTGTTTCAGGAGCAGGTGGTCTTTACCGCGGTACAGGGCCATGCGCAGCTTGCGTATCCTTGCCCATACGCTATCCCGGTCATACTGACTGTAATAGTCCTTGATGGGCACGACGGCGTCGGCCGCCTTGGCGATCTGTTCGAAAATGCCGGCCGCCGCCGCTGTGCGGCTCAGCACCTCCACGATATCCGGATGGCACTGCAGAAGGTTTTTTTCATGGCTTACCAGGCCGTCAGCAAGAAACTGCTCCCGTAAGGGCTTAGCCATGATCCCAGCCAGGCGTTTTCCATCAGTGGTACGCCAACCGAGACCGTCTAGGATCGCCTGCAGGCTAGTCTGATTGATCGGCTGATAGACCACCGACAATACCTGCAGGATGGCGCGCTGGTCTTGGGCATAACGTTGGTAGGTCTCGATCAGCCGGGTATTCGCGGATGCGCCCAAGATCGGCGCGTTTCGTTCTTTTTGATGCATTTTCTTTAGCCTGCCGGGAACACATAGCCAAGTTTGCGCAGCCCCTTGCGAAAGCTCTTCTCCGCCCTCTCGGGGACGACCAGTAGCTTGGTCCCCGCCTGCATACAGAAGTCACGGGTCGCCGGATCGCTACTGAGCAGCCGCACGATTGCGGCATCGGCGCAGTGCAATAGGCGTGCTGTCCCCCCATCCCTGAGGGAAACCCGCCGGTTCTCGATCTCGGCAAAAAAATCGGCCGCTGCCGATCCCAGAGGTTGTTGTGAATGCTGCTCGAGGAATTCAAGAAATACCCCCGGGTCCTGCCCCTGCTCCATGGCGTTCAGCATCGATGCGGGGTTGAGCAGCCAGCTACGTTCGGAAATCCGCTCCGCATACCGGTCCAACAATAACAATTCGCCGGGTTCGGCTGCCCGGACCAGCTCGATATGCAGATCCTCGCTCAGCGTCAACAAGGGGGCCTCGGGGGATGCGACTGCCTGATATGCGTCGCAGAGATCAAGACACCAGGCGCCTAAGGGGTTCAGACGGAAGTAGAGCAGGCCGTCGTAACGGCTGAAGAAGCTCAGATCATCGGTGCCCCAGATATCCCCGAAGTCGTCGCGCACGCCAGCGGGCAGGACGTAGGCCACATCGATCATCCCCAGGCTGGCGAGGTACTCGAACAGATAGACCAGGATATACCGGCCCTGCAGGATATCGAAGGCGTGAAATCCGCTGTAACCCAACGAGCCGTAATGGCTGTCCGCCACGTAGAGCTTCCAATAGTCATGCGCCACCTCGAAGTCATGACCTTGTGCCTGCATGTAGCGGAACAGCTCATCCAACTGCACCCACTCGCCCACCGGGCAGCACTCCAGAACCTCCTCGATGACCGCCCGTCGTTCCGCTACGGCCGTCATGCGCCGCCCTTTGCCGGCCTGTCCCTTGATCACATCGATACGCCGGAATTCGTCCAGCATTCCCTTGTCGCGCCAGCGTCCATAGATCGCTTTGACAATGTCGCTAAAAGGGGCGCGCAGGGCCATTTTACCCTTACGGGTCAGGTCCAGCTTTTTTCCGTTGCGCTTCGCCAGACCACCGCTCTGCAGCAGCAAGGGCCAGGCATAGGGGCGAATTGGACGCAGCGGTCCGGCATCCCATTTGTCCAGGCCCGTTTCATCTTCGCTTGAGTAGAAATCACCGCCCATGAGGACGCTGTCGATCTTGCGCAACGAGGCCGCAGTCGCCATGCTGGTTTTGTCGCTGACGTTGATCTGCCCACTGTCCACCAGGTGCAGGAGGGCGGGCAGATCGTGACGCACCACCGTCTCCATCGCTATTGTTCTGACCCGAAAGGGCGAAGCGGCGGGATTCTCGGGATACTTTACCCCGCTGGGTGGATAGGCTTCCGGTATCTCGTCATCTGTTAACGTTTTCAGTACATTGGGTTCTGGCTCGGGTACGAATGCCTTCAGCCGCGTGCAAAGTTCTTCGGGGAGTGTGCCATCGTAAAAAAACAGCGACAGCATTCTGCTGCCTTTGAGGGATTGTCCCGAGCCGCCCGACCTTTCACGCTTAAATATCTGGGGAATATCCGAGTATTTCTGGTAAAAACGCATCGCAAAGAATCGCCCGTCCCACTCGTATATGGCTTCCGCCACGGCAAGTCGCTCGAGGGATTCCAGTTTCCCCCAATAGTTCTGTAGTTGCGGCGAGAGCAGATGACTCCGCAGCAGGGCGATCATGTCCGCCTTGCGGGTTGGTCGCTCACCTGTTCCGAGCAAGGCGAGGCGTGGTTTCAACTGGTCGACAGTCAGGGAGGCAAGGAATTCGTCTAACATAGATTAATTGGATGTTCTTGGCATGAAGATTTCCCCGATATATTGTGGAGATCCTTTCACGCCGAAATCGTGAGTCAAATGGTGGTTTGTGTTCAGGTACCGCAGTGGGCTTTATCGTGGACTTTACCAAGATCTCGGTCATCGAGACACTGGCAGCAAGATTTTGCATCAACAGTTCGAGCTTACCCATTTATAGGTGCCCAGGTTTGGCGACGAAGCATAAAGTAGCCTGGGTGGAGTTTGCGAAACCCGGGTTACGTAAACTCCACCCAGGCTACATTACTTATCTCTCCCATGTCCTATGTGCCCTTAACTAATAAAGAGACGATCATTGGCGGCCTGCTAGGCAAGGGTGTCAAATAGCCAGATGGTTAGCCCCTCCTGGGTGAGGGTCTTCAGCCGTTTGTCATTGGTCAGTATCCCGGACGCCTGTGTGATGATAGCGGTGGCCCCATGAATGGCGTCCGGTGTTCGAAGGCCATGGTTGGCCCGCAGTCTGGCCGCCTCCATACTGATCTCCATGGTCAGGGGGATGATCTCCAGGTTGCTGAAGTTGATTAATCGATTGGCCAGACCGGCTGCGGCCTGTGGTTCCCCAGCACGATAGAGCGGAACCAGCAGTTCAGCGAACACCAGATTGGTCATGATTCCCTGCAACTCGCCGGACTCGATACGGCCAAAGATCGCTTCCGCCTGCTTTGAATAGCACTCGTTTTCCTCCAGAAAATAGATCAGGGCGACGGTATCTAGCAGGATCCGACTGCCTTTGGGGATCATTGATCCCATTCGTCTCGTGCCGCTTCTACTTCATCGGCGTAGTCCCGCCAGATTTCGGAACGGTAGGCGGCCAATGCCTCGACGTCGGAGATGGGCGCCTTGCGAATCACCGCATGGTCCCCCTCCAACTCCACGACCAGCCGGTCACCTGGGTGGATTCCGAGTTTCCGGCGTATCTCCGCGGGCAGGACGAGTTGGGATTTTGAGCTAAGTGTTGCAGTGGGCATGGGATTACCTAGAATGCTTTACCAGATAGTAAAGCATGTATTTTCTGCATCTACAACACCAAAATCACGCAACCTCCTGAATGGATTTTTGGTTCCTCAGCCGGACCCAGGGAGCCAGGATAGCGCATCGACTTTTCCATGAGCTGTTTCCACATCTCTTCTTATTTCACCAGGCCACGTTGAAATCGAACTACAGCTATATGAAAGTCTCCGTGGCTGATCTGACAGACCTAGCTACCTCCTCAGCAGCCAGAGGATCAACGTCAACAGGCCGCTGGCGAGCAGCAGGGTGGTGAGCGGAAAATAGAAGCGGAAGTTTTCCCTTTCCACAACGATATCGCCAGGCAGCCGTCCCAGGGGTAATTTGCCTAGCCAGGGCCAGAGCAGGCCGATGATAATTGCTGCGACTCCCAGCCCGATCAGAACCTTCTGCACTCAGGTCCGCCCGTAGGCGGCCAGCAGGAGGGTAGTGCGTATTCCACTCATATTGAACTGTTTCTCCAGTCGACTATCAGATTGATTCGTAATAATGTGGGCCGTCTTGACGCTTTTCAAGCGCGGTCATGCTAGGAGAGGCAGCCTGATCGCTGCATTAGAGACGAGAAACGATGAAAGATTCAGTAAAAGAGTACTACGGCCAGATCCTGCAACATTCGGGCGATCTGCAGACCAATGCCTGCTGTACCGACAGCGATATGCCTGACTCATTGCGCAAGGTGCTTGCGAATATCCATGAGGAGGTGCTGGCCCGCTACTATGGCTGTGGTCTGGTGAGCCCGCGGTTGCTCACTGGCATGCGAATTCTCGATCTGGGCAGCGGTTCCGGGCGCGACTGCTACGCCCTGGCACAGATGGTGGGTGAAGCGGGTTATGTGCTCGGCGTCGATATGACCGACGAACAGCTGGCCGTGGCCAACCGGCACATCGACTGGCATCGGAAGCGTTTCGGTTATACGCAAAGCAATGTGGAGTTCAGGAAGGGCTATATCGAACACCTGGATGAACTGGGGTTGGAGGACGAGAGTTTCGACATCATCGTCTCCAACTGCGTGATCAATCTTTCTCCCGACAAGGAGGCGGTGCTCAAGCAGGCCTACCGTCTGCTCAAACCGGGCGGCGAACTCTACTTCTCCGATGTCTATGTCGATCGGCGAGTGCCTCATCACCTGATCTCCGATCCGGTACTCTATGGGGAGTGCCTGAGCGGCGCGCTCTACTGGAACGATTTCCTCAATCTATCGAAAAAGGCGGGATTCGTCGATCCCAGGCTGGTGGAGGATCGACCCATCACCATCGACAACCCGGAGATCGAAAAGAAGATCGGCCATATCGATTTCTACTCCGCCACCTATCGACTGTTCAAGCTGGAGGGCCTGGAGCCGGCCTGCGAGGACTACGGCCAGGCCGTTGTATATAAAGGAGGTGTTCCGGACAGTGAGCATGAGTTTGCCCTGGATGGACACCATGTGATTACCAAGGGCCGGATGTTCCTGGTCTGCGGCAACACCTACCGGATGCTCAACGAGACCCGATTCCACGACTATTTTGAATTCCATGGCAGCTGGGACACCCACTTTGGCATCTTCGATGACTGTGGGAGCAGTCTGCCTTTTACCCCAGACGAAAGGGGGATGGTTGCAACCGGTGGAGGCAGTTGTTGTTGATAATGCTTATTCCACTCATTCTGCTTATACTTGTAGCTGATGATCTCAAGTGGGATGAGACTGGCCCATGGCTGCTGGCCTTGGCGTCACGAATAGAAAACTTTCAATTGAGGAACTTGCGGATCATGCTTAAAAAGCTTTCGCTTGCAGCGACCTTTGTACTCCTTTCCGGCTTGGCGCCGCTTACCGCTTCCGCCCAATCAGACCTGGATCTCTATACGGTAAACCGTCAGCAGGTTTCCATGCATATCGCCATTGCGGGAACCGTGTCAGCACGCAAATCGGTGCAGCTTACGGCGCAGATTCCCGGCCGTATTCAATACATTGCAGGGCAGGAGGGTGACCGTTTTGAGTGGGGTGATCTGTTGGTGCAGATCGATGACAGCGCCTTGCGAGCAAAACTCGATGCATCGATCGCCAACCGCGACTCTGCCCTGGCCTCGATTCGCAATGCCAAAATGCAGCTCAAACGGGAGCTACGCTCCCCCCAATCCCGCGCAGGTGGTCAGGCACCCGGTGGCATGGGCATGCCGTCGATGATGGACCAGATGTTCACCAGCCCGATGCAGAACGTGATGGGCATGCGTAGCCAGGGTGCTGAGCGGGATTCCGATCTGGTGGCGCGGGAGACTCAGGTCACGGAGGCTACCAATAGATACAAACAGGCGCAGGCGCAGATCAAGGAGATCCAGGCCTCACTGCGTGACGCCCGCAGCATGGCCCCCTTTTTCGGTGTGGTTGAGACGGTGCATGTGGAAGTGGGCGACACGATGCAGCCGGGTCAGCCGATCCTCAACTACAGCGAGACCAGTGGCTTTAAGGTAGAGGTCGACATACCTTCCCGTATTCGTTCGGGGTTGCGCGAAGGCGACCTGTTACCGGTGCGTCTGGATGGCGCCGACCCGGTCATCAATGCCCGGGTCAGCCGCATCTTCCCGGTTGCCGATCCCCGCCAGCATACGGTAAGGGTGGAGATGGATCTGCCTATGGGCACCCAGGCAACCGTGGGGCAGTATGCCGAGGTCAAGGTGCCCGATCCGCGGGCCGAGCGGACGTCTAACCTGGTGATTCCCAAGAGCACGGTGATCAGAAAGGGTGGTTTACCGCTGGTCTATGCGGTGGGCGATGACGGGCTGACCCGGCTGCGCGTGGTGAGATTAGGGGAGAACCTGGGCAATGACTTTTGCATGGTGTTATCCGGTCTGCGGGAGGGGGATCTGATCGTCAACAACCCACCTCCCGGACTGACCGCGGGCGTCAAGGTGCAGCAACCCGCTGAAAAAAATCCATCCACTGACAATAACTAAAACAGGCTATCGCCATGCCCCAGAGCGAAGATCCAATTTCAAAGGCGAAGCTGGGCCTGGCGGGTAAGACCGCCCAGGCCTTTATCCATTCACCGCTCTCCCCGCTGCTGTTTTTCGCCATGCTGGCGATGGGCATACTCGGCCTGATGGCCACTCCCCGCCAGGAGGACCCACAGATCTCCGTGCCCTTGATCGACATCTTTTTGTCTTACCCGGGGGCGTCGACCGAGCAGGTGGCGGATATGGCGGTGGAGCCCCTGGAGCGCATCATGAGCGAGATTCCCGGGGTCAAACACATCTACTCCGCCAGTGCCCGGGGGCAGGGGGTGGTGACTGTACGTTTCAAGGTCGGCGAGCAGGCGGGGCCATCACTCATCAAGGTGCATGACAAGGTGGCCTCCAACCTGGACAAGATGCCTGCCGGAGTTCAAATGCCTCCACTGGTGAAGGTGAAAGGCATCGATGATGTGCCGGTGGTGAACCTCACGCTGCGTTCCGATGAGTTGGATGGTGGCAGTCTGCGCCGTCTTGGACTCAATCTGCTGCAGCAGTTGAAGCGGATCCCCAACACCGGGCAGGGCTTCGTGGTCGGCGGCCAGAGCGAGGAGATCCGGGTGGAGATCCTGCCCAACAAGCTGGCCGGTTCCGGCGTCACCACCGAGCAGGTGGCGAATGTCATCCGTGGCGCCAATGCGGAAAATGTTGTAGGCCGGGCGGAGGCGGACAACCTCTCTTTGCGTGTCTATGCCGGCAGCTTTTTGAGCAGCGCCAATGAGGTGGGAAATCTGGTGGTCGGGGTGGTTGATGGCCGGCCGGTCTATGTGCGGGATGTGGCCAGGGTTTCCCGTACCATCGAGGACGCGGACAACTACGTCAACTACTACACGGGTCCTGCCTATGCCGAGACCTTTGGCGATGAAACCCGTGCGGATGGTGAACAGGCAGTGACCGTGGCGATTGCCAAGAAGCAGGGCAGTAACGGGGTGACTGTCGCCAACGATATCCTGAGCATGGTCGAGTCCCTCAAGGGCCGGTTGATCCCCGAACAGGTCAAGGTGGAGGTAACCCGTAACTACGGTGAAACCGCCCAGGACAAGGTCAACGATCTGCTGTTCAAACTGGTGGTTGCCACCGGCATCGTCACCATCCTGGTCTGGTGGGCATTGGGCTGGAAACCGGCCATCGTGGTCACTGTGGTGATCCCCGTGGTGATCCTGATGACCGTCTTCGCCGCCTTCGTGATGGGCTTAACCATCGACCGGGTCTCGCTGTTCGCCCTGATCTTCTCCATCGGCATTCTGGTGGATGACGCCATTGTGGTGGTGGAAAACATCTACCGGCGTTGGCTGATTGCCGGCAATACCGCGACTGATGTGGCGGTGGATGCAGTGCGCGAGGTGGGTAACCCCACGATTCTGGCAACCTTTACCGTGGTGGCGGCCCTGCTGCCGATGGCCTTCGTCAGTGGTCTGATGGGACCCTATATGGCGCCTATACCCATCCTTGGCTCTATTGCGATGATCATCTCGCTATTTGCCGCATTTGCCTTCACCTCCTATCTGGCGATGCGTATCAGACCCTCCCTGGAGAAGCTACGCAAGGCGGAAAAGAAGGAGCACGCCACCAACGAGAAGCTGGATAAATTGTTCCGCAAAGTATTGCCTCCACTGCTGGATAATCGTCTGGCCGGTTTTGGCTTTCTTGCCGCGCTGGTGGTGGCCTTCTTTGCGGCCTGCGCGCTGTTCTACACCACCGCGGTCACCGTGAAGATGCTGCCGTTCGACAACAAGCCGGAGTTTTCCGTGGTTATCGATATGCCGGAGGGAACGGCCCTGCCAACCACCTCCAATCTGGCCCGTGAACTGGCTGAGGCATTGCGGGTGATACCGGAGGTAGTTGCCCTGCAGACCTATGCGGGTACCGCCAGACCCTTCGACTTCAACGGCATGGTGCGTCACTACTATCTGCGTCAGGAGCCCTGGCAGGGCGAGATCCAGGTGCAACTGACGCATAAGACGAAACGCTCACGCAGTAGCCATGAGATCGCTGAACAGGCACGGGAGATCCTCACACCCATCGCCTGGGCACAAGGCGCCAGGATCACCGTAGCCGAAATGCCTCCGGGGCCGCCGGTATTGCAGTCGGTGGTGGCGGAGATCTATGGGCCGGATGCCAAGACCCGCAGGGAAGTGGCGAAAAAAATGACTGAAATCTTCGAGTCGGTGGATGGGTTGGCGGATGTCGACAACTATATGAACGAGCCCTATGAGTCCTGGCAATTCAAGATAAACACCCAGAAGGCTTCAATCCAGGGGATTTCAAACAGCACGATCATCGAGGCCCTGTCCGCTGCCATGGGAGGTTATAAGATTACCGATGTGCGGGAGGGTTCGGCCCTGGAACCGACCTGGATCGTCATGCAGGCGCCGCTCTCGTTGCGCGCCAATCCGCAGGCCCTGGCGGATCTGCCGATTCCCGGTCCCCAGGGGTTAAGTGTGCCATTGGCCGAACTCGGTCATTTCGTCAGGAGCCCGGAGGAGCCGATGATCTACCATAAGGATCTACGGCCTCTGGAGTATGTAGTGGGTGATGCGGTGGGACGCCTCGGTGCGCCTATCTACCCCATGGTGAAGGTGGATGAGGCACTGCAGGAATATGTGACTCCGGATGGCGTGACGCTTACCGGCACCATGACCGGGCCCCCGGAAGATAATGGGCTCTCCGGCTTTGAATGGTCTGGTGAATGGACCGTAACCTATGAGACCTTTCGGGACATGGGTGCCGCCTTCGGGGTGGCATTGATCCTGATCTATATGCTGGTGGTGGGCATGTTCGGCAACTTCCTGGTCCCGGCGATTATCATGGCGCCCATTCCACTGACCCTGTTGGGCATAGTACCCGGACATCTGATCAGCAATGCACAGTTTACCGCCACCTCGATGATCGGTTTTATCGCGCTGGCCGGCATTATCGTGCGTAATTCCATCCTGCTGGTGGATTTTGCCGTTGAAGAGGTGCGCAGGGGTATAGATGTGCGTGAGGCCGTTCTGCTCTCATGCAAAGCTCGGACCCGTCCGATCATAATTACTGCCTTAGCCTTGATGGGTGGTGCATCGGTTATATTCACAGATCCAATCTTTCAGGGAATGGCTGTCTCTTTGCTATTTGGCGTGTTGGTCTCTACTATATTGACCCTGGTGATTATTCCGCTGGGTTGTGTAAGCGCGGGAACAAGCCTACAGAACATTGCCAACGCCAGAAGCCTGGAAAATGCAGGCTAGACCAGGGATCGATAATAGTAAGGTTGATACAGATTGAATTACCTTAGTCATAAACGGAAGCGTATTCAAAGGTGTTATATGTTGTTTGTGGATAAATTTATTCGGCGTGCCATAACGATTCTGCTGCTCACTTTCATGGTGCAACAGGCCGTTGCCAGAAACACAGGAGTGCAATCAGAGGGCATGCCAGGTGATGCTGGTCATTGGAGCTATGCGGGAGAGACAGGCCCGGCAAACTGGGGGTCGCTCTCCCAGGCTTTTTCCCAGTGCGAGAGCGGGCGCCATCAATCACCGGTTGATATCAATATCCGAGAGGTCGAACATTCCCGTCTGCCACCCCTCAAATTTCACTACCGCACCAGTATTCTGTCTATCGACCGGGATGGGGGAAGGCTTTGGATCGATTATGATTCAGGCAGTTATCTTAAAATCCGGGGAAATCGCTACAAGTTCCGGGGCTTTGACTTCCATACCCCTGGAGAACACAGCTTTAACGGAAAGAGGGCCGATATGGAGATCCATCTCCATCATCTGGACTCCCAGGGTAATCCGTTAATCGTTGCCATACCCGTGATAGACGGTCATCGAAATAACTTCACCCTGTCCCGAATCTGGGAAAAAATTCCGAAGCGCAGTGGATACAGGCATTATCGGCGAATAGGGATCAATCCCATGTTCCTGCTGCCAACCGATCGAAGCTATGCATTCTATTCCGGCTCGGAGACCAAACCGCCTTGCGCGGAGAATGTTCAGTGGGTTGTCTTGACTAACCCGCTTAAAGTGTCAAAGAGTGACATTTCTCGGTTTCGCGATATTGTTGGGAACAACGCAAGGCCGATTCAGCCCTTGAACGACAGAATCGTCCTACAGGATAGCCATTAGCTTGCGGGAAAAAAATCATCTTTGTTAATAAAAAGCTCATCATAATCAAAAGGATGTAGATGTTTGGTTGGCCTTTTTCGGTTAAATGTCGATGGAATTGACACCCCCGATTTAAGCAAGAATAAACAATAAATACAGTAGGATATGCCTGTATCGGGGATGGTGATGTCATGAATTAGGGGTGCCATACCGACCATATGTGTCGAATTTTTTGACACAAATTTTTATGAGAAGGTGAATCCTGTAGTAACTTACTAATAAATAAAACAATTTGTTGATTGGCATTAATAATGCTTAATAATAATCAAGCCCAATACGGAGAAAGGCAATGCAATCAAACAGACAATATCTGCATATTTGGCCCGAAAACCCCGCATGGCCAGATCCTTCTGGTAACGATCCGTACGACATCACCAGTTGACGAGCCACAAGCAAACAGAGTTAACAAGGCTGCCATATGGCAGCCTTTTTTTTGTGGGTTCAATACGACATATTTCTATTCGGATCGCCGCGAGTTGCACCGAGCCGCACACCCAACGGACCTCTTGGAAGCCAGAGGTTGATTATGAGGCCATCCCGCTGAATGCTGGCCGCCACATATTCACTGAGTTCGCCCTGGGTTGTGGCCTTGCTCAGTTCTGACCAGCTAAAGAGACGCGCATTATCGTAGCTGAGGATAATATCACCCTGGCGAATATCCGCCTGCTCGGCGGGAGACCCCTGGATAACCGAAGTCACTACAATACGATTGGACTGCTTGGTGGCATACAGATAGCGATCATAGGCCTCATCGCCGATCTCTTGACGCAGTGCGGTCGAGTTAGGATTCAGTTTTTGTAGGGCCTGAGAATATGCCCTACTGCCGAAACTTCCGTCCCGAATTGCCTGGTCACGCAATTCCAGTTTTTTCATCTCCATTTCACCTCGCCTGCGCAGGATATCGGCGGCAAGCTGCTCATCTAATCCCGCTTCTACCAAAGTGGAGATCCGCAGGTTGTCAAAAGCTGGTTTGGGTGAAGTGGCTCCAATGGCCGGCTTAGCTGTCGTTTCTTCGGCTCCGGGTGCATGATCTGGTGGAGAGATGGCAAGGGTATTCTCCAGTTTGGCAACACGTGCACTCAGCTCCATGACCCTGCCCTCCAATTCGTAAGCCTGTTCAATGCTGGCATTCAATTGGTTGGTTAACAGCTCAATCCTGCTGCTGGCCAGAAATGATCCACTATCGATGCTGCTTGATTCAGTGCTCGCATTGGATGTTGCTGATTGCAACATAGGGGAAGGGGCTTGGGGTGTGTTCAAGTCATAGACAACCACCAGCAGCGCACCCAGGGCAGCTCCGAAGGCCAATGTGCCGAGTCCAGCCATTCCTGTCGTTACTCCTTGTTTGCCTCAGATCGTGTATCAGCCAACTGTTTCACTTTTGCTTAACTGCGGCTTTTCCCGCTTGAAAGGCCTCACGCAAGGCAGCTTTCAGAGCCGGGTTCTGGGCACAATCATCGCCTTTGAAGTGGTGGTCGATGATGGCATCCAGGATGGAGAGGTCATGTTTCTCATGCCAGCGTGTCTCGAAGCCGGAGAATTCGAACTCTGTCCCGGAGAGATAGTCCGCGGCAAGGCCTGTGGGGTTGCTGAACTCGATTGGGTATGACTCCATCACCTCGTAGAGATAGGAGTAGGTGTCGATGCCGTTGGTCCTGGCAAGTAGCAGATGAAGCCTGTGGTAGGTTTCGCTCCCTGTCATGAGTTCATCGAGATCGATTTTGGCCGATGGGCTGTAGGTCTCACCTCGAAAAGAGAATTTGATGCGGGCGACAATACTATTATCCAATGAGTTGGTCTCCGTGATTCAATCAGTTGCTGAGTCGTTCGAGCCGTTGCAGACGGTTGTTATCATCGATCAGCAGTTCAAAATGGCCTTGAACACCCTGCTTGGTGACAAAAGGCCGGAGTGCGTTGGCGGGAAACTCGACACGACGCCCATCGTCCGCTATCACTGAGACACTTCGGGCGTGCCCCTGGTAATGGCTTAGATAACGGTCGGCCGAGAGGTTCAAAGAGAAGCGGATAGGGTTTGGCATGGGAACACTCAGGTATGTTTGGCAAACCTTAGCAGAAAAGGCGAGAGATAGTGCTCGCTCTCCTTGGAGTAGACTCGATCCGATTGGTAGATCGTCAGTAACCTGAAACTGAAGGGTTGCATCTGACGGCTGAAGGTCAGGGCGGAAACCTTCGCCTGATTGTGGCTGTGGCCACGTAGATCGGTTTGTTCGATCAGGTGGAGTCCGTGCTCAAGCGCCATCCCGGATAACCGTGTTGCTGCATGGGTTGGGAACAGCAGATAGAACAGCCCAGACTCTCCGAGCAGTCTGTCCGCGCACGCTAGCAGCTCCGGAAACGGCAACAGATCGGCGTGGCGAGCCTGCCTTCTGAGGTTATCTGAAGCCTTGCTGTGGTTGTGAAAGAAGGGAGGATTGCTGATGATGAGATCATAGCGGTTCAGTGTATTGCCGGAAAAGTGCTGGATGGACCCATGAAGCGCTTTTAGCCGCTCACTCCATGGGCTGTTAAAGAAGTTGAAGCGGGCTTCATCAAAGGCCTCTTCGGTCAGTTCCACGCCGGTGACGTGGGAGGCGCCCAGTTGAGCCGCCATCAAAGCCAGCAAACCAGTGCCGGTGCCGATATCCAATACCTGCTCTCCCCCTTTGACAGGAGCCATGGCGGCGAAAAGCGTGGCATCGGTACAGACCTTCATGGCCGACTTTTCCTGACGGACGGAAAACTGCTGAAAGCGAAAGGTCGACATAGCTGGTCAGGCAAAAAGGGATAGGTATAGAATGCTCTTACCGGAAAACGAGCAAGTATACGTAATCTAAAACAGTGTGTGCAGCGAATTTTTTCCGCCGAATTCATCACTTTTCGGGAGGGGCGATGCACACGATTTCAAGGGTGTATAAAATTTCATCTCAACGCTAACTCTTTCATTTATGTTGCCTGGATTGAGTTAAGCGAAACCCGGGTTTCGCTTAACTCAATCCAGGCTGGTTGCTGGTATAATCGGTCATAGTGTGGTGTAACTAGTGCCTGTCCAGAAACTCCCCC
>CBDVCD010000004.1:0-38475 GCA_965372385.1 uncultured Gammaproteobacteria bacterium | reverse complement strand
GTCCGTCGTTAATGGCCGTTCCCTTAACAAGGGCTGCAACGCAGGATTGAGGCATTTGTGGGCCTCCCTTCGGGCGTGGCGAGAAGCCGTCATCTGCTGCGTTGCGTCTCTTAGAAAGGGCATGCCATTCCCTGCGAGACGCGCCTTGCAGCTAACGGCTTCTCGCCACGCTGATATGTACACTTTATACGTTACACCACACTAGGTTATGAACTCGGACCCTATTGCGCGCCTACAAAAACGCCTGGGCAGGGTACATGCCCGCCAACGACTCGGTATTGAGGATGAGTCACTACCTCGGGTTTTCGGCAAAGGGTTCAATTTTTTTCATCCTGAGAACTGGTATTCCATTCATTCACTGATTCGCTATGCACTTAAATGCTCTGGTCTCTATTGGCGGGGACGGAGAAATACGCTGAATTTTCGTATTCAGCACAACGAGCTGGTGCTAGCGAACCTGCCAACGGCATTTGAGGGGGTTACCCTGATGCATCTCAGTGACCTGCACGTTGACATGTATGCGCCCACCACGGAGGCACTGATCGAACAGGTCAGTCGGCTGGACTACGATATCTGCGTGTTGACCGGTGATTACCGTGCCAGTACTTATGGTCCGATCGATGGAGCGATGGCGGGTATGCGCTCTCTCTGTACCGAACTCAAAGCACCGATCTATGCGGTATTAGGGAATCACGACAGTATCCGCATGGTGCCTGATCTGGAGGATATGGGGATTTCGGTGCTTTTGAATGAAGTCAGCGCAATCGAACGGGCAGGTGAGACCATCTACCTGGCGGGCATAGATGACGCACATTACTATCGGGTAGACAATATTGAGAAGGTAGCTGAGGCGGTGCCGCATGATGCCGTATCGCTACTGCTCTCCCACACTCCGGAGGTCTATCTTCAGGCCGCGCACGCCGGTTTCGATGTGTTCCTGTGCGGGCATACCCATGGTGGTCAGATATGTCTGCCGGGTGGACTTCCATTGACCCTGGATGCCAAGTGTCCCCGATCCCTCGGGGTGGGTCGATGGAAACACAACAACATGCAGGGGTATACATCTGCCGGGGTTGGCTGCTCCATCGTTGAGGTGCGGTTGAATTGTCGACCGGAGATAACACTGCATCACCTAATAGGGATGCCGGCGAATTCCCACCCTGAATAACAATAAGGAGAGCAGAATTTCGCCGATCCAGAATGCCAGCACTGTTGCCAGCACGGAAAGCCAAGCCAGGTTCAGGATGAACTTAGCGTAGAGCAGAGGAATCAGCGATTCCGGTATCTGATCCAATCCCATGGCCTGACTGCTGGAGGGTAGGTCCAGACGACGCTTGGTAAAGCTGGCCAAAAGATCACCCGCCATCGCCAACATACCAATGGTTGCGCCGAACCCCCATGAAAATCCCAACCAGGGTGCAATCATTGCCGTTGAGAGTATGGCTGCCAGGACACCTCTGTAGGTTTTGGAGGCACCGAGTATGGGTCTACCCATAGAGGTTTTCTTACCCCCATCCAGGGGGAAAGAAAAACGGGAGTCAAGTGCCAGACGTGCCAGAATAGGTGCGCCATTGGCAGTCAGCAGTAAGAGAAGAAGCTTGATTTCGATAATTTCGATCATGCGGGGGAGGTCGAAATCGTTCTGCTCAGTCTGAGAAAATTCTCCAGACGTTGCGGGTTGATCTTACTCTGCTCCGCGGCCTCACGGATAGCGCACCCGGGTTCATGCTCATGGGAGCAGTTTTTAAAGCGACACAGGCCCAGATAAGGCCGGAATTCAGGGAAGCCCTGCTCCAGTTGGTTGATCGACAGGCTGGTGAGACGGAAGCTGCGTACCCCGGGGGAGTCGATTAGATCACCCCCCTGAGGCAGATGGTAACAGGTTGCGGCGGATGTGGTGTGGCGACCCAGCCCGGTGGCTTGCGAGAGCCGACCGGTCTCCAACTCCAGGGAGGGGAGCAGGGCATTGATCAGAGATGATTTGCCCACACCCGATTGGCCTACCAGAATGCTGGTTTTACCATTTAACCATGCAATCAGTTTATCCAGTCCATGTTCCTGTTTGTCACTGATCTCCACCAGGGGATAGCCGATCCGGCAATAGTGATCAAATTCCTTTACAAACTCTCTCCGTGTGTCTCCTTGTAACAGATCGATCTTGTTGATGGCAATCAGGGCCTGAATCCCGATGGTCTCCGCGGTGATCAGGTACTGATCGAGCAGATAACCGCTGGGTTCGGGACGTGGGGCCAGAACGATAACGAGTAGATCGATATTGGCAGCCAGGGGTTTTTCCTGGCCACTATAATCGGGTCGGCTGAGGACGCTCACTCGGGGCAATAGGGCGGTAACTACCCCTGCGGTCTCATCAATCGTCTGCAAGACCACCCGGTCACCACAGACCGGGTGGCCAATATTTTGCCGGGTGAGGCATTGATAGAGTCTCCCATCGACAGCCTCCACACCCAGGGTGGCACCATGCCGGATGATCACCCGACCCTCCGCCAATGCGCCGTTCGAATCGGTCAGCGACTGCTCTGCACGTAATGCAAGCTTTTCCCTGCGTTGTTCCTGAATGGCCTGGATTCTGGCTCTCTGACGCTGGGTGAGACGACGCCTACCCATAAATTTAACCTAGGTTCAAGGTTTGGTGCCAAATTTATAATATTGCTGGTTGAGATATCCCGCGGTGTTGTTGATATCTTCGTCGAACCAGGTGAGTCCCAGCATCTGTTCACATCGCTGCACCTGTTTATGCAGGCCAGGCAGGCTGCTAACCCGCCTCTCTTCACGGGTGTAGACCTCACTGCCGTGACAACGGACACAGTGCTGGTCCAGCAGTGACTTGCCTTTGTGAATATCCGTGGCCTGACTGGGCGATGCCATGAACAGGGCCATCAGACTGAAGGCTGTCAGGGAATGTCGCATGTTTTTCCTCCTCTATCCTCTGTTTTGTTGTGAAATATGTGCAATGCGTACCGGTGCCGGTGGGTGACTGTCATGAAACATGGAGTAGAGCGGGTCCGGTGTCAATGTGCTTGCATTCTCCTGATACAGTTTGACCAGGGCTTTGATCAGATGTCTCCCATTGGTTTGAGCCACCGCATAGTCGTCGGCCTCGAATTCATGGCGACGTGACAGATAACTGCCCAGCGGCGACAAAAACAGGGTAAATACCGGTGCAGCCAGCAGGAAAAGCAACAGAGCTGAAGCATCTGAAGGTTGGCTTACCCCCAGATTCTGGAAGAACCAGCCCTGCTCCGACAGCCAGCCCAGCAATGCCAGGCCAGCCAGAGAGAGAATCGCCATCAGCAGCATCTGCTTGATGATATGCCGACGACGAAAATGTCCCAGTTCATGGGCCAAGACGGCCTCCATCTCATTGGGCGAGAGGGACTTGAGCAGGGTGTCGAAAAAGATGATACGTTTGTTGTTGCCGAAGCCGGTGAAATAGGCATTACCATGACTGGAACGTTTGGAGCCATCCATGACGAAGATACCGTCGCTGGTAAAGCCGCAGCGCTGCAGCAGTCCCTGAATGCGTTGACGCATCTCCCCCTCCTCGAGGGGAGTGAAGCGATTGAAGATCGGTGCAATGATCCTGGGATAGACCCAGGTCAACATGAGGGTAAATGTTATCCACACCAGCCAGGCGGCAAACCACCAGAATGGGCCCGCGGATTCCATCAGCCAGAGAATGACCCACACCAGAGGCCCTCCCAGCAACAAGCCGAGCAGTGCACCCAGGAATCGGTCCTTCACAAACTGGGGAACAGAGGTACGATTAAAGCCATAGGCCGATTCGATCCTGAATGTGCGCCAGGCGGTAAAAGGGAGATCCAGCAGGCTGGAAATGAACAGCACCGAGAAGATAAGGGCAACACCACTGAACAGCGGATCCATCTCCAGGCCAAGCCAGAACCGGTTCAGCAGATCCAGCCCGCCACCCAGGGTCCAGAGCAACAACAACAGGCTGCCGAAGATGATCTCCAGGCGAGCAATCTCCCCCTTGGCCGTCGTGTAGTCGGCGGCCTTTTGATGATCGCGCAAACGAATCGAGTCGGCAAAATCAGCGGGAACGCTATCTCTATGTCGCGCGACATGGTGAAGATGGCGGCCCAACAGCCAGAGCTGTAAAAGCGTGCCGGCTGCCAAGACAAGGAGAAAGAGTTGGGTAAACAGGGCCATTTGTAGGGTGTATTTTTCCATTGTTGCGGTCAATGGTATCAAGAATACAGTCTGAGCCGGCTTCCTGCTAGAATCTCTCTGCAAATCAACCCGTCACTTACCAAGGAAAAATATGGCTCAAGACCTCGGCAATCTGATTTGGATCGATCTGGAGATGACGGGTCTTGATACCCTCAACGATCAGATCATCGAAATCGCCACTGTTGTGACTGATTCAAATCTGAATATCCTGGCGGAGGGGCCGGTGATCGCCATTTATCAGCCCGATGAAATACTGCACGCTATGGATGAGTGGAATCAGCAACAACATGGTGGGTCCGGCTTGATTGAAAGGGTGCGGGCCAGCAGCCGTGACGAGGCATCCGCGGAGGCTGAGACCATCTCGTTTCTCAAGCAGTTTGTGCCGGCGGGGGCCTCGCCGATGTGTGGCAACACCATCTGTCAGGATCGGCGCTTCATGGCTCGCACCATGCCGAAACTGGAAGACTATTTTCACTACCGGAATCTGGATGTCAGTACCCTGAAGGAGCTGGCCCTGCGTTGGGCGCCTGATATCGCGGATGGGTTTAAAAAGGACTCCAAACATCTGGCACTGGAGGATATCCGGGATTCCATCAACGAGATGCGATTCTATCGGGACTACTTTCTGCGTCTTCCCTGATGATATTGTTGTAAAGCCTGACCCGTCACCTCAGAAAAGCCCGTGGGATGCTGGTCCGTGAGCCTGGATAGTTTATTTTCCGCGGCCCTAAGCGAGTCGCCACTCGTCTATGAGTGGCCGATAGGTTGCGAAATCGTTGATGGTGGCGCCCCGTTGCCCAACCAGCAATGAGGCAAACTGCTGGGCCCGTTGCATAATCAGAGGGAGTGGCCAGTCGTGCAGCAGACCGACGATGCAGATTGAGGCGAAGGCATCCCCGGCGCCCACGGTATCCACCACCTTGGTTTCCGAAGCGGGTGTTGTTTCAATGAGGCTGTTGCTGTTGTCGAGAATGAAAGCACCCTTTGCCCCCTGAGTTATGATGACCCAGGTCAGGTCATGACGCCGCAGCAGGGTCTGGGCCTTGGCCTTAATGTCGTCCGATCCATCAATTAGGGTCTCCAGTTCAGCGTCGTTAATCTTCACCCAGCTGGCGCGGTCGAGCAGCCGTTCAAGCTGTTCCCGCTCCCACCAGGGTGGTCTCAGATTTACATCCATGAAGACTGGAGCCGGGTGCTTCTGTAGCAGGTATTCGAGGCTGGTGGCCGATTCGGGCAGCCTGAGCCCCAGGCTGCCATGATAGATCAGGGCCGGTTCCATCGGTGGTAATGCATCCGCCTGGATATGGTCATAGGCCCGGTCCGAAACGATATCGAAACTGGGTTGCCCATCCCTGAGTGTGACCTTGACCTCTCCGGTGGGGTGAGCCGAGTCTTTTTGCAGGCCTGCGGTGGTCATGCCCCAGTGCTGCATGGTGTCGCGTATCTGCCGGGCCAAGGGGTCATCACCCACCCGGCTGATGAAGAGGGGCTTGCAGCCGAATGCCTGCAGGTGCCAGGCCACATTGAAGGGGGCGCCACCAAGCACCCGGCTGCCGTCCTCGAAACAGTCGAACAGGACCTCACCAAACAGCACCGGACTCTTTTTCATCATCGGAGCCTACTCACTTTTCATGGTGATTAGCCCCATCTCTCAGCTGATATCCCACGCAAGGGCGATGGGGATAGGTTGGCGAAACCCTCGGCGACATGGATGCCGCCGTGGAGCGTACACGGACGTATTTACAGCGTGTTTCGGCAGCCTATCCCCACCGCCGAGGCGCAGCTGAGAGATGGGGCTAATCACCCTTTTCATTGGTCTCCATCGGGATATGGCAACTGCGGAAAAAGTCATAATGATCCAGCGCCTCGATAATGCCACCGGCGCCCTCTGCCTGAGCAAAATAGATCCGTTCAATATCCTCGAGTTGGGAAAGCTCCTCGTGATGCCGATTTCCCACCACTACCGCCAGGGTATTACCACGCATCATATCCTCATCGGCCCCCGAACCGCCGGCTACCAGAATGTGGTCCAACGGGATATCCCAGGTGGCCGCCATATAGCGTAAGGCCAACCCCTTGGAGGCGCGTATGGGTAAAATATCGAGAAACTGGCCGAATGAGATAATGGTGTTGACCGATTGTTCCTCCTGGTGCAGCAAGCGATTGATCTCTTCCAGTGAGGGTGCCTTTTCCGGGTCGATGTAGTAACTGATCTTGAAGCGGCTCTGCTCCTTTTTGTTTTGTCGTACCAGACCTGGCAGTTTGTTGAGAATGCGCCGGATCAACTGTGGGGTCCACTGCTTTTCGATATGGTGAGTCCATGCGGTGTCTTGCGTCAGTTTGGGGGCGTAGTGAATTTCGCTGCCACCACTGGTGATCAGTACATCCGGTTCGGGTATGCCATGCTTTTTCATTATCTTCAGCGCGGAGTCGAGACGACGCCCGGTGGCGATGCCGAAGGTGGCGCATTTCCGGTTTGCCCGGATCAGTCGAACGAAATCCGGCAGGGAATCTGGGTTTCCCAGCAGGTTCTGATCCAGATCAGTGAAGATGGCCCGGTCATGATAGAGCATGGGGCGACGAGTTTTAGGTGGGCGTACCAGCGGTTCCGTGGTTCTCTCCACAATGGGTCGGACCATCTCCAGATAAAGTTTTGCATGAGCCTCCCAGGAGTAGTGCTCGCGCACCCCCTGCAGCCCTTGGGTGGATCTATACTGCCATGCCTCCCAGTCGAGCAGGACCTCTTTCAGCCCACGGGCGATATCCTCCGGATCCAGCGGATCGACCAGTACCCCATTGTTACAGTTTTGAATGATGTCACGTGGACCGCCGTCCTCGGTCGCGACAATGGGCAGGCCACTGGCGGCTGCCTCGATCAGGGTCAGACCAAAGGGTTCGGTCAGGGCGGGATTGACGAAAACGCCACCCGAGACGGCGGCCAGCCGGTAGATCAAGGGTACATCATCCGCGGCATGGTGTTTGGGGTAGGCCACCCGGCCATATAGGTCATAGCGGTCGATCTGCAGTAACAGCTCCGACCACACCTCCTGCGCGCCGCTGTCGAGATCATGGATATCATCCCGGTTGCCTGCTATCACTACCAGATTGGCGGCCTCTTGCAATGCCTGGCTACTGCCGTAGGCAGTGATCAGGGCGGAGATGTTTTTCCGCTCATCCGGGCGGGAGAGGGCCAGGATGATCGGTTTCTCCGGCTCCCGCAGAAAACGTGCGATTTCTCCGGCTATCTCGGTTTGCCACTCCAGACCCTCCGGTGGGTGAAAGCGGGTGAGGTCAGTGCCAGGGGGGATAACCCACATCTGATTTGGTTGATAGAAGTCGTAGAGTTCGTACTGCTCCTCGATCTCCTGGTTGGTGCTGGTGATCACCCGCTCTGCCGAGGCCAGTGTGGTCTCTTCGGCCTCGATACGCCTGGCCATGCTGTAACGCTCATCGATCTGCGCGGTCCTGAGGCCGGAGGCCAGCAGTCGACGACGTTTGACCCGGCCCAGGGAGTGACCGGTGTGGATCAGTGGAATGCCAAGCACATGGGAGATCCGGCTGCCCACATAACCTGCATCCGCATAATGGCTGTGCAACAGGTCCGGTTGCCGTCCCTGTTCATGGAAGAAATTGATGGTGTTATCCACCAGGGTATCCAGTTGGTCCCACAAGGACTCCTTGGGGATATAGTCAGGTGGGCCGGCCTCGATACGCACGATACGGGCGCCGTTTCCCAGCTCCTCGATGGGGAGCGCGTAGTCGTTGCTGACCCCCGGGTCTTCAACCCGGCGTGTTATCAGATCTACCTGGGCAACCCCCGGCTGCTGTTTGAGAGCACTGGCCAGTTCGACGACATATTTGGTCTGTCCACCGGTATCGGCATCACGGCCCAGCTCCAGGTTATGCCCTCGGATCAGACCATGAACGCTGATTAGACAGAGATATAGGCCTTCCGGTGTTGCCAGCCGCGTGGTTTCTTGAGGTGATTTCTCTTCCATCTTTTCAGTCTCACAGTCATTCTAGCTTTATCTGGAAAATTATTCAGGTTTGGTGAGTGGAGTGGAATAATCCTGGAATAATGGGTGCTGGTA
This sequence comes from uncultured Gammaproteobacteria bacterium, assembly GCA_965372385.1. Lineage (GTDB taxonomy): Bacteria > Pseudomonadota > Gammaproteobacteria > Chromatiales > Chromatiaceae > JASJBU01. The sequence continues at coordinate 30,175 of CBDVCD010000004.1, read as the reverse complement.
GGCCTTGTTGACTCATTGCAGGTTCCGCATGCTGCTGGAGGAATCGACCTTGGGGTTCGACATGCCGGATTTGAAAGCCGGAAATTTAGGGCCGGTAAGTTTGTGACGAATAGGCGGTTAGAATATCCAGGCAATAAGCAACGTGATTATCACAAAAAACAGAAAAAAGCCTAACAGCATGAACTGGATCTCACCCAACAAACCATCCCCAGCCACCACCGCAAATACCAGAAACATCACGAAGGTGATACCGAATGACCAGATGGCCGCGGTTTTCATGCCCACGCCTGGCTCGAGTGCCGCGATCAGGTCATCAAGCAGGGGGATACCCACAACCACACCCAGAATCACCAGCAGCAGTCCGGCGCCCAGGATGACCCCCCACAGCTTCAGTTCATCGCGCCTCTCACCGCCCATGCTCAGCTCCGCTTCGATTCACCTTTGATCAGCTCCCGGATCTTGTCTGGATTGGGCATACCGTTGACGCTTAGTTCGGGTTCATCGCCAGCGGTAAAAATCTCTAATTTACCCGCGTCCAGCATCCTCTGTAGCAGCGACTGCTCGACCTTGGTAGCCCGGATGGAGCTCATGTTGATCTCCACATATTTCTTACTGAGCAGACCGTGGGTCCAGATCACCTCATCCTCCTTGATGATTAATTTGTCCGCCTTCATGGTCAGGTACCAGTAGAGCAGAATCAGGATCCCCACTCCGACAGGGATGAGAATGATCGCTATCACGGTGCCTAAAGGGTGGGTGCGAATCAGGGAAGGATGCTCTTCATAGAGTATTTTTGACATGGATTATTCCTTTACAAACATTGAGATAAATTTAATAACCACTAGCTATGCTATGTGATTATCAGATATTTTTGGACGATACTATCGAAAAGGCCGCTATTGTACATTTTTCACTGGGTATCGAGTGTGGTCTCTATCAAGGGTATTCAATATTCAAGTTTATCCCTTTGCCAACCTATCCGATGAGGCAAACATAGTCTACCAGTTTGCTCTGCCACCTTTGCTGTTACACGCGATCAACTGTGAGTCCTCCCACCTGCATGATGCTCATGTCGCCAAATCCGGTAAACTGAATCTCGGGGTCGTTCCTCCAGTCCATACAAAGTTTGCGGATCCATTGGTAGTCCGGTGGCGTTATCTAAGGAGTACTAAGTTAAGCATGCAAAACCAGACAAGACCTGCCGAACAGAGCCCGCTTCCACATAAGGCCGCAAAGCGCCTAAGGTGGCTCTTGGTGGTGGCTACGTTGCTTCTGATCCTGGGTCTGAGTACCCCGATGATCACCATTTCCCAGTTCATTGTCATTCGAACCCCCTTTTCGGTTGTGTCAGGGATCTATGAATTGCTGAAAAATGGTTATTTTTTTCTGTTTCTGGTGGTAGCGTCTTTCAGCGTCATGCTGCCGTTACTGAAAATCTGGGTCTTGTTCAGGATCGTCAGGAACAAACAGGCCCATTCTTCGACCACCCAGAAGATTCTGCATCTCATGCACGAATATGGGCGCTGGTCCATGCTGGATGTGCTGGTAGTGGCGGTACTGATCGTGGCAGTCAAGCTGGGGCCAATAGCGAGTATCGAGGTACACTATGGCCTCTATGTCTTTGGCATTGCCGTGCTGCTGATCATGTATATCACCAATAGGGTTGTGAGTCTGATCAACGATTGAAGGTACCTAGGCAAAACTGCCCTGCATTTAGCTGGTATGTGCCACGTATCTCGACATGAAATTTGCTGTATTAGTAGAGTCTTATCTAATAAACCTGATAGAATGGTTTCTTTTTCAGGCAGAATCCGGAATTGTGGTCAGTAGAAAACCCAGGAAGTCCAAGAATCCCTCCCTCAAGGCGGATCCCCACCAATCGAGAGAGGCGCGAAAATATCAAAATCCCATTCCCAGCCGTGAGTTCATCCTAGAGACCCTCTCCGAGCAGGGTGTACCGATGGATTTTCAGCAGCTGGCGGAAGCGCTGAGGCTGGATGACGAGGAGCGGCTGGAAGCCCTGCGTCGCCGCTTGCGGGCCATGGAGCGGGATGGCCAGTTGGTCTGTAATCGCAAGAAACACTATTGCCTGGTCAACAAGCGGGATCTGATCGTCGGCCGGGTCATCGGTCATGCTGACGGGTTCGGGTTTCTCAAACCCGATGACGGGGGAGAAGACCTCTATCTCTCCTTCAAGGAGATGCGTCCGTTATTTCACGATGACCGGGCCGTGGTCAGGGTCACGGGTATGGATCGCCGGGGTCGTTTGGAAGGTGCGGTGGTCGAGGTGCTCGAACGTCACACCCAGACAGTGGTTGGCAAACTCTACATGGAGAGCGGTGTCGGTTTTGTAGTGCCGGACAGCAAGCGTCTGAGTAAGGATATCGTTATTCCAAGCCCCGAGATGGGTGAGGCACGCAAGGGCCAGATGGTGGTGGCTGAGATTCTCGATCAACCCACCAAGCGAACCCCTCCCATCGGACGCGTGATCGAGGTACTGGGTGACCACATGGGGCCGGGTATGGAGACCGATATCGCCATCCGTACCCATAACCTCCGGGTGGCCTGGCCGGATGAGGTCGAAGCGCAGATCAAGGGATTGTCGGCAGAGGTCGGCGAGATGGACAAGGCGGGCAGGGTGGACCTGCGGAAGCTGCCGCTGGTCACCATCGATGGCGCCGATGCGCGGGATTTTGACGATGCGGTCTACTGTGAACCCAAGCCCAAGGGGTGGCGTCTGCTGGTTTCCATTGCGGATGTCTCCCACTATGTCGCATCAGGCAGTGCGCTGGACCAGGAAGGGCGCAATCGGGGCAATTCAGTCTACTTCCCCGACCGGGTGATCCCAATGTTGCCGGAGGTACTCTCGAACGGCCTCTGCTCCATCAATCCGGATGTGGACCGGCTTTGTATGACTTGCGAGATGTATATCGACAAGTCCGGCAATATCTCCCGCTCCCGCTTTTACCCGGCGGTGATGCACTCCCATGCGCGACTCACCTATGACCAGGTGGCGGCGATGCTGGATGGAGATGCCAAGCTGAGCAATAAGTATGCGAAGGTCTTACCGCATCTGCGGAATCTCCATCAGCTCTACCAGGTACTGAGTGAAGGACACCGGGCAAGGGGTGCGATCGATTTCGATACCACCGAGACGCGCATCGAATTCAATGACAAACAGCGAGTGGAACGCATCGTGCCGGTGTTCCGCAACGACGCCCATCGGCTGATCGAGGAGTGCATGCTGGCGGCGAATGTGGCAGCGGCCCGCTTTCTGCTGCGCAAGAAACTGCCGGCGCTCTATCGCATCCATGAAGGACCGGGTGAGGAGAAGCTGACCGATCTGCGGGCCTTTCTGGGTGAACTGGGGCTTAGTCTACCCGGCGGTAAGAAACCCGCGGCGGGTGATTACGGCAAACTGCTGGAACAGATCAAGGGGCGTCCTGATCACCACCTGATCCAGACGGTTCTGCTGCGTTCTCTTTCCCAGGCGGTCTACAGTTCCGACAATGTCGGACATTTCGGACTCTCATTTCCGGCCTACACACACTTCACCTCACCTATCCGGCGCTATCCGGACCTGATTGTGCATCGCGCCCTCAAGCACCTGCTTGCCGGCGGCGGCGCCGATGATTTCGACTACACCAAGTCCGAGCTCCAGGGGATGGGTGAACACTGCTCCAGCACCGAGCGCAAGGCGGATGAAGCCACCCGTGATGCCATGGATTGGCTGAAGTGTGAATACATGATGGACAAGGTGGGTGAGCGTTTCGACGGCATCATCACCAGCGTGAATTCCTTTGGCGTGTTTGTCGAGCTGAATGACATCTATGTGGATGGCCTGGTGCATATCACGGCGCTGGACAACGATTATTATCACTACGATCCGGTTGGCCACCGTCTGTCCGGTGAGCGTACCGGTAAGGTGATCCGTCTGGGGGACCCGCTGCGTATTCGAGTGGCCAAGGTGAACCTGGATGACCGAAAAATCGATTTTGTGTTAGCGAATGAGGCGGGCCAGACGACGCCTGTCAAACGCAAACCCAAGGCAAAAAAGTCTGTCGGTAAGGCGAGGAAGGATGCGCCTGACGAGCAGAAGGGTGAGAGAAAAACCAAATCAAAAAGACGCCGTCGCAGTAAACGAAAGGCTGACAATGGCTGACGATAGGCAGCTGATCATGGGGTTTCACGCAGTGCGTGCTGCCCTGCATCAGGGTGGCGCGGCTACTGAGATCTGGCTTGACGCCCAGCGCCACGACAGCCGTATCAAAGAGGTGATCACCAACGCCCGGGCCGCGGGGGTAAAGGTCCACCAAGTGAGTGGTGATGAGCTGGATGCGCTGGCCGGAGGTGGCAAGCATCAGGGTGTGGTCGCCTATATCCGCGCCCCGGAGACCTATGACGAACCCTATCTGAAGGCCCTGTTGCGGCGACTCGATGATACGCCCTTCCTTCTGGTGCTGGATGGCGTACAGGACCCACACAATCTGGGGGCCTGTCTGCGCACGGCCGATGCCGCGGGTGTGCAGGCGGTGATTGCTCCACGGGACAAATCGGTGGGGCTGACGGCCGCTGTCTGCAAGGTCGCCAGTGGCGCGGCAGTGTCCGTACCCTTTATTCGGGTGACCAACCTGGCACGTACCCTGAAATGGCTGCAAAATGAAGGGATCTGGCTGATCGGTACCGCCGGGGAGACAGAGCAGACACTGTTCGGAACGAAATTAACGGGGCCGCTGGCCATTGTGATGGGGGGAGAGGGCAAAGGCCTGCGTCGCCTTACCCGGGAGCAGTGCGATCTGTTGGTCAGTCTGCCGATGCGGGGAGTTGTGGAGAGCCTCAATGTTTCCGTGGCGGCAGGTGTGGCACTCTATGAAGCGGTCAGGCAGCGTGCTGCTGATGTACCCCGCAAAGCGCTAAACCCTGCATGAATGTATCGAATTTCTGGAACGAGAAGATAGATCGCGTGAAAAAGCTGCCAATAGCCCTATTCGTTGCTTCTACTGTGCTGGGAACCGGAGCGCAGGCCGATACGGTATTTGGCATCTTCGGCGGAGTGGATCTCTGGAATTCGGACTCATCGGGCAGTTTTGGTAGTAGTCGGACGGGGATGCAGGACTTTAATCTGGACAATGAGAACAAGGTCAGCTTTTCCATTGCCCTGGAACATCCGATGCCGATTATACCCAATTTCCGCTTGCGTACGAGTGACCTTTCAACCTCGGGCGATACGACCCTGAGTGCCGATTTCGAATTTGCTGGCAAGATATTCGATGAGGATACAACGGTGGCGACGGAATTTAAGTTACAGAACACCGATATCACGCTCTATTATGAACTGTTCGATAATGATGTGGTCTCTTTCGATCTCGGTCTCACCGGAAAATATCTGGACGGTGAGTTCAAGGTTGTGAATAAAGAAGATTCTGGCTCCGCAACTGAATCCTTCAAAGGTATTGTGCCTCTGTTATATGGCGCAGTGCAGATTGGCGTGCCCACAACAGGATTTACTTTTTTTGGCGAACTCAGTGCATTGAGTATCGATGATAATAAGATCCAGGATTATCAGGCGGGTGTAGCCTATTCATTTCTCGATAACCTGGCCATTGATATGTCGGTCAGGGCTGGCTACCGGGAATTTTCCCTGGAGCTCGACGATCTGGATAATGTCTTTACGGACTGGTCCTTCGATGGACCCTTCCTGGGCGTGGAGGCCCATTTCTGATCCACGGCACTTCTGGCGGAGCCGTCTGCTCAGCCAAGCCTGATTGATGCTTGCTCGAGCCGTCTAAGGGCCACGGAAAAAAAGATTTGTCCTATCTTACGCCCCTCTTCGGGCAACCTTTGGACGATTTTCAATCGCAAATTCCTCAAATTAGTCCAGCTACGCCGCACATGGAGGTGCCAGTGTCGCGAGAGGCAGGATGCCGGCAGCGATGTCTTGCGGATTTGCTCAATCAAATCGCCCAAATCTCACCTAAATATGAACGTAATCTTCGGACAAATCATTTTTTCCGCAGCCCTAATGATCCGCTGATTCCTTGAGCATCTGTCTGGAAAAGTCTTTGGTTGCATTGTGTACCACCTCAATCGCCTCCGGACTGATGCAGCCATATTCGGTGAGTCGTGTGAATAATTTTATTGAGGCGGCAACCTCTATTGCCAATTCCTCATATCTCTGATCGATTTGCATCCTCATTCCCTTCATTTAAAGTTATCCACTATTGATTTCTCTTAAGCGCTATAGGTTTAGTTTCCCATGAATCCTGTGGTTCGCTGTTTAGCTGGTCATTGCTATCAAGTGATATCCCCATCATCTGGTTATACTCGCCAACAGGGATATACGACCAGGCAGCATGCGAGGAAAACATCTTTTTAATGAGTCTTTGATTTAATTCATGTCCCGCCTTGTAGGCATAGTAGTGTCCAATGATGGGAACTCCCGCCAGTGAGAGATCGCCAAATGCGTCCAATACCTTGTGCCTGACAAATTCATCAGTGAAACGCAACCCCTCGCTGTTAACGATGCGGTCCCCATCAACAAGAATTGCATTTTTCAATGAACCTCCACGCGCTAATCCTCTATCCTGTAGCTGTTTGATCTGATTGGTGAATCCGAATGTCCTGGCGCGGGCAATATGCTTAAGAAAAGCCTCATTGACGAGTTCGACCGAATAGGTCTGTGCTCCTATCGCTGTGCCTGGAAAGTCAATCGATAGGGTAATGTGTTGCGTGGGATATGGCAGAAGAAGCGCATACTTGTCTGCATCTCGCACCTCCATCGGTTGCTGGATCCAGATGGCCTTGCGAGGTACAGAGTTTGACTGCGTTCCATATTGTTCGATTGTGGTGGTAAATGGTTCTGCACTGCCATCCATGATAGGAACCTCTGGACCATCGATATCAATGAGCACATTGTCAATCCCACAACCGAGAAGTGCGGCCATCAAATGTTCGACGGTGGCAACAGTCACTCCATGATTGTTGCCAATGATGGTTGAGAGTGTCGTATCGGTTATGTTGTACCAGCGTGCCGCGATAAGCCCGGTGCCTGGTTTCACATCGGTACGCTGGAAATAGATACCCGTCGAGTCAAGGCTCGGTCTGAGTGTCATAGTGGTTTTTACGCCAGTGTGCAAACCGATACCGACGAAGGAAACGGACCTTCGGATAGTGCGTTGGTAAACTGATTGAATACGGTTCATCTGTGTCCTCCTTATTCGATGTAGACAGAATAGGGAGTGGGTACACAGATGTCTGATCAGAATATGCCAATGTGCTATCTCATTGTGCCAATCGTTATACCTATCCGTGATGGGTATATGGGCGCTCTATAGATACAGCGGAAATTTGTAGCTTAACACTCAAGTTTCGGAGTTCAAACGGAGCACGGAGAGGGGGTAGCATTTTGAGACACGCTGTTAATACATCCTTGTACGCTCGGCTGCGGCCCTCCATGGCCGCAGACGGTCTCAATATGCTATCCCCCTCTCCGCTAGATATCGCATTGGAGTGTTTGAACTCCGAAACTTGAGTTAACAGAATGGTGGTAACCGCAAGCCGAGTACTCCATCAATACAACCTTGACGGAGCACTAGTGAAATGTCTGCCTATAGTGCTGGGGTGAGACACCCGTCCAACGGCGGAAAGCCCGAGAGAAGTTACTGCTCTCCGAGAATCCAAGTAAAAATCCTATCTCAATCACTGGACGATCAGAGCCTTTCAGGTATTGGATGGCCAACTCTTTGCGTGTTTCATCGATGAGCTCCTTGAAACTGGTTCCCTCCGATTGGAGCTTTCGTTGCAGGTTTCTCAGGCTCAGATTTAACAGTTGAGCAATTGTTTCCTGAGTGGGTGTGCCGTTAGGAAGATGCTCAATAATTTGCGCCCTTACCTGAGTTGCAATACCTTTCTTGTCGAAATGTTTAAGGTAGTCCATGACCATCATGTCGTTTACCCTGGCCAGTTCCGGATGAGCACTTGATAACGGTGACTCAAGGACTCTCTTGTCGAAGACGATGCGATTGTCCTTTGCACAAAACCTTACCTGTGTATCAAAGAACTGCTTGAGACGCTTAGCACATCCCGGATTGTCATGGCTGAATATGACATCCACGGGTCGGATATCGGGTCCGGCGGTTATTCGGCACATCCTGAAAAAAGATGCCAGCATTGCTTCTATTGAGGCGGGTACCGGTTGAGCAGTGTAAGCGGTAAAGCGAAAGATAAGATGGTATCTATCGTTCTCCTCTTCCAGATGGATATCGAGAGCCGTTGAAACAACTCTTTGATATCTGACGAGACGTTTCAATCCATCTTTTAGCGTATCACTCGCCACCCAGGCAAGCCCCATTCCATGCAGGGAGGCGGGCTGAATGTAGCGGGCGTATGTTAGGCCAAAGCATGGGTCTCCTGTACGTTCAACCGCCAAACGCCAGATTTTCTGCAGCTTGTTGACGGGAAGTCGCTCATTCGGGCCATAATACATATCAGGATCGATGCCAGCCTCCCTGACGATTGGACGGTAATCCAGACCATAGTGTTCAATGGCATCAGCGAGCAGGGCGGCCACACTGATGAGGGTGGTGTGTTCCTTATAACTATTCTGCATATCCCACTCCAGCTGAATTCAAGGTCAATAATGATCGGCAACCTGAAGACGGAGGTAGTCCAGGGTTGGGGTTACTCCTGCCAGGTACTGGAAAAGGCTGTCGGCCCAGTTTCCACGATAAAGATAAGTTGCGGAAAGTACAAGGAATGTGTAGAATTCGCCGCTTTCCGATGCCCGGTAATCGGGCATCACTCCTTGCTTTACTGCTGAAGCAGAAGGCTACCTAATCCGAAAGGAGATACAATGAGGCACTATGAAGTTGTGTTCCTGGTCCATCCGGACCAGAGTGAACAGGTACCCGCTATGATCGAGCGTTATCGCTCGGGCATCGAATCCAAAGGTGGACAGATCCATCGTCTGGAGGACTGGGGTCGCCGCCAGTTGGCCTATCCCATCAACAAGATCCACAAGGCACACTATGTATTGATGAACATCGAGTGCGATGGTGAGGCCCTGTCCGAATTGGAGAGCGCTTTCCGTTTCAACGATGCAGTCATCCGTAACTTGGTCATCCTGCGTAAAGAGGCAATCACCGAGGCTTCCCACCTGGCTAAGACCCAGGAGGGCGATGCGGCCCCAGTAGTCGAATCCAGTGAGAGTGATACTGAGGATAAAAAGTCAGAAGTAGTGACTCCTGATGAGTGATTGACTGGGTTAAATTTAAAGAGGAATAGACCATGGCACGTTTTTTTCGACGTAAGAAATTTTGCCGCTTTACCGCGGAGGGCATCACCGATATCGATTACAAGGACCTCAACCTGTTGAAGGCCTATGTCAGCGAGAGCGGCAAGATTGTGCCCAGCCGGATTACCGGCACCAAGCCCAAGTATCAGCGCCAGCTGGCCACCGCCATCAAGCGGGCCCGTTACGTGGCGCTGTTGCCCTATACCGATCAACACTGAGGTAGATCAACAGACCAAGCGGAATTTGGCATGAAGGGCTTGGCATCCTTTGTGATGCGGGGGCCATCACAGGCGGTGATGGTGGCCAGCATATTGGCTTTGCTCTCACTGGTGCTTCCGCTGTTCGGCATGCTCAGTGCGGCAAGCGTGGGGTTGGTGACCCTGCGCCAAGGAGCGCGATCGGGCTTCACCATCAGCCTGCTCGCCACCCTGGCATGTGGGTTGTTTTTAGTCGGTTACGACTGGTTAACACCCACGGGCATAGGCAGCCCGCTGCTTGCTTTGGGTTTCCTGATGCTCCAGTGGTTACCGGTGTTGCTGCTGGGGCTGTTCCTGAGAAGCAGCCGCTCCCTGGGCCAGGCAATCCAGCTGGCACTCGGTTTCGGACTGCTGATCATCCTTGCTCAGTATCTGTTACTGGGGAGTCCGGCGGAGTACTGGCAGACCCAACTGCAACTGCTGATGGAGCAGTTCGAGAAGGCTGGCGTATTGGATCAGGCCAATAATGAAGCGGTCTTGCAGCAAATGGCTGGGTGGATGGGCGGCATCTTGGCCGCCGGTGTCTTCCTGCAACTGGTGTTCAGTCTGCTATTGGCCCGCTGGTGGCAAGCGCTGCTCTATAACCCGGGGGGATTCAGAATTGAATTCCATCAGTTTCGGCTACATAGGCTGTTGGGTCTGATAGGGCTGCCTGGGCTGGTCATTCTGCTGTTGCCGTTTCAGGAGATTCCGGAAATAGTCAGGTACCTGGTAACCCTGCTGTTTGCCATCTTGTTTCTGCAGGGGTTGGCCGTAGTCCACGGCATCCTGGGTAAAATTGGCTCCGGACGCCCCTGGTTGATTGGATTGTACCTGTTGCTGATTATTTTACTGCCACAGGCCTTGATGGTGCTTGCCACTGTGGGCCTGCTGGATATTTGGATTGATTTTCGAACCCGGTTTGAGCGAAGCCGTTCGCCTGGTTGAAGAACGCTATTTAACCTTTCAGGGGTGATACGAATGGATATTATTCTGCTACAAAAAGTCGATAACCTGGGTAATCTGGGTGACAATGTAAACGTAAAGAGCGGATATGGCCGCAATTTCCTTATCCCTTCCGGGCGCGCCGTGCCGGCGACCGCCGACAATCTCAAGGCCTTTGAGGCCCGTCGTGCGGAATTGGAAAAGGCGGCAGCCGACAAGCAGGCGGCTGCCGAACGTCGCAAGGAGGCATTGGATGGAATGGTTATCTCCATCAGCTGTAAAGCAGGTGATGAGGGTCGACTGTTCGGCTCTGTCGGTACCGCTGATATTGCCAAGACGGTTACGGACGCAGGCTATGAGTTGGCCAAAAAAGAGGTGCTGCTACCGCATGGTGCTTTTCGCATCGCTGGGGAGTATGAAGTAGATGTGCGTCTACACAGTGATGTAAATGCCACTCTCAAGCTGACCATCGTTCCGGAAGAATAAGCCACACTCGACTGAGATGCTGCTTACCCCGGCTGGCCACTGCGCCTGCCGGGGTATTGGCAATGCTAGGTTCCCGTCAGATTCTGTCTGATCAGCTGTCCCTCTCCGCCTGATTTTCTGCTGGGCCCTGAGACTCCGATATCATTCGAGCAGTGAAAAGCGTGTTAATGTGCGCTTTTTTCTGCCTCTCGCTTACCGTATCCTAGTGTGGTGTAACGTATAAAGTATGCACGCTGATATATACATTTTATACGTTACACCACACTGGACCTACGACAGCCCTTCGAGCTGGGATATTTTTTATTGATTCCATTGATTGCTATCTTCCATGTCTGAGCCGGCCTATCCAGAAGAGATTCCTTCCTACCCTGAACTCGATACCGAGTCCTTGAGGGTGCCACCTCACTCCATTCAGGGCGAGCAGTCAGTGCTGGGCGGTTTGATGCTCGACAATGTTACCTGGGATCAGGTCGCCGACATGCTGGTGAAGGACGATTTCTATCGCAAGGAGCATCGTCTGATCTTCGGTGCCATTGCGGCCCTGGCTGAACAGACCCAGCCCTTCGACGTGGTGACCCTGGCGGAGACCCTCGAACGTAATGGCGATCTCGATGAGGCGGGTGGCCTGCCCTATCTGGTGACCCTGGTGGAAGAGACCCCCAGTGCGGCGAATATCAAATCCTATGCGGGCATAGTGCGGGAGTACTCGGTGATGCGCCAGCTGATCTCGGTCGGCACACAAATCTCCGACAGCGCCTTTCACCCCCAGGGACGCGATTCCGCGGAATTGCTGGACCATGCGGAGAGCAAGGTCTTCGCCATTGCCGAACAGCGTTCTAAGGGTGGCGGCGGATTCAGCTCCATCAAGTCACTCCTCACCAAGGCGGTCGACCGCATCGAGACCCTGTTTCAACAGGACGAGCCGCTGACCGGCCTCAGTACCGGTTTCAACGATTTTGACGAGATGACCTCCGGACTCCAACCGGCTGACCTGATCATCGTGGCGGGCCGGCCCTCCATGGGTAAGACCAGCTTCGCCATGAATATTGCCGAACATGTGGCGATCAAGTCAGGCAAGGGCGTGGCGGTATTCAGTATGGAGATGCCGGGAGATGCCCTGGCGATGCGCATGATGTCCTCCCTGGGGCGTATCGATCAGTTACGGGTGAGAACCGGCAAGCTGGAGGACGACGAGTGGCCGCGGCTATCGTCGGCGGTCAGCATCCTGGCGGAGACCCAGTTATTTATCGATGACACGCCGGCCATGAGCCCCACCGAGGTGCGTGCCCGGGCTCGTCGCCTGAAACGGGAAAACAAGGATCTGGGCCTGATCGTGCTCGATTATCTGCAGCTGATGCAGGCCCCGGGGGTGGGCGACAACCGCACCGCGGAGATCTCCGCCATATCCCGTTCACTCAAGGCCCTGGCCAAGGAGTTGAATGTGCCGGTGATGGCCCTGTCCCAACTCAATCGCAGCCTGGAGCAGCGTACCAATAAGCGCCCGATCATGTCCGACCTGCGTGAATCAGGTGCCATCGAGCAGGATGCGGACCTGATTGTCTTCATCTACCGGGATGAGGTTTACAACGAGGACAGCACCGACAAGGGCACGGCGGAGATCATCATCGGCAAACAGCGAAATGGTCCTATCGGTACCTTCCGTCTGACCTTCCTGGGTCAATACACCAAATTCGAAAACTATATCCAGGATATCTACTCAGATGAGGGTTATTGATGGGGTTTGCGCCACGGGCCACCATCGATCATGCGGCCTTGCGGCACAATCTCCAACAGGTGCGAATAAAGGCGCCCGCCAGCCGTATCTGGGCAGTGATCAAGGCCAATGCCTATGGTCACGGCATCGAGAGCGTTGCCAAAGGACTGGCGGCCGCTGACGGCTTTGCGGTGGCCCGGGTCGAGGAGGCCCTCAGGCTCCGTCGGATGGGCATTCACAAGCCATTGCTGATTCTTGAGGGGGTCTTCAGTCCAGCCGATGCCCAGGCGGCGATTCATGCGGGGTGTCAGCTGACCGTGCATCAACCCCATCAGGTTGAGATGCTGCAAGATCTGAGCTCGGAACGTTCGGTGGCTATTTGGCTGAAGGTCGATACCGGCATGCACCGGCTCGGCGCGCGCCCGGAACGAATCCATGAGATGGCGGCTCGACTGAAAAACTGTCCGCGTGTCAGTGAAGTGAATCTGATGACCCACCTGGCCAATGCGGATGATCGTTCCGATGCCACCACCCAGCGCCAGTGCGAGCGCTTTGAACAGCTCCCGCTGGCGACCTTCAAACAGCTCTCGATGGCCAATTCCGCCGGTCTGATGGCCTATCCGTCGACCCAGCGTGATTGGGTGCGGCCCGGTATCATGCTCTATGGGGTCTCTCCCTTTGGCGATTCCTTTGGCGAACAGGAGGGTTTGCGGCCGGTCATGACCTTTAGCGGTCGGGTGATAGCGGTGAACTCGTGTCAAAAGGCTGACCCGGTGGGATATGGTGGCACCTATCGGTGTCCTGAGGATATGCCGGTTGCCGTGGTGGGGGTGGGTTATGGCGACGGTTATCCGCGGCATGCAGTCAGTGGCACGCCGGTGCTGATTCGCCAGCAGCGATTGTCGCTGGTGGGGCGGGTCTCCATGGATATGCTCTGCGTCGACGCCCGTGCCATGCCCGATCTGGCAGTTGGCGAGCAGGTGGTCCTGTGGGGAGATGGGTTGCCGGTTGAGGAGATCGCCCGGGCGGCTGATACCATCGGCTACGAGCTGTTGTGCGGTATCACAGAACGGGTGGAGTTCATCGATCAGCATGTTGAAGAGGGGGGTAAGCTTGGCGGGAGGTAAGAAATCAGCAAAGTCGGTCTATGTCTGCTCCTCCTGTGGCGCCTCTTTTCCCAAGTGGGCGGGCCAGTGTTCGGAGTGCAAGGCCTGGAATGTGCTCGAAGAGAGCGTGACTGCACCGGCCAGTGGCAATTCGCCACGCTTCGCCGGTTACACGGGTGAGGTGGCGTCTCAGGTCTTCACCCTTTCCTCGGTGGAGTCCGCGGCGGAGACGCGCTCCAGTTCCGGTAGTAACGAGTTGGATCGGGTGCTTGGTGGAGGGGTTGTGAATGGTTCGGTGGTGCTGATCGGGGGTGATCCCGGGATCGGCAAGTCAACCCTGTTAACCCAGACGCTGGCGCGTCTCTCCGCATCCATGAAAACGCTCTATGTCTCCGGTGAAGAGTCGCCCCGTCAGATCGCCCTGCGGGCGCAGCGACTGGGCCTGCCGGTAGATGAGCTGCGTCTGCTGCCGGAGACCTGTGTGGAGCGCATCATCGCCACCGCTGAGTTGGAGAGGCCTGAGGTCATGGTGGTGGATTCCATCCAGACCATGTACACGGAGCTGCTGCAGTCCGCACCGGGTTCCGTCTCCCAGGTTCGTGAGGCGACGGCCCAGCTGGTACATTTTGCCAAGCGTAGCGGAACCGCGGTCTTTCTCGTAGGGCATGTCACCAAAGAGGGTAATCTGGCGGGTCCGCGGGTACTGGAGCATATGGTGGATACGGTGCTCTATTTCGAGGGAGAGGCGGGCAGTCAGTTTCGCCTGATTCGGACCATCAAGAACCGCTTCGGCGCAGTCAATGAGCTGGGCGTGTTCGCCATGACCGAGAGGGGCCTCAAGGAGGTGAGTAATCCATCCGCCATTTTCCTCTCGAGACAGGCAGAGTCCGTACCCGGCAGTGTCATCCTGGTGACCCGGGAGGGTACCCGTCCCCTGCTGGTGGAGGCTCAGGCGCTGGTGGACGAGAGTCCCCTGGCCAATCCCCGGCGCGTCATCCTGGGGCTGGAGCAGAATCGCCTCTCCATGCTGTTGGCGGTGCTCCACCGGCACGGTGGCATCGCCATGTTCGATCAGGATGTCTACGTCAATGTGGTGGGGGGGGTGCGCATTACCGAGACCGCGGCCGATCTGGCGGTACTGCTGGCGGTACTCTCCAGTTACCGGAATCAACCACTGCACCAGGGCCTGGTGGTGTTTGGGGAGGTGGGGCTGACCGGGGAGATCCGTCCGGTGCCGAATGGGCAGGATCGTCTGCGGGAGGCAGCCAAGCATGGATTCAAGCGCGCGATCGTGCCGAAATCGAATCTGCCGAAGCATTCGGTGGAGGGGTTGGAGATTATTCCAGTCGAGCGGTTAAGCGATGTACTGGATGCGGTATAAGGGCCGTGGAAAAAATAAATTAGCCCAAGGCTTCCAGCTCTCGTTCCAGTAGATCGCTGTCACCTACATTGAGCTCCATCAGGCGGCGCAGGTGGGTGATGCTCTCCATGTCTATTCTGTTACAGACAAATCCGATCTGTCCCTCTTCGAGATGGGCTGTTCGTGTCCACATCTGAATCGTGGTGCCGGACTCATCCAATGAAACGGTAAGTATGACCTGCTGGTCGATCGCTGGGTTCCAATCCATGGGCCTTATTACCAAGGCGCCTTTCAAAGAGATATCAATCAGCTTTGTCTTGTAGCTGCTGTTGCCGGCATTCAGGGTGACCGGTGCGTCGAACAGTACGCGTGTGAATCGGCGACGCTCTTGTGTATGACTGGCCTCAGGCATATCCAAATAACTCTCTTATCCGCTGTGAAATTGCATCTCGGTGGTACCAACCTTGATCATATCCCCATCAGTCAATAGCTGGCTCTCTTCTCCGATGGGCTGGCTATTGACGATCGGTGGCGTAGGTCCCTCCAGGTAGGAGATGTAATATCCGGAATCGCGCCGGACGATCATGGCGCAGTCACTACCCACCCGTCCTATGCGGGTCATGTTACGGATCAGGGGGATAACTTTGCCAAAGTTGTCACCATTCATGATCTGCAGCATGCTTTTGGATTGAAGCTGACTATCCTCTTCCGCTTCTTCTAATGTCGCATCAGGGGCTGAGGGTCCCTGCTGAAGCTCCCCGGCAAGTTCGATGGCATCCTGCGAAAATGCGAGGGTGTGTTTGCCCACCTGGATGATATCGCCATGCTGAAGGTCCGCGGACTCCACCGGATTGTGATTGATCTGCATGGGGAATTCTTCATCCAGTGCCTCGAGATGGCAGGCGTCCTCATTCCGAGTGATCTTCACGTGCCTGGTTGAGATCGCCAGACTGTCGATGAATATTCCACATTCGCTGTTACGGCCGATTATCGTTTCGCCCTCCTTGAGATGGAAGACATCAATCAGACGACCCTTGAAAGAGAGAGTTAGTTTTGGCATGGATATAACTGCTCGATATAACCTTGAATAGTGAGTCAGTGACTTGTCTTGTATATCGTCTGGTAGACATATTGCTGAAATCGCTTCCATTACCCGGCGTTTTTTAAGTGGTTTATGCCGGGTTCCGCTCAGTCAGGTCAAGGAGATGACGGATAAATATTATTGTTTATGTAAAAAAATACAAAAAGTTAAAATGTGATAATGTCAGAAAACATAACACTGACATAATTTTGACATCCTGCTATATTATCGTTTTACTTGGTTAATAAAAACAAGTCCTCTTTACTATTGCGGAGTGTAATCATGACCTATGGAGCAGGTAATGGAGGTTGAGAATCAAATGTTTCCTAGATTGTGTATCTACCTTGTCGATCAGAATGCGGATCGGCAAAGTTATCTGGAGAATATCCTCGGTTTTATGGAAGGGGAGATCAAACTGACTGAAAAGCCGGATGATATTCAACATCATCTCGAGCCCTCAACGGTTACCAGTTCAGCGGTAATCATAGGTCCGGATCTGGCTGAAAAAGAGCGTCGGGATTTTGTCAAAGAGCTTGCTAGGCAGTTTCCCCAACTCCCTGTCTTTGAAATCTATGATGAGGAGACACCCCTTCCGACAGGTCTGGAAGGGCATGCAAATGTTCTCGGAAAGATTAAGATCCCCACCCAATATGATCAACTGACATCTCTCATACACAAGGCGCAGGTATTTAATGAAGCGCATAGCCAGCATGAACATAGTTCCCGCCCTGTAGAACTCTTTCGTAGCCTGTCCGGCAGCAGCCGGGCAACCCGTCAGATCAACCGCATGATCGAACAGGTCGCCGATTCCGAGGCCACGGTGCTTATCCTGGGCGAATCGGGCACGGGTAAAGAGGTGGTGGCCCGCAAACTTCATTTTCATTCGGTGAGGCGTGGCAAACCCTTTGTCCCGGTGAATTGTGGCGCCATCCCCGGGGATTTGCTGGAGAGTGAACTGTTCGGTCATGAAAAGGGCGCCTTCACCGGTGCCATCAGCGCCCGCCAGGGACGCTTTGAAATGGCCGATGGCGGTACCCTGTTCCTCGATGAGATCGGCGACATGAGCATGCCGATGCAGGTCAAACTGCTGCGGGTACAGCAGGAACGCAGTTTCGAGCGGGTCGGCAGTAACAAGACCATCCACTGCAATGTCCGCATCCTTGCCGCGACCCATCGAAATCTGGAGAAGGCGATCCAGAGTGGGGAGTTTCGTGAGGATCTCTACTACCGCTTGAATGTCTTTCCCATCGAAATGCCACCACTGCGGGAACGGGTGGAGGATATCCCGGTACTGGTGAACGATCTGATTCACCGCATCGAGCATGAGAAACGGGGTTCGGTTCGTTTGACGCCATCAGCCATCGCTGCATTGAGCTACTACAGCTGGCCGGGCAATGTGCGTGAACTGGCCAATCTGATGGAACGGCTCGCCATTCTGCACCCTTACGGTGTGGTGGATATCTTGGATTTGCCTGAGAAATTCAGACCCGTCGGCAACCTGCTGGATACCGTGCAGTTGCCGGAGGTGACGATACCGGGAGATGAGCCAAACAGTACCGTTAACGCCCCACGTCTGCCTAGCGAGGGACTGGATTTGAAGGCTCACCTCAACACCCTGGAGTTGAGCCTAATCCAACAGGCCCTGGATGAATCCGACGGGGTCGTGGCGCATGCCGCCAAACGGTTGCATATGCGGCGCACAACACTGGTGGAAAAGCTGCGCAAATATGGTTTACAACGTCAGAATGAGACGACGGGAATTTGACGAAAAAATAAGATATATTAGATAACAACCTGATAAATAATAAAAAATTAAACTGGCACGGATTTCGCTCTGCTTTTGTGTGACACATAGCACACACTATTTCAGGGGACAAAGTGCCGTGACGACTCGACAGGCTAGATCCGAACGCAGACAGTCATTGGAGACGGCGTTTAATCTGTTCAATCAGCTATCAGAACAGTTGAGTGGCTCCTACCAGCAGTTGCAGCTTCAGGTCCTGGAACTGAGTCAGGAGCTTGCCACGGCACGCAACGAGCGCATGCTACAGCTGGCGGATAAAGAACGACTGGCCGATCGGCTGGAGCGCTTGCTTGAGACTCTGCCAGCGGCCGTGATTCTGTTGGATGGAGATGGCTGGGTGAAGGAGTTTAATCCCGCGGCACTCAATCTGCTGGATTCCATTTCCCTGGGGGATGAGTGGCGGCAGTTGCTGGCCAGACATTCCCTGCCCGACAACCCGGTAGACAACGAACTCCATCTCCTCAATGGAAAGATCCTGAGCATCTCCAGCAGCCGACTGGAACAGACCCCTGGCCGTATCCTGGTGATGTTGGATGTGACGGAGACGCGCAAGTTGCAAGCGCGTTTGAATCGCCAGGAGCGGCTTGGTGCGATGGGGGAGATGTCCGCCCAACTGGCCCACCAGATGCGTACCCCACTGAGTTCCGCGCTGCTCTATGCCTCACATCTTGCCAATCATGACCTGAGCCGGGAGCAACGAGAGACATCCTCTACCAAGTTGCGCAACCGACTGCAACACATGGAGGGCCAGATCAGCGATATCCTGATGTTTGCCCGTGGCTCCAACCAAGGGGAAGAGCTGATATCGCTTTCTGAGCTGGTGGTGGAGTTTGCCGACAGCATAACGGCGCAACTGCAGCAGGTTGCCGCAACACTGCAGCTGGAGCCCGGGGTAGGGAATGAGGCAACTGTTCTGGGGCGTCGGGACGCTCTGCTGGGTGTGCTCAGCAATCTGACTGACAATGCCCTGCAACATGGTGCCCGGCAGATCTGTCTCAGCATTTCAGTGGGTAAACAGGTGCAGCTGAGATTTGCGGACGATGGTAGCGGTATCCCGGCGGAATTCCGGGGTCAGATATTCGATCCCTTTTTCACGACCCGTAGCGGTGGCACCGGGCTTGGTCTTGCGATAGTGCAGAATCTGCTGCTGAGTCATCATGCCGAGATACAACTTGTGGCGTGCGAAACTGGCGGTGCGGTGTTCGAGCTGTCGTTTCCGCTGACAGCCACAAGAAATTATTCGCCCACTCCATTGCCTGTCTCAGGGGTCGCTGCACTACCCTCATATTATCAATCAAGGAGTCTGTCATGAGTCTTGCGACGGTACTGATTGTCGAAGATGACCCGGCCCTGCGAGAAGCGCTCAGCGACACGCTGGAACTGGCCGGCTATCCGGTCAAGGTGACTGAGGAGGGGATAGCGGCACTGGAGATTCTGCAGCGGGAAAAGGTCGGTATGGTGGTGAGCGATGTACAGATGCGCCCAATGGATGGCCACAGTTTGCTACGGCGGATAAAAAAGGTCTATCCGAATCTGCCGGTGTTGCTGATGACCGCCTATGGCACGATCGAAAAGGCGGTCAAGGCCATCCATGACGGTGCTGTGGACTATCTGGTCAAACCGTTCGAGGCGGAAGTCCTGATCAACAAGGTGGCGGGCAGCATATTGCCTGCCAATGATGAGCCTGTGATGGGACCGGTGGTGGAAGATCCGCGCAGCCGGGAGGTGCTGGAACTGGCCCGAAGGGTGGCTCGGAGCGGGGCTACCGTTATGCTGAATGGGGAAAGCGGCACGGGTAAGGAGGTCTTCGCCCGCTATATCCATCAGCATTCAGCCAGACAAGAGGGTCCCTTCGTGGCGATCAACTGCGCCGCGATACCGGAAAATATGCTGGAGGCCGTGCTGTTTGGCTATGAAAAGGGGGCCTTCACCGGGGCCTACCAGGCCGCACCCGGCAAATTCGAACAGGCTCAAGCTGGCACCTTGTTGCTGGATGAGATTTCTGAGATGAGTCTGCCGCTGCAGGCCAAATTACTGCGGGTACTGCAGGAACGGGAACTGGAGCGTCTGGGGGGACGAAAACTGATCAAGCTGGATGTACGGATCCTGGCCACCACCAACCGTAACCTGCGGGAAGAGGTGGCGGCGGGTCGGTTTCGCGAGGATCTGTTCTATCGGCTGAACGTTTTTCCCATCACCTTACCGCCATTGCGCGAACGTAAGCGGGACATACTCCCACTGGCCAGGCACCTCATACAGCAGTATTTGGGTAAAGGCGAGATGCCAGTCAAATTCAATCAGGTCGCGATAGAGCAGCTGATGGCGTATTCCTGGCCGGGCAATGTACGGGAGTTGGAGAACCTGATGCAACGGGCCCTGATACTGCGCGAAGGGGACGAGATCGGAGTCGAGTCACTCTGTTTTGAAGCACAACAACCAGTGGACTTCCCGACCTTGACCCCATCTTTGGCAGCTGCGGCTGGCCGTCTCCCAGAAGACCTCAGGTCCGTGGAGGAACAGTTGATTCTGGATGCCCTGAACGAGAGGGGAAGCCGCAAAAGCGTGGCTGGACGGCTGGGCATTAGCGAACGCACGCTAAGGTACAAGATCGCCCGGATGCGCGAGGCGGGGGTCTCGATACCTGGATAGTCACTTGGTACGGATTCTGCGTAAGTAACTGACGACGATCTCAATTTCGGGAGCAAGCAATGAGCAACATGGATATTAACCAAGTTCTGGCCCAGATGCGGGTGATGGCCGCCCAGGCGGAAAACAAGACCCCGACAACATCAGAAAGCGGCGAAGTAAGTTTTGGTGATCTGCTCAAACAGTCCGTCGACAAGGTCAATGAAACCCAGCAGGAGGCGAAGGCGCTAACCAATGCCTTTGAAACCGGACGGGGGGAGGTGGAGCTGGCCCAGGTCATGGTCGCGGTGCAGAAATCGAGCCTCTCTTTCGAGGCCATGGTCCAGGTCAGAAACAAGCTGGTGGATGCCTATAAAGATGTGATGAATATGCCGATCTAAGTTACAGGATAAGTCATGGCGATTGCGACAACAAACGAGACAGGCAAGGCGTTAGAGGTCAATCAGCGTCTGCAGGACAACCCTATCTTCAAGCAGATTGCGGTAATGGTGGGAATCGCCGCGAGTGTGGCGATCGGTGTCGCGGTGGTGCTCTGGTCGCAGACACCAAGCTACAGTCTGCTATTCGGCAATCTGGCCCAGCAGGATGCCATGGAGATTGCCCAAGCCTTGCAGCAGGCGGGGATTGACTATCGGGTGGATCAGTCCACGGGCGCCGTCATGGTACCCAGCGCCGATCTGCAGGAGGCGCGGATGAACCTTGCCGGCCAGGGATTGCCGCACAGCGACTCCATGGGCTTCGAACTGCTGCAGCAGGATGCTGGTCTTGGTTCCAGTCGACTGGTTGAGAACGCCCGCTATCAACGGGCCATGGAAGGGGAACTGGCACGCTCGATCATGACCCTGACGAACGTGGAGTCGGCCCGGGTTCACCTGGCCACCCCCAAACAGTCGGTGTTCATTCGTAAACGCAAGGTGCCCAGTGCATCCGTGGTGGTGAAGCTCTATTCAGGGCGTAACCTGGAGAAAGGCCAGGTGGAGGCAATCACCCATCTGGTGGCCTCCAGTGTCCCGGAACTGGATGTCTCCAAGGTTACCGTGATCGACCAAAAGGGGCGTCTGCTGAGTCGAAAGAATGACTCTGAACAGATGCATCAGACCACTAGCCAGTTTGAATACACCAGGGAACTAGAAGATCATTTCAAACAGCGGGTGGAGGATATCCTGACCCCCCTGTTGGGAGAGGAAAACCTGCGTGCCGAGGTGACCGCGGAGGTTGACTTCACCCTGTCCGAGCAGACCCAGGAGAACTTTAATCCGGATATCTCGGCATTACGTTCCGAGCAGATCAGCGAGCAGCAGAGCCGCCTGAGCGAGGTGCAGGGAGTGCCTGGAGCGCTGGCCAATCAGCCCCCCGCCGCAGGGACGGCGCCGGAACAGGCTGGAGGAAATACGCTTGAGGAGACGGACACACCCCTCAATACCAACAAAAGGGCGACCCGCAACTTCGAATTGGACAAAACTATCATCCATACCCGACTGCCCAGCAGCACCTTGCGACGACTTTCGGTCGCCGTGGTCGTGAATGACAGGGCGATAAAGGACGCACAGGGAAATCGGCAGAGCATCCAACGCACGCCAGAGGAGATTGATCGGATCTCCAATCTGGTCAAGGAGGCGGTCGGCTTCAATCTGGCTCGAGGTGACAGTGTGCGGGTCATCAATGAGTCCTTCTTTATTCCGGAGCCACTGGAACCCCTGCCAGAAGTGGCTTTGTGGGAAGAGACCTGGTTCTGGGATCTGGTCAGACAGGCCGGAGGCATGCTGCTGGTGTTGCTTTTGATCTTCGGTGTGCTTAAACCGACCATGCACAGACTGACCAAGCAGGTCGTGGTTAAGGCTGAGAAGGGAGGTGAGATTGCGGGTGCTGCTGCGGCTGGTCAAGCCGGTTTGGAAGGGGAGCTGGCCGCTACGGGTGGAACGGGGCTGGGTCTGGAAGGGGAGGAGGCCATCCGTCTGCCCGGACCGGGCAGTTACGAGAAGACCCTGGATGCGGCGCGTAACATGATCGCCGAAGACCCTAAGCGTGTCGCCCAGGTAGTGAAGAAGTGGGTTGCTGAAGATGCGGGATAAAGCGCTCGCCACTCCAACCCAGGTCAGCGCGGAAGAGACCTCGGTCATCACCAAGATAGGCGGCGTGCAGCGCGCCGCGATCCTGTTGTTGGCGCTGGGGGAGAAGGATGCCGCGGAACTGCTCAGGCATATGGGTCCCAGAGAGGTACAGGATGTCGGCATGTCGATGGCCAGTCTCACCGATGTCACTACCGACCAGATGGAAGCCGTGATGCGTCATTTCGTGGCAACCCTGGAGACACAGACTGCCTTGGGACTTGGCTCCGATGAATATATCCGCAACATGCTCACCAACGCCCTGGGCGAAGACAAGGCGGGTGGGGTGATCGATCGGATTCTGTTAGGGCGGAACAGCAAGGGACTGGAACAGCTCAAGTGGATGGACCCGCGGGGCATTGCGGAACTGATCCGGCTCGAACACCCACAGATCATCGCCATCGTGCTTTCATTCCTGGAGGCGGATCAGGCCGCGCAGGTTCTCAGCCAGTTTGCCGAACGGGTGCGCACCGATGTCGTGATGCGTATCGCCACCCTTGACGGTATCCAGCCCGCCGCCTTGAAGGAGTTGGACGAGATCCTGGAAAAGCAGTTTTCCGGTGCCACCAATGTGAAGTCATCCATTCTGGGTGGAGTGAAGACCGCCGCTGAAATCCTTAACTTGCTTGATGGCGCGGTGGAAAGCAAGGTGATGGAGGAGATACTCGAGGCCGACAACGAGCTGGGGCAGGAGTTGCAGGACAACATGTTTGTCTTCGATAACCTGGTCGATGTGGATGACCGGGGCATCCAGACCCTGCTGCGTGAAGTGGCCACGGAACAGCTTCTGCTGGCCCTGCGTGGCGCGGATGAGGTACTCAAGGAGAAGATCTTCAAGAATATGTCCAAGCGTGCCTCTGAAATGCTCAAGGATGATCTGGAAGCGGCGGCTCCGGCCAAGCTCAGCGATGTGGAAGGATCACAAAAAGAGATCCTACAAGTAGCGCGCCGCCTGGCTGACGCTGGTGAGATCATGCTAGGGGGTAGTGGGGATGAGTTCGTCTAAGTTTAATTCCGGTCAACAGACATCCGAGGTACGCCAGTGGCTCCCGCCGGATATGGGTGGGGGGAAAAAATCCGCGGTAGTCATCAAAGATTCACCGTCACCAAAAACACCCCCAACCGCGGCTGAACTCGAAGCGATTCACCAGCAGGCCTACGATGAGGGGTTCGAAAAGGGCAAGCAGGAGGGATTCGAATTCGGCCACAAAGAGGGACAGGCACAGGCGCGAAAAGAGCTGCAGGGCTATGTCACTCAATTGGATCAGCTTCTGACCAGCTTTTCCGAACCCTTACGGGAACTCGACAACCAGGTTGAAAAGGAACTGCTGAGTCTGGTCATCGCGATTGTCCGCCAGCTGGTCCGGCGCGAGGTGAAGAGTGATCCGAGCCTGATCATCGGCGTGGTACGCGAGGCCCTCTCCATCCTGCCGATCTCCTCACGCAACGTGCGGTTGTTAGTGCATCCGGAAGATGCGGGACTGATCAGAGAGATCTATGCCCTGGGTGAGGCTGAAGTGGGATGGTCCCTGGTGGAGGATCCGGTCATCAATCGGGGTGGATGCAGGGTCGTATCCGATAGCTCCCAGATCGATGCCACGCTGGATTCACGTCTGGCCAGTCTGATCGCCCCCTTGTTGGCTGGAGCACGTTCAGTGGATGAGGAGCAGGAATAGGATGATACAGCTAAAAGAGCGGCAGGCCATTTGGGCCAACCGGCTGGGTGAATACAGACAGCGTCTGGGGAACAGCCGGGGGCTGGTGGTTGAGGGACATCTGACCCGCATGGTGGGTCTGACCCTGGAGGCGGTCGGCTGCCGTGCGGCGATCGGTGGACGAGTTAACGTGGTCAACAGCAATGGGACCCAGATAGAGGCTGAGGTGGTGGGATTTGGCGAAGAGAGTCTCTATCTCATGCCGACTGGCGACATCCATGGCCTGGAGCAGGGCGCCAGGGTGATCCCCACGGGCCGGGTCTGTGAAGCGGTGGTGGGAAATCAGTTATTGGGACGGGTCATCGATGGGGCCGGTAAGCCGCTGGATGGACTGGGCCCGATACACGCGGACGAATGTCGCCCGCTGACCGGCCAGACCTTCAATCCGCTGGCGCGTATGCCAATCCGAGAACCCCTCGATGTGGGTGTGCGGGCCATCAATGCCCTGCTGAGTGTCGGCAGTGGGCAGCGGCTTGGTCTGTTCGCTGGCTCCGGTGTTGGCAAAAGCGTGCTGCTTGGCATGATGACCAAGTACACCAATGCGGATGTTACCGTGGGGGGGTTAATCGGTGAACGTGGACGTGAGGTGAAGGAATTCGTCGAGAAGATCCTGGGTAAAGAGGGTTTGAAACGTGCCGTGGTGGTAGCGGTACCGGCGGACAATCCACCGTTGCGTCGTCTGCATGGCGCCATGCTGGCCACCAGCATCGCCGAGCATTTTCGTGATCAGGGCAAGCAGGTGCTGTTGCTGATGGATTCGCTCACCCGCTATGCTCAGGCTCAGCGCGAGATCGCCCTGGCAATCCATGAGCCACCGGCAACCAAGGGGTATCCCCCGTCGGTGTTCGCCAAGCTACCGCAACTGGTGGAACGGGCGGGGAATGGGGACAAGGGCGGTGGATCCATCACGGCCTTCTATACGGTGCTTGCCGAGGGCGACGATCAGAATGATCCCATTGCCGACGCGGCCAGGGCGATACTGGACGGTCATATCGTCCTCTCCCGCCCGTTGGCTGAAGCCGGTCACTACCCCGCGATAGACATAGAGGCTTCCATCAGCCGAGCCATGAACGATATCACCAGCCTTGGTCATCAGGAGGCGGCTCGTTCATTCAAACATCTCTATTCCATCTATCAGCAGAATCGGGACCTGATCAGTGTCGGGGCCTACGAGCAGGGGAACGATCAGCAGATCGATATGGCCATCTCCGCGATGCCGGCCTTGAATCAGTTCCTGCGCCAGTCAATGCAGACACCGGTCAATATCCAGCAGAGCCTGGAAGAGTTGGAGTCCCTATTCCCCGAAGAGCCTGAACTGCCAACACCACCCTCAATTACTTGACTAAAGGCAATTAGAATCCCATGTCACCATCCAAGCGTTTGACTCCAGTACGTCGTGTCGCTCAATCACGGGAACAGAAGGCGGCTCGTCATATGGGGCAATCCCATAGGACCCTGCAGGAAGAGGAGACTAAGCTGAAACAGCTCAAGCGGTATCATCAGGAATATCTGCAACGCTTTGAAGAGGTGGCGAAAAAGGGTATTAGTGCGCCACAGTTACAGGAGTACCGTGCCTTCCTGGAAAAGCTGGATCAAGCGATCAGGCAACAACGGGATGTGGTTAGCGCCAGCCTAGTGGATCACAGCAGTAAAAAGGATGACTGGCGGCAGAAACACACCCGCACCCAGGCGCTCAACAAAGCGGTCACTCGTTATCAGCAACAGGAGCGGAGGGCCGAGGATCGTCACGAACAGAAGGAGAGTGACGACAGGAGTCAGCGATCTACGAAGAACTGAGAGTTTTCCTTGGAATAACCTGAGCGGTACAAGTCTGAATTTTCCCGTGGCGGTTCTCGCCACAGGAAAATTCATATCTTAAACAAATGGTTCTTGTTTACCCAGCTTAGGCAGCAAGGGCATTAATCATCCCATTCCCCCATCATGATAGGGATGACTTCGCAGGTCTCGTCCGCTTCACATTCGATACTCTCATCGAACCCGAGCCAGGGGGCGCCGAAACCGACCATGCAGCCATCACCATCGCTAGTTGTTAAACAATACAGCTGAGTAATGAGGTTGGTAGCGTCGACTGCAGCTGAGACATCTCCTCCTCACGTGGGATTTTATTCACAATAGGTAAGGTTTTTCAACTCTATTGACGGTAGCTGAGACTTTTGCAAGATCCGTCTTTACGAATCTCAACGCGTAATGCATAGTGCTGGCCGTGAGGGTGCGCCCTTGACCGCATTACAAAAAGGAGGAGTGTCAATCATGTTTTCCCGTCTGCTCAAACCCAAGTGGGAGCATCCCGATCCCCGTAAACGCCAGGCCGCCCTGACGTCGGGGAATGTCCCACCGGAGGCAGTGGTAAAAGCGGCCCGCGAGGACAAAGATCCAAACGTGCGTCGTTGTGCGATTGAACGGGTGGAGGATCTGGGTCTGCTCAACGAACTGGCGCGTGCCGATGCGCAGATTCTGATCAGGGAGGCAGCCGGTCGGCGCCTGCAGGAGTTGCTGGTAAGGCCGTTTGAGCAGGGACCGGACTTGGCCGACCGGCTGGATGCCATTCGTCATGCGGAATCCCCCGATTTGTGTGATTTTCTGGTCATAAATGCGCAGGCAGTTGAGATCCGCGAGGCAGCTTTGGAACAGGTCAAGGATACCGGGTTGCTCTGCAGCGTGGCGGTGGAGGACATGGCCAGGTCAGTGCGCCACAAGGCCCTGGAGCGGATCGACGACCCGCAAGGCTGGGAGGTTGTGAGTCGCAATGCCCGCAAAAAGGACAAACAGATCAGCCGGGCCGCGCGGGAAAGACTGGAGACCTTCCGCAAGGCACAGGCGGATCAGGAGACTGCTGAACGGCTAGGTATGGAATTGGAGGGACTGGACGCCGTCGATCACCTGCAGCACGACAGCCCAGTGATTTTCCGACGTCTTACCAACCAATGGGACAAGTTGGAATCATCCGTACCAGATCAACTCAGCGAGCGGTTTCGTAGCGTTCGGGAGCGGGTTTCTCTCAGAATTGATCAGTTCGAGATCCAACTGGCGGAAAGACGTACCATCTGCGCGGACCTGGAGGCTCTGCTCGAGCGATTACAGGACGCTGAAGTGGTGGCCCCGAGTGCTCCCTTGGAGCTGGGGGAGGCTATGCAGAAGGCCAGCGAACAATGGCAGATGACGGGCCCGGTGGCCGAAGAGTCGGATCCTGTGGTACAGCGCTATCACAAGCTGCGTAAACAGCTCAAAAAAACCTTGGATCGCCAGGTCAACAACCTAACACGGGCAGAACGGCAGCGGGATCTGATAAAACAGGCAAAGGCGCAAATCGATGGTGCATCCAATCTCGATGAGGGCCGCATCAAGGGCATTCAGCAACGTTGGGACGGCCTTGAAAGTCCCGAATCGAAAGGTTTGGCTGACTCTCTACAGCAGGAATTCTCCACCCAGATGCATGCCTTACGTGAGCGTCTGAAAAAGCAGATCAACCAGCAAAAACAGGCGCTGGAAGAGGCGGATGGATTGATTACCGAACTTGAGAAGGTGCTTGAGCAGGGTGAATTGGAGACTGCGCTGTCACTACGTGACCGTGCCGGTCATAAACTCAAGATTGCAAAAGGGATCTCGGAACAACGGCGCAAGGCGTTGCAGGAGCGGTTGAACGGCATGCATGCAAGGCTCGAGGAACTCAGAAAGTGGCGACATTGGGGATCGGGACACGCCAGGGAACACCTCTATACCGAGATCGAGGCCCTGGTTGATAGCGCCTTGAGCCCGGATGACCTTGCCGCCAAGGTACGCAGTGCACGTAAGGCCTGGCAGCGCATCGATCACGCGGAGGGTCCGGCGGGGGAAGCGCTTTGGCGGCGTTTTGACCAGGCCTGCACCCGCGCCTATGAGCCTTATCAACAGGAACGCAAAAAACAGGAGGAGATTCTAGACCAGCATCTCGCGGAAAAGAGGACCCTCTGTGGTGAATTGGATGAGTACGAACAGGATACCGACTGGGAGAATGTGGACTGGCGTGAAGCGGACCAGTATATCCACAAGACCCGTGAGAGATGGCGGCGTATCGGAGCCGTGCCCAGGAAACCGAGCCGGGCGCTCGAGAAAAACTATCACCAAGTGCTTGATCGTCTGGAGAGCCACCTGGCACCAGAAAGGGAACGTGAGTTGCGCCGCCGCAGGGCGCTGATTGCCCGCATGGAGGAACTGACTAAGGCATCGGATCCGCGGGCCGCGAGTCGTGAGGCGAAGGAGGCCCAGGACCAGTGGAAACCCACGGTACCGCTTGTGCGCAAGGAGGAACAGGCATTGTGGCAGGAGTTCCGCACAGCCTGTGATGCGATCTTCAAGCAGATTCGGGAGGAGCGCGATGCCGCGGATGCTGAGCGTAAGGCAAATCTGCAGCGCAAGAGAGAGATTTGCACGGAGCTGGAGGGTCTGCTCGACAAGCCAGATGTGGCATACCGGGAGATCCACAAATGCTTTTTGGCGACCCAGGAAGAGTGGGGCGGAATAGGTGAGATACCGCGCAAGGAAGAACGGGCCATGGGGGCCCGTTATGAAACGATACAAAGGCGTCTTGCGGAACGTCAGGTCCAGGAGGGGAGGGCAGCGGAGGAGGCGTTACTCCAGGGGATACAGGAGCGTGCCAAGCTATGTTCTCGTCTCGAGAATGAGGTATTGGCAAACGCTCTTGATGCTGATGCGCGACAGGCACTGGTTGAGCAGACAGCGCAGGCTTGGCAGGTGCTGGCTTCCGGGGATGCGCAGTACGATAATCCGATGCAGGCCAGGTACGAACTGGCTGCGCATGCCCTCAGCGAAGATGAGGGATACAACCAGTCACTACAGAGCGAATTGCCGGAAAATCTTGCACGGCGCTTGGAGCTTTGCCTGCAACTTGAGGTGGCAGCCGGTGTCGAATCACCCGCTGAGTACGCCGAGGAACGTATGCGGTATCAGGTGTCACGACTCTCTGAAGCACTCTACCAAAAATTTGAAGAGGAACAGACGCGCGAGGAGCAGCTGCGAGAGCTTCAGATTGCCTGGTTACAGGCTGGTCCGGTGCAGCGTGATCTGCAGCAGGGATTAGAGAGCCGTTTCGAACGGGCCCTGGCTAATGCGATTCAGTTTCCAGAAAATTAGTACTCCATCAATACGACCTTGCAGCATATAGCAAGATGGATGCAAGTGAGATATCACGTTATTATGCGCATTATCGCTTATTGTGACCCTCATGATTTGTGCAAGGAGGTGATAAAAAAAGTAGCAACAGATGATAAGTTGAATTCAATAAGAAGTTAAAAAAATACCATTATTCGGAGGATATTTCGCCATGAAAAGATTGGCTGTTTTTGTAATGATTACAGTTGGGTTAAGTCTCGTTAATCCGGTTATTGCCGCCGGGCCTAAGGAGTTACATCCCTGCTATGACGTAGCGGACTGCAAGACCAAAGGTTCCAAAAAGGAGTTTTCCATGTGTATCAAGGCCAACCTGGAAGAGGCCAATGCAAATGCTGAATGTACGGACTTCCGCAAAGATAAACAGGCATACATGGAGAAGAAATGCATACCTGGCCTTGAATCGATGTTTAACTAGTGCACCTCGTCACCAATCCTGTCAGGGCAATCGCACTTAAATTACCCCCACTCCAAGAATCTTGATCAAGTAATCCT
>CBDVCD010000003.1:0-38978 GCA_965372385.1 uncultured Gammaproteobacteria bacterium | reverse complement strand
GGTAGCCTTCGAGCCGACTCATACCAGAGTCGGTCAGGTGAAATTTAACGGGCAAACGGCTGGCTATACATCGCCCAGATGGATTGGTCTTCTTCAGAGATGGCCCAGTCGAGTCGCAGTGGCATGCGAAAAGTCATGATCCGAAAGCTCAGGCCGACATCCCATTTCAGATCTTGCGTAAAGAGATCGCTATTGTAGGCCGGTGCAACACGACCTGCCTCGACAAAACCTGCCACTTGCCACCAGTCGATCTCCAGATGCCTGAGCAGAGGCAGTCTATGCAACCCGTTGACCTGTGGTATCAGACGCAGTTCCGCGGCGTAAAAGGCCGCCGATTTGTCATGAAAGCGGCTCACGGGAAATGCTCGCAGCCGGTCAAACCCGCCCAAGGTGGAGCCGAAACCAGGCGGTGGACGATGGTTGACCCGGCCTGACTGTTCGTCCACTTCCCAGCTGGGGGTATAAGAGGTCCAGAAGTTCAGGGCCAATACCTGTTGCCGAAACCACGCGGATCTGCCGAGATCAAAGTATTTGCTGGCATCCAGCTCAATATTGGTCCAGCTGCTACTGCTGCTGAACCAGCCGAAATCACGGGTCAGGATCAATTTCTGTCGGCTGCCGCGGCTGGCATTAGGGAGAAAATCGGTATTGTCGTAGTCCAGCCAGGTTTCCACTCCATTGGTACTGACGGCAAGCAGGTCTTCCTGCTCTATCTCCCGCAGATCCCGATAACGGTGAAAATAGCGGGCGCCGAGTATGGTCTTGCCATGTTTCAAGGGGTTCCACTCATCGCCACCCCGCGGATCCGACAGGAGCAAGCCTTTACGGGTTCGGTATAGGGTCAGTGGATTGTCCTTGGCTGCGCCGATCGGTAACGGGTAACGGACGGTCAGCTCCAGATGCAGATCATTGCTGATACCGGACAAGAAATCGTCTGGTGACGAGTCGTTGGAGCCCGCGCTGTCGATAGTTATGTGGTCAGTACTCTCATAGAAGCGCTGGTCCGTGTAATGGGCGCTCAGCGCATAGATATTGAAGAACCATCTGTTCAGCGCGTCAAAGCGCAAATTATTCAACGAACCCGCCGCCAACCAGGAGTCATTGCTGGTTTTGAATGCCGTCGCGATAAGACTGGACTGTGGTTGCTTGATGCCCCCCACGAAGGTGCCTACGCCTAGCGCGGTCCCCAGGGTTTCAGTGGCAAACGCGTAGGGGATTACACCCCAACGCGTATCTCCATATGCTTCACTTTCGTCCAGGGTAATTGAGTCAGCCAAGGCCGTGGAGGTGCGGATCACCAGCAGGGTACAAGAGACAAGGGAGATTATTTTCATAATCTATCAGGTAGTTAGCCCCGTGTCTCTGGGGTAGAAAACTCAGGCTCCAATCAGCTTCGCCACCCCGATCTTGGCCTCCGGATGATGCCCCAGGATCAGTTCCTTGGTTTTCTCCACCTGACCCTTGGGTATATCGACCATCAACAGGATCTCGCCCGCCTCGATGGCCCGTTGAAAGGCATCCAGGTCGTGATTGTGTTCATGACTCGACATCACGGCCGTAACCACGGCGCCAAATCCAGCGCCCGCGGCGGCGCTGGCCAGCAGCGCACCACCACCCAGCACGATCCCGGCCGGTGGGAAAGCCAGCGCCAGCAGACCTCCCAGCATGCCGGCGGTGCCGCCCAATCCAACCCCCTTCTCGATGCCATGCAATAACTCGGTCTTCTGCAATATGCCGGCTTCGGGCAGATCGTCCAGGGCCTGTTCGATACTCGCGATCACATGCAGATGCCGCTCCGGCACCCCGGTAGCCTCGAGTTCCCGCACGATGGCCTGGCAGGAGTTCACATTGGGGGTAAGAAAAAATAGTCGGCGCATTATCTCGTCCTCCTCTATCGATCAGACTTCAACCGGGGGGATGCTCTGATACTCCCGGTTACATGTGATGTGATGGTCAAATTTCAGGCCCGAGGGAAACTCCTGTCCAATGATCCAGATCTGGTTCAGCTGTTCGCTCAGGCTTGGCAAGACAGTCAAGGAGCTGCGGGTACGCGCCTGGTCGAAGAAGGCGAAGGGCTCATCCAGAAACAGAAACTGACTGGCCTTCACCGCCCGGCCAACCAATTCCTGAGAGAGGGCCAGACGTACCGCCAGCATGATCTGCCGTTGGGTACCACTGGAGATCTCCTCCAGGTCCATGAAATCGCGCTTCTCGCTGGAGAAGGCGCGTACGGTGAGATCGTCATCGATTTGCAGGTGTTCGTAGCGGTTCTCGGTAAACAGCGGCAGGGTCTTACTGACCAGGTCACGGACCTTGTGGTTGAACTGGTAGGAGACCTCCCGCATGGCGCCCTGAATCAGCTCGCCGGCCAATATGCATTGATCCAGATGGTGCTGGCGCTCGGCATTCCTCTTTTCCATATCATCCTGCATACCGAGCAAGCCCTCCACCCTGGCGATCCGTGCCTGCTCCTGGGAGATTGCCTCATCCAGCTGCCCGCTCCGCTCCCGGGTGGCATTCATGGCGTCCCGCAGCAGATTTTGCTCCATGCCGACGCCTTCCCGCACCTGCGCAAAGTCGGCCTGAAAATCCGCCACCCGCTGGCTCAGCCGCTCCCTTGCGGCCCGGTCGATTAGCTCCACGGTCGGTTCCGCCGCGTGCTCCGCGGCTTCGCCAGCCTCCTCTGCGTCAGCTCTCTCTTCGCTATCCTCCGGTATCGCCGCCGCGGCCTGCAGGGTCTCTACCGGTTCCAGGTCATCCAGCACCGATGCGAGATCCTTGCCGGTCTTCAGCAACTGTCTGGCCTGGCTGTTCTGGCTAATGGCGCGCACCCAGAACAGCACGAACAACAGGGTAAAACCTATCGCCCCATAGAGCAGCCAGGGGATCATTTCGTCCTGCCAAGCCGGGATGTTGGTCGTTAAAAGATGGCTTAAGTCCCCGGCATATGCGTGCGCGGGCAACTTGCTCAGCAATACCCAGGCTCCACCGGCGACCAGGGCCAGCAGTAAACTGATGAAACGAAAAAATCCAGCCAGGGTCCGCGCCTTCAAGGCACTTT
The DNA here is from genome assembly GCA_965372385.1 of uncultured Gammaproteobacteria bacterium. GTDB lineage: Bacteria > Pseudomonadota > Gammaproteobacteria > Chromatiales > Chromatiaceae > JASJBU01. Next base: position 35,917 of record CBDVCD010000003.1, on the reverse strand, counting down.
CCCGTTTCGGCAGGGCATCCTGGTAGTCGATGGAGGCACGGTCCAGCAACGACAATTGCCGGTTGTACCTGGCCTGTCGCGTCGTGAGCTCGGCCTGCTCGCTCTGCAGCCCTTGCAGGCGGCCCGGTTCAAGCTCGACCTCCTCGACCTGATTGGCGAGGCTGGCGATCTCCTTACGGGTCTCGGCCAAGCTGTTACCGGTCTCCTCCACCTCCTCCTGAAAGGCTGCCGAACTGTACTCCAGGGTCACCAGTCCGGCCATGGTCTTGACCGCATAACTGTGGGGATGGGGGGTGGTAATCTCCCGTTGCGCCAGATAGAAGGATTCGATGAACTCTTCATATTCATAGCCGATCAGCTCATACACCAGATCCGCCACCTTGTCGATTCCCCGCGCCAGGGGTTGTGCCTCCCTGGCCTGGCCTGGCCTGGAGATCCGGGCGCTGTGATTGCCCGAGTCATCCAGAAAGCGTTCCAGGGTGTATCTGTCACCATCGCTGGCGGTGAATTCGACCTCCACGGAGCAGTGGGTCTCACCCCAATGGATGACCTTGCCCAGGTTATCATAGTCCAGCGAGAAGGTGCGTCCGAACAGGGCAAAACAGAGGGTTTCGCCAATGCTGCTCTTACCCGACTCATTGGGCCCGGTAATCGCGATCAGACCGCGCTCGGGCAGATCATCCAGCCTCAGACTGGTGTATTTCAGGACATTATTGGCATGTATACGATGAATGATCATGTCCAGCCTTCCTCCGCCAGGGCGCGCAGCTTACACAAGACCAACTCTACCGCCCCATCGAATGCCTGTTGGTCGAACTCCTCTCCGGAATTGAGCCGGCGCTCGCGCTCCGCATTGCAATAGACGAAAAATTCCCTGGCGGAAACCCCAAGATTTCCGCTGTCGGTCTCGCTTGGCTGTTCGGACAAAGCCATTCAATTCTCCTGTATATTTTGCGCAGGCTGTGGATTAGGAAACTAACAACCAGTCAAGTATAGGGAGTTATTCATAACAGGTCATCATGTAACCCCGCATCTTGAGGTGACAGCACCGCTTGACAGAGAAAACGACCCCATCCATACTGGTCGGTATGTTCTACATCGACAGTTGTCCACTAACCCTTTATGACAGCTGATAAGACCCGACAGGCACTGCTGGAGGCTGCATTCCATGAGATCCATCGCCAGGGATTTCAATCCGCCCGCCTGAGCGCGATCCTGCACAACACCGGCGTAACGAAAGGCGCGCTTTATCACTATTTCAAAAGCAAAAAGGCGTTGGGTTATTCCGTGCTGGATGAGTGGATTCATCCCTATCTCATCGCTACCTGGATTGAACCATTGAATAAAGGGGAACGACCGCCCCTCGTGCGTCTGAAGCAGACCATCCGTGACGCTGGAGACAATCTGGATGAAAACGATATTCAACTGGGTTGCCCATTGAACAACCTGGCGCAGGAAATGTCGCCCATCGATGAGGTGTTTCGCCGCAGGACTGATGCCATGTACCAGATCTGGTTGGAAGGCATCGCCAACACCCTGAGAGAGGGACAGGAGGATGGCTCGATCAGGCATGATATCAATGCGGAAGATACCGCGCTGTTCATCGTAGCCGCGTTGGAGGGTTGCATGAGTATGGCAAAAAATGCCCAGAGCCGGGAGTCCTTACTGAAGTGTGGTAAGGGTGTACTTGACTACCTCGACAGTCTGACTGGCTGAAAAGTCGGATTTCAGAATTAAGCATCAATAAGGATAAAAAAATGAAAGAGCGTTTTTTCAATTTTGTGCTGAACTGGAAATACCTGGTCATCCTTCTCTCAGTGCTGATCACCGCGGCACTGGGCACCGGCCTGCAGAAACTGGCGTTTAGTAATGACTACCGAATGTTTTTCAGCGAGGCGAATCCGCAGCTAACCGCGTTCGAGCAGCTGCAGGACACCTATTCCAAGAATGACAATGTGCTCTTCGTCCTGGCCCCGCGGGACGGTCGGGTCTTCACCCGGGATACCCTCGCCGCCGTGCAGGAGCTGACCCAGGCCGCCTGGCAACTGCCCTACTCCCTGCGGGTCGACTCCATCAGCAACTTTCAATACACCTATGCGAAAGATGACGACTTGGTGGTCGAGGATCTGGTGTTCGATCTCAATACCCTGTCGGATCAGGAACTGGAGAGAAAACAACAGATTGCAGTCAAAGATCCCCTGCTGCTGAATCGTCTGATCTCCTCCAGCGCCCATGTCACCGGGGTCAATGTCACCATCCAGCTGCCGGGTAAAAAACTCAGCGAGGTGCCGGAGGTAGCTGAGGCCGCGCATAAGCTGGCCGCCCAGATAGAGGCCACCCACCCTGAAATCAAGATTCATCTGACCGGCATGATCATGATGAACAACGCCTTTCCGTCCGCCTCCAAAGAGGACATGCAGAGCCTCTACCCGGTCATGTTCCTGGCGGTGATCCTCAGCCTGGCGTTGATGCTGCGTTCCATTCCCGGCACCCTCTCGACCCTGATTATTATCATCCTGATGATTATCGGCACCATGGGCATCACCGGCTGGATGGGCATTCGCATCTCGCCGCCAACCACCACCGTCCCCATCGTGATCATGACCCTGGCGATCGCCGACTGCGTGCATATCCTGGTCAACTTCCTGCATGGTATGCGGGAAGGTCTGGAGAAACGGGAGGCAATACTGGAGAGTTTGCGCATCAACCTGCAACCTATATTCCTCACCACCCTGACCACGGCGATCGGGTTTCTCAGCCTCAACTTCAGTGATGCCCCGCCTTTCCGGGATCTGGGTAATATGGCGGCCATCGGTGTCTGGCTCGCCTTTTTCCTCTCGATCACCTTCCTGCCGGCGATGATGATGATCCTGCCGGTGAAGGCCCTGCGCGGTGACACCCGGGGCAGCATCGCCATGCTCCGCTTGGCCGAGTTCGTGATTCGTTACAAGCGTCACCTGCTCTGGGTGATGGGAGGCATCATCATCTTCCTCATCGCGCAGATCCCCAACAACCGGCTGGACGATCAGTTCGTCAAGTATTTCGATGAGACCATCACCTTTCGCCAGGCCACCGATTTCACCAACGAGAACCTGACCGGCATCTACCTGATCGAGTATTCCCTCAACTCCGGTGAGCCGGGTGGCGTGAGTGATCCAGCCTTTCTGCAAAAGGTGGAGGCGTTCGCCCAGTGGTATCGCCGGCAACCCCACGTGCTGCATGTCAACACCATCACCGAAATCATGAAGCGGCTGAACCGTAACATGCACGGGGATGACGACAGCTGGTACCGGCTACCGGATCGGCGCGACCTTTCGGCCCAGTATCTGCTGTTGTATGAATTTTCCCTGCCCTTCGGCCTGGATCTGAACAACCAGATCAACGTGAAGAAATCGGCCACCCGCTTCACCGTCACCCTGGAGAACCTCTCCACCAAGCAGTTACTGGCCATCGAAAAGGAGGCCCAGGCCTGGCTGACGGAACATGCACCGGGGATGCGGATCGAGGGTGTCAGTCCGTCGGTGATGTTCGCCCATATCGGCGAGCGCAATATCAAGGCGATGCTCAAGGGCACGACCCTGGCCCTGGTAATGATCTCCTTTATCCTGATCTTCGCCCTGCGTAGCCTGCGTATCGGGGGTCTGAGCCTGTTGCCCAATCTGGTGCCCATCGGTATGGCGTTCGGCATCTGGGGACTGTTGGTGGGTGAAGTGGGGCTGGCCCTCTCGGTGGTCAGCGGCATGACCCTGGGCATCGTAGTGGACGACACGGTACATTTTCTCAGCAAGTTTCTGCGCGCCCGCCGGGAGAAGGGCATGGATGCGGAAGACGCGGTACGTTACGCCTTTTCCACCGTCGGCACCGCACTCTGGGTGACCTCCCTGGTGTTGATGCTCGGTTTCGGTATCCTCGCCTTCTCCCATTTTCAGCTCAATGCCGGCATGGGTCTGCTCACCGCCATCACTATCGGTCTGGCCCTGGTGGCCGACTTCCTCTTCCTGCCACCCCTATTAATGCTTTTCGGAGGTAAAAAGCCATGAAGCAACAGCTACTTATTCTTCTCTGTTGCCTGCTGCCCATACTGACTCATGCCACAACCCCGGAGGAAAGAGGCCTTGAAATTGCTACCGAGGTCGACCGGCGAGACACCGGCTGGCACGATTTCAAGGCCAGCATGAGCATGCTGCTGCGCAACAAACATGGGGAGGAGAGTTTACGGAACATGCGTACCCAATCACTCGAGGTGGAGGGGGATGGCGACAAGACGCTGATCATCTTCGACAAACCCCTGGATGTAAAGGGCACCGCCCTGCTCAGCTATTCACACAAGACCGGTTCGGATGACCAGTGGCTCTATCTGCCGGCCCTGAAACGCGTCAAACGCATTGCCTCACGCAACAAATCCGGTCCATTCATGGGCAGCGAATTCGCCTATGAGGACCTCTCCTCCCAGGAGATCGAAAAATACAGCTACAAATACATCCAGGACGATCGGGTCGATGGCAAGCCCGCCTTCTTGATTGAACGGGACCCGGTGGATCCCTACTCGGGCTACACCTATCAGCATGTCTGGATCGATCAACAGGAGTACATCCCGCTCAAAATCGACTTCTATGATCGCAAGAGCACCCTGCTCAAGACCCTGGAATTCCGCGGCTACCAACAGTATCTTGATCGATACTGGCGGGCTGACGAGATGTTCATGCAGAACCATCATACGGGCAAGAGCACCCTGCTGAGCTGGAAAAAATATAACTTTCGGGCTGGTCTGGAGGAGTCTGATTTCGGCAAGAACAGACTGAAACGGGCCAGATAAATTCATGAACTCAACTCTCCACCCGGCCCGCTCTTCTTTTATCTTCCTGCTCTTTGCGGCCCTATTACCGCTACAGAGGATGAGTGCCGGTGAATGGTCCGGTTATATTGAAGGACAGGCGCGTTACTTCACCCAGGGAGCCTTATCACCGGAACAGACGAACCACACGCTTTCGTTGGCATTTGAACCCGAGTATTACCACAGCTGGGATGATGAACGGCAAAGTCTGACCTTCACCCCATTTCTGCGCCTGGACTCCCAGGATGACGCACGCAGCCACGCTGACATTCGGGAGCTTCTCTGGTTAAAGGCGGGTGACGGCTGGGAGCTTCGAGCCGGTATCGGTAAGGTCTTCTGGGGTGTGACCGAGGTCCTGCATCTGGTGGATATCATCAACCAGACCGATCTGGTAGAGAACCCGGACGGTGAGCAGAAGTTGGGTCAGCCCATGTTCATCTATTCCCTGGAAAGAGAGTGGGGCCTGCTGGACCTGTTTGTCCTGCCCGGTTTCAGGGAACGCACCTTTCCTGGAGAAGAGGGTCGCCTGCGCACCCTGATACCCGTCGACACGGAGCTGGCCAGCTACGAATCAGAGCGGGAGGAGAGGCATATTGACCTGGCCATTCGCTGGTCCCACGCCATCGGCGACTGGGATTTCGGCCTGTCTCACTTTTACGGCACCAGCCGCGATCCCTCGTTCAACCCGGTAGTCAAGGAATCAGGCGAGATCGTCCTGGCCCCTTATTATGCCATCATTAATCAGACCGGCCTTGACCTGCAGGCTACCAAGGGTGACTGGTTGTGGAAACTGGAGGCCATACGTCGTAGTGGTCAGGACGACCCCTTTTATGCGGCCACCGGTGGCTTCGAGTACACCTATGTGGGCATAGCCGAAACAGACATGGATCTCGGGATGCTTGCCGAGTATATGTATGACGATCGAGGCGATGATTCCCCTGTAGCCTTCGAGAACGATCTGTTTTTCGGTTTCAGGCTAACGCTTAATGACGTGCAGAGTTCGGAGCTGCTAACCGGCATCATCAAGGATCTGGACTCCAGCGCCTGGATGTTCAACCTGGAGAGCAGTCGTCGTCTCGGAGCCGCTTGGAAGGCCTCGACCCAGATAAGAGTGTGGAATGCTGTACCTAGGGACGATCCTTTATATGGCTTTAGCCAGGATGACTATATCGAGATCAGTCTGAAGCGGTATTTCTAGCCGGTGACAAACCTGTCAGCTGAGCATGGTGGCCAGTAGTCTGTCTTCCAGCTCGATGCGCAGCGCCAGCCTCTCTCCCAAGCGGGAGAGGTCATCCGCCAGGTCATCGAAGTGCAGCGCATGATCCGATAGATCATATTTGTCATTGAAGCTCACCGCAATATCCGTGGCCTGGATGAAATCAGGGTAGATCTCTTCGGCAACCTCGATAACGCGGCCTCGGCGTTCGCTGCCATTACTGATGTGGCCAAACACCTCAAAATGGCCAAACGCGGCGTAGTCAACGAGTATCTGACAGAAACTCTGGAGTAGATTATCGATGGATTCGGTGCGTGTATAGGGTTCAAGGCCAGCCACCTGACAAAACGAGACCAAGACCTCCTGACGTTCAGTCAGGAGTTTATTGATCATCTCCTGAGTACCTGTTCTGCGCTCGAGATTCTGTGTTCTCCTGCCCATCGAATTCACTCCCACTCCAACACCCCTTGATAAACCCAATTGATCGAGAAGTTGCCGGCACTTTCAACAGAACCCGTGATGGAAGACCACTTATCGTTTCATACCGCCGGTGCTCATATCCATGGAACCTTAGCTAACCACCATTACCGCCTTGGAGCAAGTGAACTCATCCCAAAAAACGATTTAGGTCGATATAAAAAGCCAGGCTCATGATGGCGAGCAGGATCAACATGCCAATCTTCTGCCCCAGCTCAATAAATCTGTCTGATAAAGGGCTTCCCTTGACCGCTTCGAGCAGAAAGAAAAAGAGATGTCCCCCATCCAACACCGGAATAGGCAACAGATTCAATACCCCAAGGCTGATGCTGACCACCGCGAGGAACTTCAGAAAATAGGTCGTTCCATAGCTGGCCGACTTGCCGGCGGCGTCCGCTATCGAGATGGGTCCACTCAGATTTTTCACCGATACCTCACCCACCAGCATCTTTCCCAGCATCCGCAACATGAGCCGGGAGAGGTCCCAGGTCTTATAGAGGGAGTGGCCCAGCGCCGCCATGGGACCGTATTGGATTTCAGTCTGATAATCATCCAGAAGACCTGGCGGTACCCGCACGCTGGCCCCGATGCGGCCTATCATCTTGCCCTGCTCATTGACCGATGCTGGGGTAACTTCCAGGGAGAGACGCTCTCCTTTCCGCTCGACCTCGAGCCTTATCATGCGGGCCGGACGCGCTCTGACATAGCTTACCCAGTCAGGCCAGTTCTCAAGTGTTACGCCATCCGCTGAGAGTAAGCGATCTCCGCTCTCCAGTCCGGCGGCAGCCGCCGCCTCTCCCGCTAACAGCTCACCGATGATTGGCGGCAGAATCGGCCGTTTCGGCGTCAGACCCATGTTTTGCAGGATCTGACCATCCTCTGTCAGGGCCTGTAGTCCGGAGGTATTCAGCCAGTGGATCAGCTCCCTGCCCGAATCATCTCGCACCCGCACCGGTAGTTCGGGTTGACCCATGGCTTCGGAAAGCAGGGCATAGACGGTGCTCTCCCAGGTTGGCGTCTGCTGATCACCGATGGAAAGTATCTGCTCCCCCGGTAAAAAACCCGCCTGTTCAGCGATGGACCCCTTGCTTACTTCACCAATCAATGGTTTCAGCCCGGTATCGCCAGTCACAAAGATCAGCCAATAGACACAGATCGCAAATAGAAAATTAAACAGTGGTCCCGCTATCACGATGGCGCTGCGTACGGCAAGCGACTGTCGGTTGAAGGCCCGCTGCTGTTCTTCGGGGGCAACCGGGGCCTCGCGTTCGTCGAGCATTTTCACATAGCCACCGAGGGGGATGGCGGCGATGACATATTCGGTATTGTCTAGCCGGCCAATCCGTTTCCACAGGGGGCGGCCAAAGCCGACCGAAAAACGCAGCACCTTGACACCCAATCGGCGGGCAACCCAGAAGTGGCCAAACTCATGGACAGTGATCAGGATGCCCAGGGCAGTGATGAATGCGACAATTGTAATGAATAGGGAACCCATGGCAGATAATCCTAAAAACGACGGTTGAACCTATTGAAACAAATTAACATTATATCAACTTCTTACTATCAGAATGGAGCGGTCAACTGCGGTTTCTAGGTTAAAGATATCAGACCTGATGGCGCAGGGCTTGTTCCGCCAGATCCCTGGCTCTACGGTCGCAATCCAGCAATTGTTCCAGACTCTCGGCCTTCTCAATCTCCATCGCCTGCAGGGTCTTATCCACCAGCTTCGGGATCTCGAGAAAACCGATCCGATGGTCCAGAAAGGCCGTCACCGCTACCTCGTTGGCCGCATTCAGCACCGCCGGCGCGGTTCCACCCGCCTCCACCGCTTCCATGGCGAGTCGCAAACAGGGGAAACGTTGCAGGTCCGGGGCTTCGAAATCGAGGTGAGCCACCTGAAAAAGATCCAGGCTAGCGACTCCAGATTCGATCCTTTCCGGCCAGGCCAGGGCATGGGCGATGGGGGTGCGCATATCAGGATTCCCCAGCTGGGCCAGTACCGATCCATCCGCATATTCCACCATGGAGTGAATCACGCTCTGTGGATGCAAGATCACCTGAATCTGCGACGGTTCAACATGAAACAACCAGTGGGCCTCGATCACCTCGAGCCCCTTGTTCATCATGGTCGCCGAATCCACTGAGATCTTACGCCCCATATCCCAGTTGGGATGGGCGCAAGCCTGTTCAGGGGTCACCTTCCACAATTCATCCATCGGGGTGGTGCGAAAAGGACCGCCGGAGGCCGTCAGCAGGATCCTTTTCACCCCAGTGTAAACGAGGCCCTTGGCAAAACCCGCCGGCATGCATTGGAAGACGGCGTTGTGCTCACTGTCGATGGGCAGGATCTCCGCCCCATGGGTCAGCGCCTCATCCATAAACAGGCGCCCCGAAATCACCAGGGCCTCCTTGTTGGCCAACAAGACCCTTTTCCCGGCACGCACCGCAGCCAGAGAGGGCAGCAGTCCAGCAGCCCCGACGATGGCCGCCATCACGTAATCAGCCTCCGGCATGGCCGCGGCCTGCTCCAGTCCCGCAACGCCACTGAGCACCTCAGTCTGACTGCCATTATTCCAAAGCTGCTTGGCCAATTCCGCGGCTGCTGATCCATCTGCCATCACCGCCAGTTGCGGCTTGAACTTCAGGCACTGAGGCAGCATGACCTGCACATTCCGGTTGGCGGTCAATGCACGGATGCGGTATCTGTCGGGATGGCGGGCCACCACATCCAGCGTGTTTACCCCGATGGAGCCGGTAGAACCCAACACTGTCAGCCCTTTCATATCACCTTACCCATTAAAACCAGACCCAGTAGAAATACCGGCGCCGCCGCGGTCAGGCTGTCGACTCGATCGAGCATACCGCCATGTCCAGGCAACAGGTTTCCACTGTCCTTAGCGCCACGCTGGCGTTTCAGCATACTCTCAGAGAGATCGCCTACCACGGAAAACATGACGGTTATCAGGCAGAGCAGAATGGCCAACAGCGTATTATACAAACCTAACTGCTGCCACCAAGCCAGAATCAGGCCAAACAGCATAGCGGGGACCATGGCCCCATAGACACCCTCACGGGTCTTACCCGGGCTCACCTGGGGCGCCAGCTTGTGCCGACCCCAGCGGCGACCCGCAAAATAGGCTCCGATATCCGCACCCCAGATCAACAGGAGGAGAAATACCAGAAGGATGGGGCCATCATGAGGAATCTGGTGCAGGAAAACCAGGGCGAACCATGCCGGCACCAGAACGATAACCCCCTCGAGGGCCTGCAGCGGACGAAACCCGGTCAGGTTTCCATCACTGCTGAACCGGCCAATGCGCAAGATCACCAGCAACCACCAAAACACACTGGCTGACAGTAACCATGGCGTCCAGCCTGATTGCATGAAGATGTAGTCCGTACCCAGCATGCTACCGGCAAGCAGCAGAATATAGCCGAGTTGACCCGCGGGCTGGTTAATTCCGGCAAGTCTGGCCCATTCACTACCACCCAGCAACAGCACCAGGGCGAAGATCAGCGCCAGATAGTGGCTGGGCATGACCAGCACCGTCCCCAACACCAATGGAGCCAGAGCCAGTGCAGTGAAGACTCGCTGCTTCAGCATTGAGACCTCAGTAAACCTCAGCCATCGCCCGTTACCTGCTCACCGGTCTGTCCGAAACGGCGCTGCCGGCCCACATACTCCTCGAGGGCGAGATCCAGAGCCACGTCATCGAAATCGGGCCAGAGCATATCGGTAAAGTAGAGCTCGGCATAGGCGGCCTGCCAGAGCAGGAAGTTACTCAGGCGCTTCTCCCCCCCGGTGCGGATATAGAGATCGGGATCGGCCTGAAAAGGAAATGAGAGGGCGCCTGCCAGCCGATCCTCATCGATATCTTGCGGATCCAGCTCCCCCTCTCTTACCGCCTGCGCCAGTTTTCTGGTTGCCTGGAGGATATCCCAACGTCCCCCGTAGTTGGCTGCGATCTGGAGAATCAGAGCATCGTTGTCGGAGGTCAGCCGTTCAACCTCTTGAATTCTTTGCTGGAGTTTATCGGAGAATGCCGTCCGCTCACCGATCACAACCAAGCGCACGCCATTTTTATGCAGACGTCTGGCCTCTTTTTTCAGCGCGCTGATAAACAGCTCCATGATCAGGCCCACCTCTTTCATCGGGCGGCACCAGTTTTCGCTGCTGAAGGCAAACAGGGTCAGAACCCGGATCTTGCGCTGTACACACTGTTCGATGACCTTTCTGACGGCCTGGACCCCGGCGGAATGCCCGGCAGTCCGGGGCAGTCCACGGCTCTGTGCCCAACGACCGTTACCATCCATGATAATCGCGATGTGCCTTGGCAGACCAGGATCATCAGTCTCCTGGAGAGATGGGGCTCCCTGCTCCAGCGTGCTGGAAGCATCCAGATTGGATTGATCGTCGCTCATCATGAGATCCGTCAGATCTCCATCAGGTCCTTTTCTTTCGTCTCCAGGACTTCATCCAATTCCTTGATGTGTTGATCGGTCAGTTTCTGAATCATCTCATGACCCCGCCTCTCATCATCTTCAGAGATCATCTTCTCCTTGACCAGTTCCTTCAAGTCGTGATTGGCATCCCGGCGGATATTCCGAATCGCCACCTTGGCGCCTTCCGCCTCATGGCGCACCACCCGAATCAGATCCCTGCGGCGCTCCTCGGTCAGCGGCGGCATCGGTACCCGTATCACAGTCCCGGCACTCATCGGATTCAGACCGAGATCCGAGGTCATGATCGCCTTCTCCACCAGGGCAACCATGGGTTTCTCCCATGGGGTCACCTTCAGGGTCCGGGCGTCCTCAACACTGATGTTGGCAACCTGGCTGAGCGGCACCTCCGAGCCGTAATAATCTACATGGATATGGTCCAGCAGACTGGGATGGGCCCGCCCGGTCCTCACCTTTGCCAGTTCATGAGTCAGAGACTCTACGCTCTTCCCCATGCGGTCGGCAGCATCACTTTTGATATCGTTAATCATGTTTATCGCCTTTCTCTACCAAAGAGCCAATTACCTCTCCCTGCATCAACCGCATCAGCGCACCGGAATCATTGATATTCATGATTCGCAGGGGCATGTTGTTGTCACGGCAGAGCACGATGGCCGTTGCATCCATGACCTGCAGATTCTCCGCCAGGACTCGATTGTAGGTCAGATTGGAATAGAATTCAGCGTTCGAGAACTTGACCGGATCCGCGGAATAGACACCATTGACCTTGGTGGCCTTGATCAATAGGTCGGCCTGGATCTCGATCGCCCGCAAGCTGGCGGCTGAGTCTGTTGTAAAATAGGGGTTACCCGTGCCGGCAGCCAGGATTACCACCCGTCCTTTATCCAGGTACCGCCGCGCCCCGTGGGCCGTGAAGGACTCACAGACATCCGGCATGGCCAACGCTGACAGAACCCGGCTCTCTATGTGGATACGGGAGAGGGCATCCTGCATGGCCAGGGAGTTCATCACCGTGGCCAGCATTCCCATATGATCGCCACTCACCCGATCGAGGCCACCTTGCGCCAGACCGGCGCCACGAAAAATGTTGCCGCCACCAATGACCAGCCCTACCTGCACCCCGGCGTTCACCAGTTCCCCGATCTCACCGGCTAGGCGCCCCATGACGTCTGGGTCGATGCCAAATGCACCTTTACCCATCAAGGCTTCACCGCTCAGTTTAAGCAGGATGCGTTGAAAATGTAGATCTGACATCTCTCTGCCTGAGTCCTTACCTAAATTTTTCGAGTTCCTTGGCTTTGCGCGCCGGACACTGCATGGTACCTGCTATATGGAGCTGAAAACAGCCCGAGGCGGTCTCTCCATGACAGCTGATCACAGGCCTACCTGTTTACCTGGGCCATCACCTCTTCCGCGAAGTTCTCCTTCTTCTTCTCGATGCCCTCTCCGACTTCGAAACGCTGATACTGTAAGATGCTCGCGCCCTTGCTCTTCAGCAGTTTCTCCACCGTGAGATCGGGATCCTTGACGAATGCCTGGCCCAGCAGGGTATTTTCCGCCAGGTATTTACGCATACGACCATCGACCATCTTTTCGATGATGTTGTCGGGCTTGCCGCTCTCCTTGGCTTGTTCCTTGGCTTGTGCGCTAACGATCTCACGCTCCTTTGCCAGCAGTTCCTGTGGCATTTGTTCAGCGGACAGACAGATCGGGTTGGTGGCCGCGATATGCATGGCCAGGTCCTTACCCAGTTCCTCGTCGCCGTCTGCCACTTCAACCACCACACCGATACGCACACCGTGACGGTAACTGATGAGTTTTCCATTACCTGTCTGGAAACGGGCAAACCGGCGCACGTTCATGTTCTCGCCCAGTTTGGAGATGAGGGCCTCACGGGCCTGGTTGACGGTGGTATCCTCCCCTTCATGCAGGGGTTGATCCATCAGGCCAGCCACATCATCCGCTCCGCCACTCAGCACCCGCTCAGCCACGGCGCTGGCAAAAGAGGTAAAGTTGTCGTCTTTGCCCACAAAGTCGGTCTCGCAGTTGACTTCGACCATTGCTGCCTGGCTGTTGTTGTCGTTGAAGCTGAGCACTATCACGCCTTCCGCCGCGGTACGACCGGCCTTCTTGGCCGCCTTGGCCGTACCGGACTTGCGCATCTGTTCGATCGCCGCTTCTATATCGCCATCTGACTCAACCAGTGCCTTTTTGCACTCCATCATGCCTGCGCCGGTACGTTCGCGCAGTTCCTTTACCTGAGAGGCTGTAATTGCCATGAACTGTCTACCTTCAGTATCTAATATGTGAATGGAAACCGAGCGGGATCAGCTACCGCTAATACCCGGCCCTGTCTGTCCGGTTGGATTAGGTATCGCCCTCGGAAACCTCGACAAATTCCTCCGTGGCGCTGCCTGAGGCAGCCACATGGGTGGCGGCACTGGCGCGACCCTCCAGGATTGCCGCCGAGGCGCCCTGAACATAGAGCTGTATCGCACGGATCGCATCGTCGTTACCCGGAATCACATAGTCCACATCATCCGGGCTGTTGTTGGTATCCACCACGCCGATCACCGGAATACCGAGCTTGCGGGCTTCAGCCACGGCGATTTCCTCATGCCCGACATCGATGATAAACAGGGCATCCGGCAGACCACTCATGTTTTTGATCCCGCCCAGGCTGCGCTCCAGCTTCTCAAGCTCACGCTGGAGCCCCAGGGCCTCTTTCTTATTGAAACGCTGTTCGACACTGCCGTCTTCGAACATCGCATCCAGATCCTTGAGCCGTTTGACCGACTGCTTGATGGTCTTGAAATTGGTCAGCATGCCGCCCAGCCAACGATGGTTGACATAGGGCATTCCACAGCGTGTCGCCTCCTCGCTAACGGGGCCCTGCGCGGCTCGCTTGGTGCCTACGAAAAGAATCTTACCGCCATTGGCGGACAATGATCCGACAAAATTCATGGCCTCGTTGAACAGGGGCAGGGTCTTTTCAAGATTGACGATATGAATCTTGCTACGATGACCGAATATGTATGGACCCATCTTGGGGTTCCAATAGCGGGTCTGATGACCGAAATGTACGCCTGCCTCTAGCATCTGGCGCATGGAAACTGCACTCATGAGTGACTCCTGATTAATTGGGTTAAACCTCCACATACCCCATGAATCGACCCTATCCGATAAGGCACCCCGATCCATGTGACGGTATGTGTGCGTATTTACTCCACATCCCTATTCGGAAAGTGGGTATTGGTTAGCGTGAACCGATTGCGATTCAGCGGCGCGTTTTATACCATAATCCGTTTACTGCGACAAACCCAATCTCTCTCGCAACGCCTTAATTTTTCAGACTTTACAAGCTACTACTCATGAGCGTAACGATAAAAACAGCGCAAGAAATCGAGAAGATGCGTGTCGCCGGGCGGCTTGCCGCCGAAGTATTGGAGATGATCGAGCCCTATGTCAGGCCCGGTATCACCACCGCCGAGCTGGATCGGATCTGCCACGATCACATAGTACACGAACAGCAGGCGGTTCCAGCCCCCCTGAACTACCGGGGCTTTCCTAAATCCATCTGCAGTTCGGTCAATCAGGTTGTCTGCCATGGCATTCCAGCTGAGAAGCGGTTGAAGAAGGGTGACATCGTCAATCTGGACATCACGGTCATCAAGGATGGCTACCACGGGGATACCAGCAAGATGTTCACGGTCGGCGAAACCTCTATCCTGGCAAACCGCCTGATGGATATCACCTATCGCGCCCTCTGGATTGGTATCAAACAGGTCAAACCGGGTACCCGGCTTGGAGACATAGGACATGCCATTCAACAGTTTGTCGAGGGATACAACTATTCCGTCGTCCGGGAGTATTGTGGACATGGTATCGGCAAGGAGTTCCATGAAGACCCACAGATCCTCCACTATGGTTCTCCCGACACAGGATTAAGCCTGCAGGAAGGCATGTGTTTCACCATCGAACCCATGGTGAATTCGGGCAAGCAGCAGGTAAAGTTGCGTCCGGATGGCTGGACTGTGGTTACCAAAGACCGCAGCCTATCCGCGCAGTATGAGCACACACTACTGGTAACGCCGGATGGTTATGACGTACTGACCCTGCGCCGGGAAGAGTCCCACAACAGCACTGGCTAATACCACACGCCGGTTCACCTCTGCATGAGTAAAGTCAGGATGTTTGATTTTTCCGCCTTGGATCAAGCCCTAGGGCAGTCCACTCAACCCATTGTCGCTTTCAAACAGGCCATCCAACAGGGCTCTAGCCTGATTCGCGAGCAGTTTGAGCAGCAACCCATCACTGAGCTGGTTAGCGCCCGAGCTCACCTGATGGATGAGATACTGAAACGGATCTGGCACTTCATCTTCGCTGACTCACAGGCCACCGCATTGGTCGCCGTTGGCGGTTACGGCCGAGGCGAACTGCATCCCAACTCCGATATCGATCTGCTGATCCTGGTCGCACAGGAGGAGCACTTCGAAAAGCTGAAAGATCAGCTCGAGCGGTTACCCACCCTGCTCTGGGATATCGGTCTCTATGTGGGGCACAGTGTGCGTACCATCGAAGACTGTATCCGGGAGGCGGAGCAGGATATCAGTGTCATGACAAACCTCATTGAGTCCCGCTTGCTGGCCGGTTCGGACCTCCTGTTCAGCCGGATGCAAGAGGCGACAGGTCCGGAAAAGATGTGGAACAGCCACGATTTCTTCCAGGCCAAATGGCAGGAACAGCAGACCCGGCACGCCAAGTACGACAACAGCATCAGCAACCTGGAACCTAACATCAAGGAGAGTCCCGGGGGACTGCGCGACATCCAGATGATCGGCTGGGTAACGAAACGCCACTTCCAGACAAAAAACCTGCACGAATTGGTAGACCATGGGTTTCTCAATGAATCTGAATATTCAGCCCTGATCAACGGGCAAAACCATCTCTGGCGGGTTCGCTTCGCCCTTCACCTGTTGACCGGCCGGCCTGACGACCGTCTGTTGTTCGACCACCAGCGCACCCTCGCCGCCCAGCTGGGCTATGATGCGGACTCCGCCAATCTCGCGGTGGAGCGGTTCATGCAGGACTACTACCGTAACGTGATGGAACTGAGCCGTCTCAACGAGATGCTGTTGCAGCATTTCCAGGAAGCGATCCTGCTGGAAAACCCTCTGCAAGAGCCCATCCCGATCAACCGCCGGTTTCAAAACCGCAACGGTTTCCTGGAAGTCACCAGTGACTCGGTTTTCCAACAGGCACCCAGCGCGCTGCTGGAGCTGTTTTTCATCATGCAGGGGCATCCGGAGCTTAAGGGTGTACGGGCCAGCACTATCCGCCTGGTTCGCAGTCACCGACATCTGATCGACGACAAATTCCGCCACGACATACGTGCCCAGAGCCTGTTCATGGAGATCCTGCGCCAGCCCCATGGCATCACCCATGAGTTTAGGCGCATGAATATCTACGGCATTCTCGCGGCCTATATCCCTGCCTTCAAGATGATCGTCGGACGCATGCAGTATGACCTCTTCCACGTGTATACCGTGGATGAACATACCCTGATGGTGCTGCGCAATCTACGTCGCTTTACCGTCCCCGATTTCACACATGAACACCCCTTCTGCAGTCAGTTGTTCCACACCCTGCCAAAGCCTGAGTTGATCTATCTTGCCGCCCTCTTTCATGATATTGCCAAAGGTCGTGGTGGAGATCATTCGAAGCTGGGCGCGGAGGATGCCTTGGTATTCTGCCGTCTGCACCATCTGAGCGAATACGACAGCCGCCTGGTGAGCTGGTTGGTGCAGCATCACCTGATAATGTCCATGATCGCCCAGCGCAAGGACATCACCGACCCGGAGGTGGTGCAGGAATTTGCCGCCATCGCGGGGGATGCCACCCAACTGACCTATCTCTATCTGCTGACGGCGGCCGACGGGCGTGCGACCAATCCACGCAGCTGGAACTCCTGGAAAGACTCCCTGCTGAGGGATCTGTTCAAGGCCACTCGCATGGCCCTGCTGCGGGGATTGGACAATCCACTGGCCCAGCAGGATCTGATCGAGGCGAAACAGGCGGAGGCATTGATCCAACTGAAGCAGACCCAGGCAGACACCAACGCAGTGACAAACCTCTGGAAAACCCTGCCCAACGAGTATTTCCTGACCCATTCGCCCAATGCAATAAAACGTCATACCCAAGCCATCCTGGCGACGCCCATGCAAAAACTGCCACTGATTGCCTTGCGCCAGACCGCCGAGCGGGGCGGCACTGAAGTCCTCTATTACGGTGCTGACCGGGATAACCTGTTTGCCGTGAGTACCACCCTGCTGGACCAGCTCGGTCTCTCCATTGTCAACGCCAGGGTCATGGGCACCTCGACGGGCTTTTCCCTCAACTCTTTCCTGATCCTCGAGGAGGATGGCTCACAGGTGGAGCCCGATCAACGCTTTCAGGAGATTCTCATCACCCTGAAAGAGGGCCTCTCACAGGGACCGGATGGACCACTCAAGGTCCATCGCCGCATACCCCGCCAGCATCAACACTTCGACACGCCCACAAGGATAAGCTTCTCGAAGGACCCGACTCACGAACGTACCACGATGCGCCTGATCACGCTGGACCGGCCAGGCCTTTTATCAGAGATCGGCCAGGCCTTTGCCGCCTGTGGGGTGCGGCTGCAACATGCCAAAATAGCCACTCTGGGGGCCGAAGTTGAGGACATTTTCTTCATCACCGACCACAATAACCAGCCGTTGAATAGTGAGCAACAACTGGACTGTCTGCGCGACGCCGTAACCTCAAGACTGTCTGACTAGTTACGATTAAGCGTTATTTGGTGGGCGCTGCCCACTCTACTAAAGGATCTTTATTCATATGTTCACCGGCATAGTACAGGGCACCGCCGAAGTGGTGGCTATCCAGGAAAAAGAGCGCTTTCGCACCCATACCATGCGTCTGCCCCAGGCCTATTGCGATGATCTGCAAACAGGCGCCTCGGTGGCGCACAACGGCTGCTGCCTGACCGTCACCAGGATTGAAGGCGATCTGGTCTTCTTCGACCTGATGCAGGAGACCCTGCGGGTCACCAATCTGGGGGAGTTGCGGATT
Organism: uncultured Gammaproteobacteria bacterium; assembly: GCA_965372385.1. Lineage (GTDB taxonomy): Bacteria > Pseudomonadota > Gammaproteobacteria > Chromatiales > Chromatiaceae > JASJBU01. The sequence continues at coordinate 17,819 of CBDVCD010000003.1, read as the reverse complement.
GGTGACAAGGTCAACTTCGAACGCGCCGCCCGTTTCGGCGATGAAATCGGTGGCCATCAGATGTCCGGGCATATCATCTGCATGGCGGAAGTGATCGATGTCGTCGCCAGCGAAAACAATCGGCGGATCCGTTTTCGGCTGCCTGACGGTTTGCGCAAGTACGTCTTCACCAAGGGCTATATCGGCATCGACGGCATCAGCCTCACCATCGGCGAGGTGGATGGTTCGGAGTTCGAGGTCAATCTGATCCCGGAGACCCTGCGCAGAACCAATCTCGCGGGGCGGCAACCGGGAGACCGGGTAAACATCGAGATCGATCCCCAGACTCAGGCCATTGTGGATACGGTGGAGCGGGTTCTCCCAAGCTATGACATTTGAATATACACTCGTTTATTACAATATAAGCGGATAGCGATGACTTTTAACCCCCAACATGCTATGGTTTCGGCCCTTCGTTCCGGGGGCTGACGCCTAACTCACCAGAGGATCTTGTCAGTTGAAGCAGTTACCAGGCAGGTAACGTCCACCCTTCGCCCCGATTGAATTTCATCCAAGGTGTAACAGCTCCGGGATGAGCCTGTTCGCCTCACCTGAGAATGGGTCTGGCATGGGGTTACTGACTCAACTGCTGATAACGCCGGTCGCTACCGCGGTACTTCTGGCGTTGCTACCGATACAGAATGAGCGTCTGATCCGGGGTATCGCTCTGTTCGGTTCCGCTCTGGCCATGCTGCTCTCCTGGCGTCTGCTGGCTACCTTCGACACCACGAATCCCGCCATTCAGCTCATGCAAGTGGTGCCCTGGAACCCCAGGCTCGGCACCTCCTATGCGGTTGGCATCGACGGCATCGCCCTCACCATGCTGCTGCTGGCGACCTTGCTCTGTTTCGTGTCCTTGCTCGCCTCCGCCAGTATCAAGAAGCAGGTGAAGGGCTACTACATGCTGGTGCTGGTGCTGGAATCCGCCATGCTCGGGGTCTTCATGGCCCAGGACTGGTCGCTCTTCTATGTCTTCTGGGAACTGACCCTGATCCCCCTGTTCTTTCTCATCGGCCGCTGGGGCGGCAAAAACCGTCAAGGCGCAGCACTCAATTTCGTGCTCTATACCATGGGCGGCTCGGTCTTCATGCTACTCAGCCTGCTGGTGCTGTTCGACGCAGTGCCGGGGCACTCCTTCGCCATGGAGCAGATGAGTAATGGGGCGAAATCCCTCTCCGAACACAAGCAACTGTTGATCTTCCTCGGGTTTCTCATCGGCTTCGGCGTCAAGATGCCGATCTTCCCGATCCACGGCTGGCTGCCCCTGGCCCATGTGGAGGCCCCCAGCCCGATCAGCATCCTGCTCTCTGGCATTCTGCTGAAGATGGGCTCCTATGGCCTGATTCGGGCGGCGCAGATGTTGCCCGAAGCGGTCATCTCCCTGCAGGGCGTACTGGTCACCCTGGCTCTGATCAGCCTGATCTACGGTGGTCTACTGGCCTGGCGCCAGTGGGATCTGAAGGCCATGGTCGCCTACTCTTCGGTCAGTCACATGGGGGTCGTCCTGCTGGGCATAGCCACCCTGAATCTATCCGGCCTCACCGGAGCGGTGATGCAGATGGTGGCCCACGGACTGGTGGCTGGGGTCACCTTTCTGCTGATCGGGCTGCTCTATGAGCGCACCCACACCCGCAACATCAATCACTACAGTTCGCTGGTCCGGGTCACGCCCCGCTTCGCCTTCTTCACCAGCCTGGCCTTTATCGCCGCCGTCGGCCTGCCCGGCACGGTGGGCTTTGTCGCCGAACTGCATACGCTCATCGGCGGTTTTCAACGCTGGGGCTGGCTGGTGGTAGTGCTGAGTTTTGGCATCATCATCAGTGCCGCCTACGCCATTCGTACCATCGGCAGGCTGTTTACCGGCCCGGTACGCAGTCGCATGACGAAAGTGGACGATCTACGTCCCATGGAGATGGTGGCAGCCGGCAGCCTCACTGCCGGGATCATCCTGCTCGGGATCTTTCCGGCCCCGGTGCTGGAGATCTTTTCCGCCTCGGTGACACAATTGAGCCAAACCTTCGCAAACCATCTCTAAAGGAATTCATCGGTGTCTGAAAACCACAATAGAGAGGAACCCGGCGACATCCGCGAACGCCTGCGCCGCTCCATTCACCACTTCGAGCATGTACTGCCTGGGCAGGCGCCGATCAAGGATTTCGTCCACCACAATACCCTGCATGGCTTCCAGCACCTGGGTTTCACTGAAGCCCTGGCGGAAGCGGAACGCATTACAGGCGCCCATGGCTACCTGCCGCCGGAGCGCTTTCGGGAGTTCTACCAGGCGGGACGCATCACCCGCCAGGACCTGCGGCAGGTCATCGACGAGACACCGGACCTCGAGCCCCAGGAGGTCATCATCGAGGAGATCGCCGGCACCATCAGCCGAGGTGATGTCATCATTGCCGCGCTGATCCATCCTTTGAAACAGGTCACTGGCTGTCAGCTCAACTGGCAAATAGAGGAGATGCAGGCCTTCTCGAGATTCCAGCCCGATGTGGACAAAACCTCCCGTCAACGGCTCATGGAGTCGGCCGCCCGTCAGGGACTCAACAACGAGGCCGAGGCCATTGCCGACCTCTGGTCGGGTTGTCTCGAAACCCTGAAGCTGGAATTCAACATGCTGCACCCGGAGGAGCTGATGGATCTCTCTCCGGAACAGGCGGAACGGATGTTGAGCCGCCTGACCGAGAGCGAGGAATCAATCGGAGGCGGCCACGTCGCCATCCGCAAGGAGGCGGGCAAGTCCCTTGACCGGTTGCTGGCGCGGGTGGGCCGCGATATCACCCTGCGCGGTCTGCTGTTGCATCTGACGGGCAAGGATCTGTTGGAGAAGATCCGACCTTTGATCATTCGGCATATCGCCAACTATCTGGACCAGGGTATGGCCGCCTGGCATACCCCGGATCGAGCCGAAGGTTTCTACGCCAGCTGGCGGCGCAGCGCCACCCTGGATCTGACAGGCCTCTCAAACGATATTCCCGAATGGCTGGATGAGATCAGCATCCTGGATGAGGAACCGATGGAGACCCTGATCTCCGAACTGCAGCGTCTGCAACTGCCGCAGGAACGCTGGGAAGGCTATCTGCAGCAGCTCGCCCTGGAATTGCCTGGCTGGTCGGGGATGTTCTTCTGGCGTCACCAGCACCCGGGCTACGAGGGGTTCGACAATGTGCCGGTGGATATGCTCGATTACCTGGCGGTTCGCCTGGTAATGGAACGGCTGTTTGCTCAGCAGGTAAGCCGGCTGCATTGGCAGGTCGCCCCCAGTCTCGATATGTTGCGCTGGCATTTCCGCCGTTATCGCTCCGAATTCATGGTGCGGGACGCACTCAACAATCAGCGCCTGCCGGAGTACCTGATCAGTCAGGCCCAGCGCCTGGTGAATCAACCCCTGGCCCAGGCGGAAGAGTACCGGCAATGGCGCCAGGTGGCGGATATGATCTGGACCTGGCGTCACAGCCCCTCCGCCGACCGTCCCGTCGGCTACAGCGTCTATCGCAGTGGCTGGCGCCTGTTTCGTCTCGCCCAGCATCTGGGTCTGAGTGGCGCGGAAATCAGAAGTCTCGACCCGCCACAACTCGACAGTATCTTTGCCTGCCTGAGCCTGTTGACTCCAGAGAAGGCCGGTTTTCTCTGGCTGCAGGCCTATGAGCGTCACTACCGGGAACAGCTCTTCGAAGCCATTGTCAGCAACGAGGGCCGCGGTCGCTGGAAGACCCGCGACAAGCGCCCTGCCGCGCAGATCGTCTGGTGCATGGACGAGCGGGAAGAGTCCATCCGTCGTCATCTCGAAGTGATCAATCCGCTGATTGAAACCTTCGGTGCCGCCGCCCACTACAATGTTCCGCACAACTGGCGTGGCCTGGACGATGAGAAGATCAGTGGGCTCTGTCCGGTGGTGATGGTACCGACCCACGAGATCCGGGAGTCGGCCAAGCCGGCAGTCGAGTCCCTGGCAAAACGACACAAGTTGCAGCGTAAGAGACGTCTCTGGCTGAAGGATCTGCTGCACCAGGAGACCCGGCGCAACCTGCTGACCTCCACCTTCATCATGACCCTGGCGGCCCCCGTCGCACTGGGCGTGCTGGCAGCCAAGGTGTTGGCACCCCTCAAACTCGGCCAACTCTCCGCCAGACTGCGTGACAACTATGAGCTGCGGGTACCCACCGATATCGCCATCGATGCCGCACCGGATGCACCGGAGGGCAGCATCGAACACAACCGCCTCGGCTTCTCCGCCACTGAGCAGACCGATCGGTTGGAGACCTTCCTGCAGAACATCGGCCTGGTGGACGGCTTCTCCCGCCTGCCCATCATCATGGGACACGGTTCCAGCAGCGAGAACAACCCGCATCGTGCGGCCTATGACTGCGGCGCCTGCAGCGGCCGTCACAGTGGGCCGAATGCACGCATTCTCGCCGCCATCGCCAATCGTCCCGAGGTACGCGGGATGCTGCGGGAACGTGGCATTACGATTCCTGATGATTGCTGGTTCATTGGCGCCTTCCACAATACCTGCAACGAACATATCGATTGGTTCGATCTGGATCAGGTGCCCCGGACCCATCACGCGGAACTCACCCGCATCCAGCTTGACGTGGATGACGCCTGCCACGAATCCGCCCACGAACGCTGCCGCAAGTTCTTCTCCGCACCGAAGAAACCGGGGCGTGAGCAGGCCCTGCGACACATTCAGGGTCGTGCCAGCGACTTCAGCCAGGCCCGCCCTGAACTGGGGCATGCGACCAACGCCGCGGCCTTCATCGGGCGGCGTTCCGCCACCCAGGGGGCCTTCTTCGACCGCCGGTTGTTTCTCATCTCCTATGATCCGACCAAGGACCCGACCGGCCAGATCATCGAACGACTGCTGCTGGCCAATGGCCCGGTCGGCGCCGGCATCAGCCTGGAGTACTACTTCTCCACCGTGAACAACGATCAGTATGGCTGTGGCACCAAGGTGTTGCACAACATCACCGGTCTGTTCGGCGTGATGGAGGGAACCAGCTCGGATCTGCGCACCGGTCTGCCCCGGCAGATGATCGAGGTGCATGAAGCGATGCGGCTGCAGGTCATCGTGGAGGCCAAGATCGATCTGCTGACCGAGATCTACCTGCGCCAACCCCCGTTGCAGGAGCTGGTTGGCAAGGGTTGGCTGCTGCTCAGCGCCAAGGATCCGGACAGCGAGCGCATCGATGTCTTCTACCCCGACAGGGGTTGGGTAGAGTGGTCCGGACAGGTCAGCGAGATGCCCACGGTCGACCAATCCCGCGACTGGTACGCCGGTCATATGGAGCCACTCAAACCGGTGCTCTTGAAACAGCCTGAGGTCGCGACCCATGCCTGAGCTTGCTCACTTCGTCTGGTTGATACCCCTGCTGCCGCTCTTGGCGGTTGCCTGGATCGGCCTCACTTACATCTTTGCCCACAATCGGGGTGAAGCGGGGGAGCGCCAGACCGCCCAGGTAGCCCTGGGAGCCGGGTTGCTATCCTGGCTGTTGGTGCTGGTCATCGATATCGGCAGTCTGCTGCAGGGTGCGGCTCCAGGCCAGATCCAGGTTGCCGAGTGGCTCAGCAGTGGTGAGTTCGCCATTCAGATCAGCTTTACCCTGGATACCCTGGGTCTGGTCATGATGACCCTGATCGCCACCATTGCGCTGATCACCTTGCGCTTCTCGGTCAACTACATGCACCGGGAACCAGGCTTCCAGCGCTTTTTTATGATTCTCAGCCTGTTCATGTCAGCGATGCTGCTAATCGTGATGGGCGGCAATATCGCGATGGTCTTCGTAGGTTGGGAGCTGGCCGGGGTCAGCTCCTATCTGCTGATCGGCTATGCGATCGAACGGCCCACCGCCGGCGATAACGCCACCCGGGCCTTTGTCACCAACCGTATCGGCGATGCCGGGTTTATCCTGGGTATCTTCCTCGCCTTCTACTGGGTGGGTGACGTGGAGTGGCCCTCTCTCTATTCCGCGGCGGGTTCCATGTCCATCCTCTCACTCGATCTGCTGGCACTGGGTTTTCTGCTTGCCGCCCTGGCCAAATCCGGCCAAGTGCCGTTTGCACCCTGGATGGCCCGCGCCCTGGAGGGACCGACCCCATCGAGCGCGGTTTTCTATGGCTCACTGATGGTGCATGCCGGGGTCTACTTGGTGATTCGCCTGGAACCGGTATTTCAACAGGCGCCGCTGATGATGGTGCTGCTGGTGCTGTTTGGCCTGCTGACTGCCTTGTATGGTTATCTCGTCAGCCTGGTGCAGACCGATGTGAAGAGCACCCTGATGTTCTCCACCACCGCCCAGGTCGGGCTGATGTTCCTGGAGTGTGGCCTGGGTCTGTTCGAACTGGCAACTGTGCATCTGGTGATTCACGCCATCTGGCGCGCCTATCAGTTCCTCAGCTCGCCAGCCCATATGCATCTGATGTCACACGCCACCCGTCCTGTTCCGGCCTGGCTGGCCAAACAGCGCTGGCTCTATACCGCGGCGCTCAACCGCTTCTGGCTCGACCCCCTGGGTGATTGGCTGGTGACCCAACCAACCAGGGCACTGGCCCGGGAGACCCAGACCTTCGACGAGCGGATTATCGTACCCCTGGTCGGCCTGCCGGCCCGCGCCAACGCGGTTACCTCCCTGGCGGAGTGGGAGTCGAAAAAACGCGGATTCAGCCGTCTGGCTGAGGGTGACGTGGGTCAGGGAGAGGGTATCGCGGGCAAGCTGATGGAGAGTATCGCCAGTCTGCTGCATTGGTTCGAGGAGCAGCTGGTGCTCAAAGGTGGTGGTGAGGGGCTGATCAATACCATCCATCGGATTGGCGGTCACTTGCAGAAGGTTGAAGAGCTGCTCGGCCATCCCCGTTATCTGCTGTTGTTTGTCATGGCCACCTTCGCGGTCATTATTTAGAAATTCTTACGATGGTCATCAACGAAATTCACTGGACCGCACAATCGAGTTATCCGATTCTGGCCGGCCTGCAGCTGCTGCCTCTGGTAGCGATGCTGCTCATTCTCACCCTGCGCGATAAGCGTCTGCTGTTGCCGGTGGGCATCGCGCTGGCCGTCATGGAGCTATTACTGACCGTCCTGTTGCTGAACAAATTCGACTCTCAACTGGGCGCCATGCAGTTTGCGGAAAAGCTGGAGATCCTGCCGCTGCTGACCTATCACGCCGCGGTGGATGGCATCAGCGTGCTTTTCATGCTGCTGACCGCAGTTCTCAGCCTGCTGGTCATCATCTATGCGGAGGTGCGGGATCTGCGCCCCCGCTCCCTGCTCCTACCGGTGGTGTTCGCGGTGCAGGCGACCCTGATGAGCATGTTCGCTTCGGTGGATCTGCTCTGGTTCACCCTGGCCTCCACTATCGAGGTGGGACTGCTGGGTTTTCTCATCTCCCGCTGGACCACCTCACCGGACAGTGAGACCGCCAAGGCCCGCTACTATCAGTTTGTCGGTACCGGCATCCTGCTGCTGTTCGTGGGCGTGATCATGCTGGGCTGGAACCATGCCGACGCCAGCGGCGGAGAATGGACCTTCAACTTGTTACGTCTGGCCGAAACCCCGATTGCTCCGGGCATTCAGTCGGTCGTCTTCTTTCTGTTCTTTTACGGGCTGGCGGTACGTATACCCCTGTTTCCTCTGCACGGTTGGCTGCCACAGGTGGCGGAACACGGCACCTTGGCGGTCGCCCCGGTATTCCTCATCGGCCTCAAGGTCGGGGTCTATGGCCTGTTGCGCTTCGTGCTTCCATTGATGCCTGAGGCCGTGATCCAGTGGCATCAGTTCGTGGTCGCGTTTGCCGTGGCCGGGGTTTTCTATGCGGCACTGCTGGCCATGTTGCAGGTCAACCTGCGTCGCCTGCTCGCCTTTGCGGTGATCAGCCATACCAGCGTGCTGGTGATCGGGCTGTTCAGCCTGAGCCATGCGGCCTTTCAGGGCAGCATTATGCTTACCCTGGACTTCGGGCTGGCCATCACCACGCTGTTGTTCATGATCGGCATGGTCTATCAGCGCACCCGTACCGTACTGCTCACCCGCCTGGGCGGCCTGTTCGACAGTATTCCCCTGATCGGCATCGCCTTCTTCATTGGCGGCCTGTCGATCGTGGGCATGCCTGGCACGCCCGGTTTCGACGCGGTCCACCTGATCCTGGAGGCGGCTATCGGGCGTTTTGGCGCCCTGGTCACCATCGCCGCGGCGCTGGGCAACGTAGTCGCCGCGGGATTTCTGCTTTGGGCCTTTCAGCGTGCATTTCTTGCGCATCAGGACGAGACACAACCAGTCAAGGCCGTCGCACCGACCACTGGTACGGAACGGCTGATCGCCGGTGTGATGATATTGCTGCTACTGGGTGTCGGATTTTACTCCGAACCCTGGCTCGATCTGATCGATAAGTCTCTGGAAGGCTTGAGCTTGCTCTATGCGCAGGGCGCACATAGCTGATAACAGGCATTTGGATAGATTTAGGACTTAATGATGGTTGAAACAACACAAGCTGCATTAGGTGGATTTCCGCTAATCAGCCTGCTGATCCTCTCCCTGCCATTCGGAGCACTGTTGATCTGGCTGACCCCCAGCACCCAATCCGCACGCTGGATTGTATTGGGCACGGCCCTGTTCGACCTGCTGCTGGCACTCACCATTCTGTTTCGATTCGATCCGCATCAAGCTGGTTTTCAGATGGTGGAAACACACAACTGGATACCCTCACTCAACATCCACTACCAGGTCGGTGTCGATGGGTTTTCGGTGTTGTTTCTGCCGATGACCGTGCTGCTCTTTATCGGTGTGGTGCTCGCCTCCTGGAACAGCGTGCGTACCATGCCACGGCTCTATTTTTCCTTGCTGCTGCTATTGGAGAGTACCACCCTGGGCATCTTCTGCGCGCTGGACACCATGCTCTTCTTCCTGTTCTGGGAACTGACCCTGGTGCCACTCTATTTTCTCATCAGCTTCTGGGGTATAGGCCCGAACCGTCGTTATGCCGCGGTCAAATACACCCTGTTGATGCTGGTAGGCGGTGTACCCCTGCTGTTTGGTTTTATCCTGCTGGCGTTCAATCAGGCAGCTGCCGCGGGAGCTGAGGTGCCCGCGGGATTGGTATTCGATTATCAGACTATTCTGAGTAATCCGTTACCCGTGGAGATGCAGTTGGTGGTCTTCATGCTGCTGTTGCTTGGCTTCGCCTTCAAGACCCCGATCTTCCCACTCCACACCTGGCTGCCGGTAGTGACAATGGAGGGTCCCGCAACCATCGCGGCATTGATGACCGGTCTCAAACTGGGTGCCTATGGCATGATCCGCTTTGTGGTACCGGTAGCACCGGCGGCCGCGCAGGAATTTCATTGGTTATTGGCCGGGCTGGGGGTGATCGGCATCCTCTATGGCGCCATCCTGGCGCTGGCCCAGACCAACCTGCGGCGCATGCTGGCCTACTCCAGTATCAGCCATGTGGGCCTGGTACTGCTGGGTATCGCCTCCTTCAACATTCAGGGTATCCAAGGTGCGGTGTTCCATCTGCTCAACTTCACCCTGATCGCCGGCGGCATCTTCATCATCACCGGTTTTCTACATCATCGGGTCGGTTCCACCGATATCGTCAGTCTGGGAGGCGTGGCCCAATCGATGCCCCTATTGACCGCTTTCTTCTTTCTATTTGGTCTGGCCAGCATGGGCGTACCCGGTACCAATGGATTCCCGGCGGAGCTGCTGGTGCTGATGAGCGCCCTGACCACGCATACCGGCGCCGGCCTCGCCGCTCTGTTCGGTGTAGTGCTGGGGGCCGGATATTTCCTCAGCATCTACCGCCGCGCCTTCCTGGGCCCCATCACATCCCCGGTGGTAGGTGACGCACTGGATCTGCGTCAACGGGAGCTGCTGGTGGTATCCGTCATGGCAGCCCTGATCCTGTTTACCGGGCTCTATCCCGACGCAGTACTTGATATCACCCGCATGACCAGTGAAGAGTGGGTGGCCAATCTGGCCAAATAAGCAACTGTGTTCTGGCCCCGGCTTCTGGTTTTAAGGGCTGCGGAAAAAATGCTGTCATGGTCCCTGCGATTAGGGAGCTATTAACGCGGCCATCAAATATCCATGTTTGACTGCGATGTTTAATGTGGTCGGGTTAATAAATCGAATCGGCCCCTCTCACGGGTGAATCTGCCGTTACGGCGACCAGTCAACTCCCTCGACTCCTCTGGCCAGACCCGTGAATCCTGTCACGGGTCTGGCCAGCCAGTGTGAAAATCTGTTAACCTGCGCTTCGATTGTTTTGTCCCCTTGCCGAAATTCCCAATGAGCCCAGCCAGTTAAGCGGAGTAATTGATTCCTCATGTCACCACAGCAGGTAATAAAAGGTTTGAGCAGACGCCATTTTCTGGGCGGTTGTGCCGCTGTTGCCGGCAGCCTGCTCACGCCAGCCGCCTTCGCTTCCACCGGGGGCCAAAATGAGCGCCAACTGGCCTTCCGCCACCTGCATACTGGAGAGAAGATAAAACTGCCCTACTGGGCGGAAGGTGAATATCTGGCTGACAGTCTGCACCGGATCGACCATCTGCTACGGGATTTCCGCAGTGGCGACAGCGTGGAAATGGACAGGAACCTGCTGGACCTGCTCTACAACCTGCAGACCCATATCGGTAAGTCCGGCGAATTTCAGATCATCTCCGCCTACCGGTCACCTAAGACCAACGAAATGCTGAGGGGGAAAAGTCAACGGAGCGGGGTTGCCAAGCGCAGCCTGCACATGCGAGGCAAGGCCATGGATATCCGTCTCCATGGCGTTGAACTGAAAGATCTGCGCAAGGCGGCCATCGCCCTCAAATCGGGTGGCGTCGGATACTATCCCAAGTCCAATTTCATCCACGTTGACACAGGTCGCGTCCGTTACTGGTAATCCTTTTACTGCATTGCTCTTTTCTTCCCCCCGCGCGACTCCTGCTGCTGTTTTATAACTGCTTCAACTGATACCACACCGTCTCCATCAGCATCCCACATGGACCAGCGTTGATCGTACTCCCCCTCATGCTGTGAACGGAACTCCTCAGGAGATATGACACCATCTTTATTTGTATCCAGCCAGGTGAGCTTGTTTTTCATCTTTTTTTCGAAGGCCTCATCAAACTCCGCACGCGTGATCACTCCGTCATGATCAAGATCAAATTTTTGCGCCATACCGGATTCGTGACCTTCAAAGCCTGACACAGGCCCAGAAGAAATCAGGATGATCCCTGAAATAATTACCATTCTGGTCATGCTTTTCATTCGTTTTCTCCTTATGTGATTTATATTCATCGTGCGATAACTATTTTAGATCCAATAAACCGGCATAGCCATCCGAGTGAGCAGGTAAATAATAAAGAGCCGAAACTCTTTTATACACCGCGATCTAGCATAAACGCTCCCTTTTCAATCTCTGATTAAGTTTCTATTTAGGCCTTCTTTTCCTATCTCTTGCCACAACCACCAGCATTCTTTAATGGATTAATTACTGAACCAGCCAGAATGCAATAAGGGTCATAAGTTTGGGAATTATTGCGCAACCCGAATAGAAAGGTGGACAGACTCACAACATAGCGAAACCAATTACCCTAGTTTCTTCATCTAGGAAAACTTTCTGCGCATTGCCTGGCTAAAGATCACTCTTTAACGCATATGCGCCGAACACAAGGAAGCAACGCGCCAAGGCTGTCAGATAAAGAAATAGCTAATGGCATTCATTTTATTTTATACAGTCTCAGTAGGGTAAACAGATGAAGAGATGGAGTAATATAATCTTGTCAGCGGCAGCGATTGGTTTGTTGTTCACTGGCGGAGTGACTTATGCTGAAGATGATGAAGAATCTTCAGAATTTTTAATCGATAGGGCCTTATGGTCCAGTGGCAATCCTCGGCTCTATTTAAAGATCAAGGCAAAGAAGACTCAGATAATTCAAGTTGAAAACGCCTACGACTCAGGACAGGTACTGCTCAGGGAACAACTGAGTGAAGATGAATTAAAGATCACCTTGTCCGATCCCCAACCCATCCCCTGTCGAATTCGCGCAATCAACGAAACAACCGGTGAAGTCAGAGAACGGGATGTTAGGGATAGGAGCACACATACCATCCCTGCCAACTGTTCTCCACAAGACGCCACAGATCCCCCACCGGTAAACCAAGCCCCGGTCGCCAACGCCGGGACGGACAAGACGATCGTTCTGAATCCTGGACAAGCCAGCATCGATGTAATTCTCGATGGTTCCGGTTCAAATGATCCGGATGGCTCGATTGCCAGCTACAGCTGGACAGGTTTACCCGATCCAGCCGATGTGGCAAGCCCCACCGTTACCCTGGGTGTCGGCACCCATCTCTTCAGCCTGGAGGTTACCGACAATGATGGTGCTGTAAGTCAGACGGACTCAGTTGCCATTACCATCGAGGAAACACCGGCGGTCAATCAACCACCGGTCGCCAACGCCGGTTCAGATGAGGTCATCGTCCTTCCCGATGGTCAATTCAGTACCAACGTAATACTCGATGGTTCCGGTTCAAATGATCCGGATGGCTCGATTGCCAGCTACAACTGGTCCGGCTCACCCGATCCGGCCAATGTGGTCAATCCCACCCTTACTCTGGGTGTCGGAACCCATCTCTTCAGCCTGCTGGTTACCGATAATGATGGCGCAGTAAGTCAGGTGGATTCAGTTGCCATCACCATCGAGACAACGCTGGTGGGAAATCAGCCGCCGATCGCCAATGCCGGTCCAGATCAGATGTTCACGCTGGCCTCAGGAGAATCCACGGTAACCGTATGGCTGGATGGCAGTGCTTCCAACGATCCTGATGGATCGATCAGCAACTATCTCTGGACCGGTACGCCTGATCCCGACGACATTATCAACCCTAGCTTTGCGCTTGGTGTCGGTACATATAATTTCACCCTGACAGTAAGAGATGATAAGGGCCTGGAGAGCACCGCGGATATAGTACAGATCACGATCAATCCATTCCCAACTACTGCTCTAGAAGCGCATGCCACCATTGCAGTCTATGAAGGGCCGGGCACCTGTATCGCTTGTCATGAAGCAGCAGCCGAGCAGATGCATGGTTCTGTACACTATCAGCAGACTGGCCCGGCAATTAACCTGACCAATATCTTTGCAACCCCGGAGAATCCAGATGGCCTCGCCGGTGAGAGAGGTAATGGCGCTATTGGCATCAACACCTACTGTGGCACGCATGAAAATTCACCAAGATTCACCTGCGCCGGCTGCCATGTGGGTAATGGACGCTTTCCAAACCCGGAACTGCCCGCAACCGAACCGGAACGTACCGAGGAACTCGCCAATATCGACTGTATGATGTGTCACCAGGAGCTCTACAAGCGCTTTCCGACAGGTGAGTTCGAAGCCCTGACCATGATTCCGCAAGGCGCGGATGGATTTCCGGATCTCAGCGCCGACCCCATCGTACTTACTGGAACCTCGGGTATTCCTGTCGTTGATCCGATCACCAAAGACTTCCTGTTTGAGCCCGCGGATGCCGAAAGTGCGTTATCTACCCCATTGATGATCTCTCGGCATGAAGCGGCACGGACGGTTCACAGAACCACCAGAAAGTCCTGTCTGAATTGTCATGCCAAAGCGGGTGGTGCAGATGGCACCAAGCGCGGTGACATATCCAGCCTACTGGCGGATCCCACCCCACAGATCGATATCCATATGAGCAGTTCCGGTTTTGATCTGACCTGTGCAAACTGTCATGACGCCGGCGGACACAGAATGAGCGGGCGTGGCCTTGACTTGCGTCCCAACGACGATCCTCAACGCTTTAGCTGCGAGAGCTGTCATGATCAACCCCATGGGGACTACAGCAACATCACCGGCAGTAGCCGGGATAAACATGCCAGCCGCGTTGCCTGTCAAACCTGCCATATCCCGACCTACGCCAAGGGTATGCCAACCGAGGTCAGCCGTGACTGGGAAAATCCACACTTCTCCGCGGCAGCCTGTAATGGTAGAGGTGGCTGGTTACCGGAAGAGATCAAGGCGAGCGATCTGATACCCACATACAACTGGTTTGACGGCACCAGCAGGGTCTATGTATTGGGTGAATCCCTGAATGACTATCTCCTGCCCAATGCCCTGCCAGATGGCAGTGATGCATACAGCCTGGCTCAACCCAATGGTGCGGTCGATTCCAGTGGATCCAAGATCTATCCAATGAAGGAACACGTCTCCAAATCAGCCATGCACTTGGATACCAACCAGCTGGTTGCTCACTCCACCTTTGAGTTCTTCCGCACAGGCAGCTTTGACACCGCGGTACAGAGCGCACTGGAGCAGGAGGGACGCGCTGGTGATGCCTATCGTGTCGTGCCAGTCCATACCTACCAGACGATCAATCATGGGGTGGAAAGTTCTGTCGCTGCCCTGGAGTGTGGTGACTGTCACGGTGATGCCGGGTTAGCCGGTGGACCTGCACGCATGAATCTTCAAGCTGATATGGGTTACGAGTTGAAAGGCCCCGAGACATCGGTATGCAGTCAGTGCCACGGTACTGAGAGTTCTGAGGGATTCGTCAAGAATCATCAACGACATGTGGAAAATAAGGGATATGATTGCTCAGTCTGCCATACTTTCTCGAGACCCGAGCGAGGTTTGAAAATGAGCAAGTAATCAGCAACCGATCTCACTGTGCTGATGGCAGTGAGATCGGCCAGTATCAAGTTAGAAATGAGATGCCCATCTCCCATACAGGGAGATGGGCTTTTTTTTAGCATTGGCCAGACATAACGAAATCACAGCTAATATTTTTTGACTAATCTCCCCCTATCTTCCCCTCCTCCCTCCTCTGCTCAAGAGAGATAGCGATAACAACACAATACCAATAGTGATCGCCATATCCGCAATATTGAATATACTCGTTCTCATGCCGGCAAAGCTGACAAACATGAAATCCACAACGGCCCCATCATTTGTCACACGATCGATAAGATTGCCGACACCCCCACCAAGCATCAAAGAGCAACCAATCAAGGAATAGGTCGTTATCACTTTACTGATGAGGAGATAACCAAGCAGGAAGCTAAGAACCACTGCTGTTGCCACGGTAAAGAGCCAAAATTTTGCGTCGTCTGATAACCCAGCCCCCAAGCTAGAGAATGTGCCGGTATTCTCCGCGTATGTTAATCTGAATATTCCATGAAAATAGGATTCCCCCAGAGAAGTCGAAAGATATTGACGCGCCAACTCTTTGGTTACCTGATCAGCGAATATACAGGGCAGCAGCACCATCAGAGCCAAGATCAGTCTCTTACCCATTAACACTTCCTGCCTCCATAGCCCTTATCGCGGCCCTTAAAGAAACAGGATCTATTGCTCGTAGGATCAGAACCTCTCATCCACTGATTTCTTTGCTTAAATGTTTTATGTTACGGCATGTCATGAGTGGCTATCTATATTGAAGATATGAAAACCCTAAAAATACCAACACATCACCGCAAAGGAACCAGCCTGTTACTGTTACTGATTTCCTTAACCTTTACTCCCTGGGTTATCGCCGAAACGGTAAACATACCCATCAAACTGGATTACCCCCTGCTGCGGCAATTGATGATGAATCAGCTCTTTGATACACCAGACCGAACAGCTGAAATCGTGCGGGATCCCTCAGGCTGTAATGAAATATTTCTCTCTAACCCCCGGTTACGCAAAAAACGGCATCACCTGGAGATAAGCACCCATGTCAAAGCACACCTAGGGACAGCTATTTTTGGTACCTGCGCAAGGCTGCTGTATTGGGAGGGCGATGCAAAATTTCTCACTGAGCCGGTTATTCTACCCGGAGCAACCTCAGTAAAACTCAATATCCTTGATACCCAACTCTATAACCCACAGGGTGAACGGATCACCTCAGGCAGGTTATGGGATATTGCCGAGGGACAGCTGCTGGCCTTAATGAGTCAATACCAGATCGATCTCACCTCCTCGCTCAGCGAACTAAACAAACTGTTGCCCGAGGTGCTGGGACACCGTTCCGCACATCAAATAATAAACATCGTCGATAGCCTGAGACTGGCGTCAATCCAGGTCGAAGATGACGCTATTGATGTTACTGTCAGCATGCAGATCAAGCAACTCCCGCAATCCTCACAACCGGAGGCGATATTATCTGAGCAGGAGATGCAGCAGTGGGAAAAGAACTGGCAAATGATGGATGCCATGATCACCTTCGCCGTCAAACGCTATGCATTCCTAACAAATCAGCAGGAACTTCGTGACACACTGCTCGAAATACTGCTGGATGCCCGATATCAATTAAACACAGCATTAACCCAACCAGTAAGTCATGGAAACGATCCGGTTCGCCAGTGGTTTATCGACAGCTGGGAACGCCTGAGCCCTACCCTGCGTCAGATCAGTCTGGAACGACCTGGCCAGGAGCCCATGCTGCTTCTCAGCCTGTTGACCGCCACCAATGCCCTGAAAGCACTGGATCAACTCGGCCCCTCCTTTGGGTTGGACATCTCGGCGGATGGCCTCAGACGGATGGGCCGTTTGCTCATCAATCGGTCAGGTATAGATCCGTTGCACTATGATCAATCCGTTGATCCTGAACTCCAGCGTTTGTTCCAACTGCCCGGTATGTCTGAGACTAAGGATACGACAGGCTTTCACTTTAATATCTGGCCAATCAACTCAGCCTGGGCAAAATCCTCCGACAATCGTCTCAACCTCTGGGTACCGAAAAAACATGAACTATCCGTATATTTACCGCAGGTTCGTAACCTGCTGACGGATACCGCCACTGTGACAGCACAAGACGGAAAACTGAATAATTCAATCGCAAAACTCTACAAACAACTGGTACTGACCACCGCCTGGCAGGAGAGCTGTTGGCGACAATACACCATAAAAAAAAGCAAGATCGTGCCACTCCGCTCGCAGACCGGTGATTCCGGATTGATGCAGATGAATGAACGGGTTTGGCGGGGCTTTTACGATGCACAAAAGTTGCGTTGGGATATTGCATATAATGCCAATGCAGGGAGTGAAGTACTGCTGAACTACCTGGTCAAATACGCCCTCAAGAAAGGTGAAGACCAGCATAAAGGTGGCCTGGACAACCTGGCCCGTGCAGCCTATTCCGCCTACAATGGCGGACCCAGCAAGGTTTCCCGCTACCGCAGCGCAAAAGCGGCGCCCGCACACAAGAAAATCGATAAGGCATTCTGGAGTAAATTCAAAAAGGTAAAGCGAGGCAATGAGATGGATGTCGCTCAATGCCTGGGAGCAGATCCTGAAAAAATTGCGATTTCAGAAGTACCAAAGAAATCATCCCCTAAAAGGACGACTCGCCATACTGGTAATAAATCCAGCGTTCCCGCAAAAACACAGGTCGGCAGACCCTGGGTATTGGCGCAAAATCACAATCATTTTACCTTACAGCTCGCGGTGTTCAGTTCGCTCAAGGCAGCAAGGAAATTTACCGCTTCTGTATCCCTGGATGACACCATTGCAATTGCACCACTCGGCAAGGACAAACGGGGGAAATTCGTGGTAATGAGTGGCAGTTACAAGTCGAGATCAGAGGCGGACAAAGCCAAGGAGAGGTTAAATAAGCTCAAGCCCTGGGTGCGCCAGTTCAAGGACATTCAGACAGCCATAAAGCCATGATACCCGATGAAACCCGGGTATGTGGATAAGCCAGAATGATCTATATTAGAAACAATTGCTCTCTGACCCGGGTTTTTCTTCAATAACTGACGCAGGGTCTCAGCTGCCGCTCTGAACAGATGGTCCGC
>CBDVCD010000002.1:0-39352 GCA_965372385.1 uncultured Gammaproteobacteria bacterium | reverse complement strand
TTTCCTTACCTTCGATTTAGCCCGGCCATGCGCGGGAGGCGGGTTGCACCCCTAACTCTCCCCATGCTTGATCTACGCTATCGTCATGTTTCACTTCGAGCGAAGAAATCAGGCAATGAGCAACTAATGCCTTCTCGTCAGAGGAAAGACTCTCTATATTCTCAATTACTTGCTTGAATACTGTCGACATTTTGGGCCTCTAATAATAATATTGGCTAGTTTAGCATGGTGATCTTTAAATTATTCCTACCGCTTCCCTTGAAACCGTTTGTTTTTGATCAGGCGTAGATCTGTGACAAGCTCTAGTGGTTTACCCATAGGTTCTGGGGACAGACTATGATTGATACTTACGGCTCGACAACCAGACCTGCATCAAAGTCATTCCAGGGTAGAATGCGGATTCCGGAACGTGTTTGAGACTCATTCCCGCCGTAAACCAGCCACGGTTGCCCAGCGACCTCGCCAGCTAATTTTTTCCAGAACTCAAGGCCTTTGAAATAGTCCCGGTTGAGGGTCTGTCCTGACTTTACCTCCATCGGGGACAAGTGGGTTCCGTGATCAATGAGCACATCCACTTCGTGGCCTGATCGATCACGCCAGAAGTAGAGATTCGACATCTCACCCGCGTTGTACCTGGACTTGAGCAGTTCGGTGATCACCCAGGATTCAAACAGTGAGCCACGCTGGGGATGGATGCTCAGCTGATCGAGGTTCTGAATGCCCAATAACCAGACCGCGAGTCCGATATCGAGAAAATACAGCTTGGGCGTCTTGACCAGGCGTTTACTGAAGTTTCGATGATGTGGCGCCAGCAGGTGTACGATGTAGCTGGCCTCCAGCACCGATATCCAGGCCTTTGCGGTGTTATGGGTAATGCCGCAATCATTGGCCAGGGATGAGAGATTGAGCAGTTGCCCGGTACGGGCCGCGCACAATCTCAGGAATCGCTGGAAAGCGCCCAGATCCTGTATGTTGATCAACTGCCGAACGTCGCGTTCCAGATAAGTATGCACATAGTTTCCATACCATGGATGCGGATCGAGCGCGCGATCGTAAATCGGCGGATAGGCACCCTGGAAAAGCGTCTCGTCGAGATTGGAGCTGGCCTTACCCGCTCGCAGCAACTCCTCACGTGCCAGGGGCAGTAACGTAATCAATGCCGATCTACCGGCCAGACTCTGGGTGACGCCAGACAGCAAACCAAACTGTTGTGAGCCGGTCAGGATAAACTGGCCGGGCTGCTGCCTCTCATCCACACGTGTCTGTATATACGAAAACAGGGCCGGACAGCGCTGCGCCTCATCAAGAATAACACCCTCATGGAACCGGGCTAGAAATCCACGCGGATCGCTGTCCGCAAATTCACGCTGATCCGGATCTTCGAGCGATACATAGGAAAGGTCGGAAAACGCGTGGCGTACCAGGGTGGATTTCCCGGACTGGCGTGGTCCGGTCACGACCAACACCGGGTAACCGGCGGCAAACTCCAGAAGCCTGGATTCGGCGGATCGGGGAATGTACATGATTGCAATATAGCCAAATCCGGCTAATTGTCAATCGTATTGCTAATTAGCCAATAGTAAAACACAAGTTCTGGTGACAAAGTTCTGGTGACACAATATTTAATTATTCCTGACGTTTCCCTTGAAACCGTTTGTTTTTGATCAGGCGTAGATCTGTGACAAGCTCTTGTGGTTCACCCATCGAGATTTTGGCAAAACCAGGGTGCTTTGGGTTGAGCAGGTAGTTGGTCTCGGCAGGTACTACGGCACTCGGTACGGCCAGTACCGCACTGGACAGCTGCGTTGCCCACTCTGTGCCGATAGCTCGCAGTCTTTCAAGGGCTGAGTGTTCCCGCCAGTCGGGTGGAAGCTGATCAATGTTCACATGATCGATCTTCAAGCCCGGCGGGATCTCTGCCGAAATCATAAAGTAATGAGCTCGCAAGGGCTCATCTTGCACCAGCATCTCCAGCATCGCCAGTGACTGACTGCCGGCGGTATAAACCATTGGGATACCCTGATGGTTCCAACGGCCGCTGTAGCGCCTTGCGCCCTCACCTGAGAAAGCGGTATCAATGAAACGTGCGGTCACCATCCGCCAGACGGTGAACATCAGGCGAAGACGCCGTGCTCTATGCGACCCAGGGTGTCCATCACGCTCTCGGCGCCAATGTCGGTATCAATAAGACTCAAGGGGGTGGCCCCGGACAGAGAAGAATTGGCCGACTTGAGCCAATCGATTGCCGCATCGAAGTCTTCGAAGACCTCTTCGGCACGCGCTATCACGCGCGCGAGACGGACCAACTTGGCGGATTCCTCGCTATTCAGTGTTCCCTCGCGTTTGCGACGGGCCAAGGTACGCTCAGGAATTCCCAGTGCTGCCGACAGTTCGGCCTGGGATATGTGGGTGAATTTGGTCAGTGAGTCCACAGCGGAGGAGGAGATTCCGCGGCGAATGATGGACACCCAATCGAGCGGGGACAGGGGAGTAACCGGTAGCACGCGTTTGCCGCCGAGCAGATTATCGACCGAAATGTAAGACGTCGTGGGCTGTACAGTCGCAGATACCATGTCCAAGTTCCCTGTTAATGCCATATGGCAGATAGTTTAGTAAAAAATGGCGATTATGGCGACCCGTCTTGTTCAGGGTAGCGACATCTCGGGTCACAAAGCAGGTAGCTGGTATTTTCTCAATCATCAATAGCTCTGTATGACTCTATTTAAACCTGGAATCCCTCTTATTGTCTTCTGCCAGGGTTTGTGCTCATCCGGTTGAACCAACATTTAACCTCATCACTTCCTCTGGTATGGTCTCATCTTCACTTTTTTCTGGCCTACCTACATGAAGTACAAAGACCTGCGTGATTTCATCCAACAACTCGAGGTCCGGGGTGAGCTGAAACGCATCCAGACAGAGGTCGATGCCAATCTGGAGATCACCGAAATCTGCGACCGCACCTTGCGTGCCGAGGGGCCGGCGCTGTTGTTCGAGAATGTCAAGGGCTCCCGCTACCCCCTGCTGGGTAATCTGTTCGGCACCCCTACCCGGGTTGCCATGGGCATGGGTGAGGAGAGTGTGGAGGCGCTGCGGGAGGTGGGCAAACTCCTGGCCTTCCTCAAGGAGCCCGATCCTCCCAAGGGCATGAAGGATGCCTGGGAGAAACTGCCGGTGTTCCGCAAGGTGCTCGACATGGCCCCCAAGGAGCTGCGCAACGCCCCCTGTCAGGCCCAGTCCCAGGAGGGGGAGGCGGTGGATCTGGCGGATCTGCCGGTGCAGACCTGCTGGCCGGAGGATGCCGGCCCCTTGATCACCTGGGGCCTGGTGGTGACCCGGGGACCGAATAAGTCCCGCCAGAACCTGGGCATCTACCGCATGCAGGTAATCGGCCGAAACCGGGTGATCATGCGCTGGCTGGCCCATCGGGGCGGCGCGCTGGATTTCCGTGAGTGGCAAGAAAAGCACTCCGGCGAGCCATTTCCAGTCGCCGTGGCGCTGGGGGCGGACCCGGCCACCATCCTGGGGGCAGTCACCCCGGTGCCGGACACTCTTTCGGAGTACGCCTTCGCCGGCCTGCTGCGAGGCTCCCGCACACAAGTGGTGAAGTGCATCGGCTCCGACCTGCAGGTGCCCGCCTCAGCGGAGTTCGTGCTGGAGGGCCATCTGCACCCGGACGACATGGCGTCGGAGGGACCTTTCGGCGACCATACCGGTTACTACAACGAGGTGGAGCGGTTCCCGGTCTTCAGCATCGATCGCATCACCCATCGTGAAGACCCGATCTACCACAGCACCTACACCGGCCGTCCGCCGGACGAACCCGCCATCCTCGGGGTGGCGCTGAACGAGGTCTTCGTGCCGATCCTGCAGAAGCAGTTCCCGGAGATCGTCGACTTCTACCTGCCCCCGGAGGGCTGCTCCTACCGCATGGCGGTGGTGAGCATGAAGAAGCAGTACCCAGGCCACGCCAAGCGGGTGATGCTGGGGGTCTGGTCCTTCCTGCGCCAGTTCATGTACACCAAGTTCGTCATCGTGGTGGACGAGGACGTCAATGCCAGGAAGTGGACCGACGTGATCTGGGCCATGACCACCCGCATGGACCCGGCCCGGGACACCACCATCATCGAGAACACCCCCATCGACTATCTGGACTTTGCCTCACCGGTCTCCGGCCTCGGCTCCAAGATCGGCTTCGACGCCACCAATAAGTGGCCCGGCGAAACCAACCGGGAGTGGGGCAAACCCATCCGCATGAGCGATAAGGTAAAACAACGGGTCGATTCTATTTGGGATGAGCTGGGGATTGACTAAACTACCTTGTGATTGGTGATCGATAACCCAATCCATCGACCACAAAGGGATGACAACTCGGTGAGCTTCGTGTTCTTCGTGGTGAAAAACGATACAACTTATATTGCAGGAAGATAGCTATGCGCACCATCATGTTGATGAACGCCAAAGGCGGCTGCGGAAAGACGACGCTCGCCACCAACCTGGCCACCTGGTACGCCGACGAGGGACTGAAGGTCGCCCTGGCCGATTTCGATCCCCAGAAATCCTCCCTGGACTGGCTGGAGGCAAGGCAGGATTATGCCGGCATCCCCGAAGTCGAGGCCATCGATGCCACGCTCAAGGGACCGCTGAGACCCGCCAAGGGTACCGACCTGCTGGTCATGGATGCCCCCGCCAGCACCCATGGCACAGTCATCAACAAGCTGCTCAAGCGGGTCGACACCCTGATCCTGCCGGTACTGCCATCCCCCATCGACATGCGGGCCTGTCGGCGCTTTCTTGGCGAACTGCTGGAGAGTGGTCGGGTCTCCCGTCATGAAACCAATATCGGCATCGTCGCCAACCGGGTGCGCGAGAACACCATCATCTACCACGACCTGGAAAAATATCTGGGCCATCTGAACGTGCCCTTCGTCACCCACCTGCGGGAGAGCCAGAACTACATCCGCTCCGCCGAGCAGGGACTGGGCATCTTCGAGCTGGCGCCCTCCATGGTTTACAAGGATGTGGTGCTGTGGGACGCCCTGTTCGACTGGATCAGGCTCAGCTGAGGAAAATGTAACTATTCAGCTCCCAATGTCATGCCCATGCCTTCACACTGAGAGTTACCCGAAAAATTCGTCAGGCTGGAGGCAGGCCGGCAAACCTTCTAGCAGCGTTGGGTATTGCAGGTTAAGATCCAACTCAGTCAGCATCTTCCGGTTGCTCAAGCGACGTGACTCGCTCAGATAGGCGCGCATGCCAGGACTGAGCTGCTGCTCAGCCTCCGTTTTCGAAATGACCGGCGGCCTGGGCAGTTGAAGAAAATCGGCTACCTGGTTGAAATAGCCGGTCATGCTGCCGGGATGTCCGTCGCTCACATTGTAGACCTCACCGGACCGCCCCCGCTGCATGGCCGCCAGGCAGATCCGCACCAGATCCAGGGAGTGGATGTGGTTGGTGATGGGTGAATCCGCCTCGCTGACCATTGGCTGGCTACTCTGCAGCCGCTTGATCGGCAGTTTGCCCGGTCCGTAGATCCCGGCAACCCGCAGAATCACCAGCCCACCTCCCGTCTGATCACTCCAGGCCCGCCACCTCGTCTCCGCATCCAGACGGCGAAAGGCCCGATCCGCCAGCGGAGCTACAGGCCAGCTCTCATCCACCCACTCGCCCTGGCAGTCCCCATACACCCCGGTGGTGCTGATATAGACCACTTTCGCCGGCGAACCCTGCTGCAACAGCGCCTGGATCAAATGGCCTACCCGTGAATCCTCGCGCCCCACCGCGGGCGGTGGGGCAAAATAGCAGAGCTGTTGCCCGCTAAGGTCGGGAATAGCCGGTCTTGCAGCGTCGAGATCGACCTGCATGGCAGGTATCCGCAGCTTGTGCAGTCGTGCCATGCCGGCTTCGCTACGCACCCAGCCAGTTACGGCATCGCCCCGCTCCAGGCAGGCCAGCGCTAGCCGGCTGCCGATATCACCACACCCGACGATGATCATCTTTTGCATAATCCTGGATTCTGCAGTTGACCGCTAGAAAGTGAATCAAACCTACTACTGCTCGTTCTAGGATAACCCAAAGGACTCCCAGGTTTAATTCCTGACTAAAATAGGAGAGAATTCCGCCCCTTAACATTTTTTTGATTATAACGTCAGTAGATAACCAGGGAACCTCATGAGTTTTAAAGTCCAAGTAGAACCCAGCGGCCACGAATTTAACGTCGAAGCGGGAGAATCCATTCTCGATGCGGCAGTTCGGCAGGGCATCAATCTCCCCTACGGCTGCCGCAACGGTTTCTGCGGAAACTGTCAGAGTACCCTGCTCTCAGGTGAGATCGGTTATCCGGATGGCCCGCCCCCCGCGCTGGATGAGAACCAGGAGGGCGCCTGTTTGACCTGCCAAGGAGTCCCCCGCTCAGATATCCGCATCGAGGTCACGGAGATCGTCCAGGCCCAGGATATAGAGATTCGCGAGATGCCCTGCAAGGTGGACCGGATTGAGCGCCTTAATCACGACGTGATCCGTCTCTACCTGAAGCTGCCGGAAGGTGAACGTCTGCAGTTCCTCGCCGGACAATATCTCAACTTCATCCTGGATGACGGGGAGAAACGTGCTTTCTCTATCGCCAATGCCCCGCACGACGACGACTTCATCGAACTGCACATTCGTCATGTTGAAGGAGGAACCTTCACCGACTTCCTCTTCGATGGCATGCAGGAGAAGACTATCATGCGCATCGAGGCCCCGCTGGGCAGCTACTTTCTGCGTGAGGATTCAGCGCGGCCGGTTATCCTCATGGGCGGTGGTACCGGTTTCGCGCCACTGAAAGGGATCATCGAACACGCCTTCAAGATCGGTGTAGACCGGCCCATGTACCTCTACTGGGGGGTCCGTGCGGAACAGGACCTCTACCTGCCAGACCTGCCGGAGCAGTGGGCAAAAGAGCACAGCAACTTCACCTACATCCCGGTACTCTCGGAGCCTGGTGCTGACTGGCAGGGCCGGACCGGCTGGGTGCATGAGAGCGTGGCCGCCGAGCATGCCGATTTGAGCGATTTTGAAGTCTATATGAGTGGCCCACCGCCCATGATCGATGCCGGCAAGCAGACATTTCTCGCCCACGGCCTGAGCGAGGAGCACCTTTTTTCTGATTCATTCGAGTACGGCGCGGCCGCGGACAAGCAGTAATCAGGAACGAGGGGGAGGACACCCCGTCATTCCGCTGTATTTATGCTCAGGCCCCTTCCAAGACGGTCGGTTTGGACGCTTGATAGTTCAGGACCGGCCGGTTGTTGGGGACCGAGGAGAGCCTCCTGGCCATCTCCCGGCGTTCCAGACCCAGGCCGATACGGAAACACTCTAGCGCCTTCTCCAGCTCTCCCATCTGCTCCAGTAGCATTCCCAGCTCCTGGTAGGCCTCCACCTTGGGGCTGATGCCGATACTCGCCTCCAGATAGCTGCGGGCCTTGCCCCAGAGCTTGTTCCGCAGGCAGAGCAGGGCAAGGGTCAGGAGCAGATCGGCATCCTGTGGCCGCTCCTTCAGCCAGGCCTCCGCGCTGGTCAGATGATGCGAGACATCCCCCGAGTCGATCCGACCATACAGCCGCACCAGTTCTGGATCCCACTGCCGTTTGAGGGCCTCGGTGATCAGTGGCGCTACCCTGAGCCCTTCATTCAGCGCGATCTGCAGGCTCACATAGGACTTCATCAATGGCGGATGCTGGCGCAAGGTCTTGGGCATGCGCTGCCAAAGTTGCTCCAGGGCCTCTGGATCACTGTTCATGGAGGCCATCCGCTCTCGGTAGACCTGGATTTCCAGCGCTTGATACTCCGCTTCACTGACCGCCTTGCGTCTGCGTAACTCCGGCAGCAGCTCCTCCAGCCTCTCCCACTCGCCCAGATTTACATAGAGCCGTTTCAACAGGGTCAATACATAGCTGTGCTTGGGCGAAAGGCCGCGGAGATGGGTCAAGGTCGCCAGGGCCTGCTCATATTGCTGATGGGCCAGCTGTAGCTCCGCCTGGGTCAGACCCACCGCCACATCCGCCGCGGGCATGCTTTCGTGGGCCAGCTGCAGGTAGTCGTCACGGCGTTCGTCCTCACCCTGCAACTGGGCAGCCCTGGCGGCCGCCAGGTAGTTGAGCAAAGGGGTTTCGGATTGGCTGGCATGCTGGGTGAGGTGTTGTTCCGCCGTCTTCCAGTTCCCCTCGGCCAGCTCCAGCAGGCCCTGAGTGAGCGAATGTCGCGCCCGGGTCGCCAGTCGCCGGCCATTCCAGCCCTGCAGCTGATCCGGCATGGCCCAAAGCCTGGCCAGGCTGCGCAGCAACACATAAGAGAGGATGAACAGCATGGCCCCGGTCAGCAGAAACAGGGCCAGGCTGCCCTCAATGGTCCAGTGGCCATAGCCGATCAGGATATAGCCGTTGTCCTCTTTAACCCATAGGGTGGCCACCACAGCGACCAGCAGGCCGATAATTGAGGCGATGAGGATTCTCATTCAGGCACCCCCCGATTCATCTCCTCCCGTCGCGATTGCAGCGCCCGCAAGGAACCCGAGAGATCGGGTAACTCGGGGGCGATCTCCGAAGTGGCCAACGCCACCAGCTGCTCCCGGAACGCAACCACCTGAGGCGAAGCCAGGGCGAAGTAGCGCTCCAGCCACTCGACCGATGACTCCAGACTGCTCTGATAGAACGGCGCGTTGAGCCGCATCAGGCCGACCTTCGCCCCCTCCAGCTTGAGACTGAGGTTCTGCACCAGGAAGTAGCGCTGCTCCGGCGGCAACATGGCACTGATCGGACGCTCGTGATGCCGGATCACCATCATCGACTTGAAGCCCTCCCACAGATCCAGGAGTAGCTGCCGCGGATCGAAACCCGTATCGGTTTCCGCTGCCATCGCCACGGAGTCCTCTGTTGCACCGGCGCTGGCCGGCTCCAGGGCAACCCCCTCATCGCGTAACGTCAACTCTCCAACCTGCTCCATCAGGGCAGAGAGCGTAGCGGTCATGCCGGCCCGATCCACCCTGGGAACCGCATTCAGGCTGGTGATCTCCTGTGCCAGTACCTCTCTGACTCCGTTCCAACCCAGGTCGCCGGTGTCGTGCAACCGCTCATCCGCGGACTTCAGCGCCGCCAGGGCAGTGGCAGGATCGGCCATCAGGGTTAGGCGATGGTTCGCCACCCGCATCAGATATTCAGCCTCCGCAACCTGCCACTGGCTCACCTCCCCCCCCAGGCGTTGCTGCATCTGGGAGAGGGAACGATTGAGCTGGGCACCCTGCTGGCGTAGCTGATCCCGCTCCTGCTCCAGCTGCTGGCGCTGCTCCACCAGGGCCTGCTCCTGAGCGGCAATTATCTGCTGCTGCCGCTGAGAGGCCTGCTGGTTCTGGGCCA
Organism: uncultured Gammaproteobacteria bacterium; assembly: GCA_965372385.1. Lineage (GTDB taxonomy): Bacteria > Pseudomonadota > Gammaproteobacteria > Chromatiales > Chromatiaceae > JASJBU01. Next base: position 29,963 of record CBDVCD010000002.1, on the reverse strand, counting down.
GCTGTTCCAGCATCAGCGACTGTTCACGACCCGCCTGGGCCAGGGAGCTGTCGAACCGCTCCAGGGATTGCTGCATCCCGCTCCAATAGCGATAGCCCGTGAAGAGACCTGCCACCACTGCCAACAGGGCCACAACCGCCAAAACCAACGGCAGGCGGGACGGCCTGTGCACCACCTTCGACTCATCGATGACCTCGCCTTCGATCTCTCTGCCCGCTTGTGCTTCCAATGTTTCTCTCTCCTGCTTGCTCACTCAGTGCCTCTCATCACGCGCGCTCTGCTGCTCTGCCCACTCGCACAGCCGCTCGACTATTGAGAGACTGTCAGCCTTCCTGGCCACGAGTATGGTCCCAAAACCGATCTGCTCCGCCTCTCTTTTCATCCTTTCACTGATCACCAGCAGGGGGGTCTGCCTGAGCAGCGTCCAGCCCTCAGGTCCCAGTATCGAGATCAGGTTTACCAGGATATCCTTGCTGGTAGCGGTCACCAGCGCCACCTCCCGCTCCCAACGCCGCAACAACGGGGCCGGGACGATCTCCGGGCAGTGGCGCCGATAAACCTCAGCGTAGACCACCTCGGCACCCCGGGCTGTCAGGGTATCCCCCAGCAGGGGACGCCCACCCTCACCCCGCACGATCACCACCTGTTGACCGGTTATTCGGGTGAGTTCGGGCAGTGCCAGCAACCCCTCGCTATCGAAACGTTCACGGGGCAGCAGATCCACCGCATGCCCCGCCGTCCGCAGGGCCTTTGCGGTACTTTTGCCGACCGTGCCCAGCTTCACCCCGAGCGGAAAGGCCGCTTCTTCCAGCAACGCCAGTCCGTAGTTGACTGCATTGGGACTCACGAAGATCACCCATCCACGCGCCTGGCGCAGGATATCGCTGGCTTGTTCCCTGTCCCGTGGGGGCAGAATCTCCAGGGCGGGGAAAGGCACCGGCCGTCCGCCACGGGCCTCAATCAGGTCACAAAGCTCCTGCGCCTGATGGACGGGACGGGTAACCAGAATGCCCTCTCCTTGCAGGTCACAGGCCGACAGATCAGTGCTCACTCAAGCGCTATAGAGGGTTGCCAGGATCTCATCCGCACCCCACTCCAACAACTGTTCCGCCAGCCCGGTCCCCATCTCCTTCGCCTCATTGGTGACGCCCTCCACCTCACCGCGGATGATGCGGGAACCATCTGGCTCTCCCACCAAGCCGCGCAGCCAGAGGTTGCCCGATTCCAACATGGCGTAGCCCGCTATCGGCACCTGGCAACCTCCATTGAGTCGGTGATTCAGGGCCCGCTCTGCCGTAACGCAACTGACGGTATCCGGATGGTGCAGGGGCGCCAGCAGGGCGTTGATCTGTTCATCATCCGCGCGGCACTCGATGCCCACGGCCCCCTGTCCGATGGCGGGCAGGCTCTGTTCCGGAGCGATATTGGCGGTGATGCGCTGCTCAAAACCGAGCCGGATCAAGCCGGCGGAGGCCAATATGATGGCGTCATACTGCCCATCGTCCAGCTTACGCAGACGGGTATTGACATTGCCTCGCAGGGTTTTGATCCGCAGGTCCGGGCGGGCCTCCAGCAGCTGACTCTGGCGGCGCAGACTGGCGGTGCCTACCACGGCGCCTTCCGGCAGCTCATTGAAATTGGCGTATTCATTGGAGACGAAGGCATCCCGCGGATCCTCCCGCTGCATGATCGCCGCCAGGTGCAGACCCTCCGGTAATTCCACCGGCACATCCTTCATGGAGTGGACCGCGATGTCAGCCTGACCCTCCAGCATGCTCTGCTCCAGCTCCTTGATGAACAGCCCCTTGCCGCCGATCTTCGCCAGCGGGGTATCCAGAATCTTGTCACCCTGAGTGCTCATCCCCAGCAGTTCCACCGTTATGCCCGGATGGGCCTTTTTCAGCTCAGCCGCCACATGCTCAGCCTGCCACATGGCAAGCGGTGATTTACGGGTGGCGATACGGATGGTCTTCTGTGACATAAAAAAGGCCTCAGGTAACAGGATGTGGGTAATTATTAATACGTTCGTTCTGCCGCTATGCTAAAGCCTGCGCCGGATTCAGGCAATTTCCTGGACTGACACTCAGGGACGGGCACTGCCATAGTAGTGGACCAACGCCTCCAGACCTGCGCTGCCCTGTTGTCGGATCAGCCTGGCGAACTGCTCTGACATCCCGGCCTCGGACTGATTGATACCGATCAGATAGTCATGCAGGGTCCAGCGCAGATAGCTCATCCATTGGCCGTTGAGCCGTGCGGCATCATGATTTGGCTCGGACGCCAGATCCCCATGGCATTCCTGGCAGTAAAGACGGTGCAAGCGCCGGCCTTGCCGGACCAGAGACCAGTCCACCGACTGGCGAACCAGGCCGTTATCCTGTTGGCTGAAGTAGCTGGCCAAGCGGTAGATCTCCTGCTGGGTGAATCCGGCCGCGATTCGCCCCATGATCGTGCTATAACGGCCGCCATACTGATAGGATTCCATGGCCTTAACCAGGTAGGTTAGCGGCAGTCCCGCCAGGGACGGAATCGCCGGCGCCTGGCTTCGACCCTCCGGTCCATGACAACCGAAACAGACCCCCGCCAGTATCCTGCCGGTCGCTCCACCCCTCAGAGCAACAGCAGTTTCAGCATCTGTCTCTATGCTTGGAGGGGGTGATTTTTCCACCACCGGTGCTGGCGTCACACAAGCCACCAGCAGGAGAACAGGCAAAACAACAACCAGCAGACGATCCAACAGCATCTTACCCCACATCTTTCAGCCAACGCCTCACATCCGGCAGGTGGCGCCGACTGACTTCGAGCAATTCGCTACAACCCCGCAGGTGGACCCGCATACCACCGTCGCTCGCTTTTTCCAGCCCGATCAGGGCATGCCGGGCCACCAGGGCATTGCGGTGAACCCGGAGAAACCAGTCAGCGTATTGGGTCTCAAGCGATTTCAGGCTCTCCTCCAGCAGCCACTCCCCCTCCTGGTGACGGGCAGTGACATATTTACTCTCCGCGCGCAGGTAGATTACCTGATCCAGAGAGAGTCGCCGCAGCCCACCTCGGTAACTGACACTCAGCTGGGGTATAGGTTGCTCCCGGCTGGACTTTATCGCCGCTAACTGCACCCGGGTCAACCGTTGCGCCCGCTCCAGCGCCCGGCTCAAGCGCACCCGCCTTACCGGCTTGAGCAGATAGTCCACCGCCTGGCTTTCGAAGGCCTGCAGGGCGTGCTCTTCGTAGGCGGTAGTGAAGATCACGGCCGGCGGCGTCTCACTCTGAGTGAGGGCTTCCGCGGCCTGCAATCCATCCATCCCCGGCATGCGGATGTCCATCAGCACCAGATCGGCCCCCTGGCTGTGGAACAGCTCGATCGCCTCCAGGCCGTTGGCCGCCTTGCCAATGACCTGGTACGGCTCACCCAACTCCCTGAGCAGTGCAGCCAGCCGGTCACGGGCCAGGGCCTCGTCGTCCACGATCAGTATCCTCACTCCAGCCTCCAGGGATGAGGAATTACCAGACGCACCTGATGTTCCCCATCCACTCGGGTCTCGGTCAGACTTGCCTCCTGATCGAACAGCCCCGCCAGTCGCTGGCGAATGTTCTCCAGGGCCAAGCGGTTACCGGTCCGGCGCGCAGCGTCTGATGACTCTGGCAGGCTGTTGCGGATGCTCAGATTGACTTTGTGCCGCCGGTAGCGGCCGGTGATATGAATAGTCCCGCCTTGCGTGCTCGGCTCGATGCCGTGATACACCGCATTTTCCAACAGGGGTTGCAGGATCAATGGCGGCAGCCTGGCCGCTTCGGGCAGATCCAGCAGGTCCCACTCCACGCGCAGCCGCTCGCCCAGCCGATAGCTTTCGATATTGAGGTATTGTCGGGACAGTTCCAGCTCCCGTCCCAGGGTGGAGAGCCTGTTGACCTCTCCCAGTGAAACCCGGAACAGATCCGCCAGATCCTCCACCACCTCCTCGGCGATGGCGGGGTTGCTGCGGGTGAGACTGGCGATGGTGTTCATGCTGTTAAAGAGAAAGTGGGGCCTAATGCGGGAGTGTAGCGCCTGCAGGCGGGCGGCATTCTCCGCCTCCACCTGTTGCCGCCAGCGATACTGCAGGTAGAGATAGTGCAGCACCAGCAGGCCCACGAGCATGCTGATACCCAGGGATCTAATCAGCAACCCCTGGTCCTCCAGTCTCCATGGGGCCATCTGACCACTCAGCCACAAGGCGGCCTCACACACCAGGGTCGTCATCAGCAATAACAGCCCCCAGGCCAGCAGCGCTGCCCATGCGTTTCCCAGACGCCGCAACCAGCCATGCATCAGGCAGAGTAGTGCCGCCGTACTCAGAAAGATCCATTGCACCAACAGGGAGACGATACTCAACTCCTGCAGAAAGTCACGCAAGCCAGTTACCGAGGCCAGGCTGTAGATCACCGCCATCAACTCACCGGAAACCACCACCGCAAAGACTGCCCGGATTGAGCAGAAGCTGGGCAGAAAGATATCCGTTGCCGGCTCTGCGTCTGTCTGGCTATTGCGCTTGCGTTTCTGCTGCATCCCCTGTTCGCCTGTTATAATCTCGTGCTTTACTGTTCCATCATCAGGATAGCCCTACATGAGCGATAATATTGCGCCCGCGAAACTCTGGTCCGGCCGCTTCAACCAACCCACGGACGCCTTTGTCGAGGCCTTCACCGCCTCGGTGGAGTTCGACCGGAGACTCTACCAGTATGACATCCAGGGCTCCATTGCCCACGCCAGCATGCTGGCCCGCCAGGGCATTATCACCGATGCGGAGCGGGATGCCATCGTCCAGGGGCTGGAGCAGATCCGCGCGCGCATCGAGCAGGGCGACTTCCAGTGGTCGGTGGAACTGGAGGACGTGCATATGAATGTGGAGTCCGCCCTTACCGAGGCTATCGGCAGCGCCGGCAAAAAACTGCATACCGGCCGCTCCCGTAACGACCAGGTGGCCACCGATATTCGTCTCTGGCTACGGGATGAGATCGAGACCCTCCGTGGGGCGATTCAGCGTCTGCAGTCAGCCCTGCTCGACGCCGCGGAAAAGGAGGCAGAGACCATCCTGCCCGGTTTCACTCACCTGCAGACCGCCCAGCCAGTCACCTTCGGCCACCATCTGATGGCCTGGTTCGAGATGCTGCAGCGCGACCGGGAACGGCTGGCCGATTGCAACCGGCGGGTCAACATCATGCCCCTGGGCGCCGCCGCCCTGGCCGGCACTACCTACCCCATCGACCGTCACTACACCGCGCAACTGCTCGGTTTTACACGCCCCTGCGAGAACTCCCTCGATGCGGTCTCGGACCGGGACTTCGCCATCGAGTTCAGCGCCGCCGCCAGCATCCTGATGATGCACCTGTCGCGTTTTTCGGAGGAGTTGATCATCTGGTCCTCGGCCCAGTTCGGTTTCATTGAGCTTTCCGACAGCTTCTGCACCGGCTCCTCCATCATGCCCCAGAAGAAGAACCCGGATGTGCCGGAGCTGATCCGCGGCAAGACCGGGCGCATCTTCGGCCACCTGATCGGCCTGCTGACCCTGATGAAGAGCCAACCCCTGGCCTACAACAAGGACAACCAGGAGGACAAGGAGCCATTGTTCGACACCGTGGATAACCTGAGGGGCAGCCTTAAGGTGTTTGCCGACATGATCCCCGCCATCAGCTGCCGCAGGCAGGCGATGCGCGAGGCGGCGATGCAGGGCTTCGCCACCGCCACCGACCTGGCAGACTATCTGGTGCGCAGGGGGATGCCCTTTCGTGATGCCCACGAGGTGGTGGGCAAGGCGGTCGCATTCGGGGTTGAGGAAGGACGGGATCTTTCCGCAATGAGCCTGAGCGAGTTGCGGCAGTTCTCTGGCAGCATCGAACAGGACGTCTTCGAGGTGCTGACCCTGGAGGGCTCGGTAGCCGCCCGTGACCATATCGGTGGCACGGCCCCGGCCCAGGTCAGGGCGGCCATTACCAGGGCCAGAAAACGACTGGAGGGTTAGACCCTTGACCCGTTTGCATCACGTCAGCCTGATTGTTGCCGATACTGGAAAGGCCCTCGCTTTCTATCGGGACCTGCTCGGTCTGGGGGTCGACGCTAACCGACCCGACCTGGGGTATCCCGGGGCCTGGTTGAATGTTGGGGATGGCCAGATTCACCTGCTGGAGCTGCCTAATCCCGATCCCCTGAACGGACGTCCGGAGCACGGCGGCAGAGACCGTCACCTCGCTCTCGAAATGAGTGATTTTGCGGGCCTCATGGCCAAACTCGAGCATGCCAGCATCCCATACACCCTCAGCCGCTCAGGCCGCAAGGCCCTGTTTTGCCGGGACCCGGACCAGAATGCCGTGGAGATTATTGCGAGGAAAGATGAATTCTGAATGATTCTCTATCTGCACGGACTCAACAGCACTGCTAACTCCGGAAAGGCCGCGGTGCTGCGGGAACGGCTGGTGTCCATCCCGGTGCTGAGTTCCACCTATCCAGCGCACCAGCCGGTGCAGGCGGTGGAACAACTTAGCCGGGAACTGGAAACTCGCACACGGGAGGCGGCGCGGGACAACCAACCGCTACTGCTGGTGGGCAGTTCCATGGGGGGATTCTATGGCCAGTATCTGGCGCGCCGGTTTCCGCTCGACCATCTGGTGATGATCAACCCGGCCCTGCGGCCCTGGGAACTGCTCAAACAGGAGGTCGGCTGGCAGTACAACGAGGCCCTGAACGAACATTACTATCTGTCTGAGGAGATGCTTGCGGCGACCCGCCGGTTCGCCATCGAGGATGTGGCGGATGGTGTGCCGACCACGCTGTTGCTGGATCAGGGGGACGAGCTGATCGATTGGCGGATTGCCGCATCAATCTATGCCGGCAGCGGCGATATCCACGGCTATCCAGGTGGTAGCCATAGCTTCGAGCACATGGACGAGGCGGTACGACTGATCCGCTCGCTCCATGCGCGTCTGGCTTCAGCGCACGAATCGCTAGCCCGGAAATTTCACCCGTGAACGGATGAATTTTTCGGGCTAACCTATCCCTCGGGTGCTTCGTAGGGCTCCGCGAAGGAGCACTCCCTCTGCGGGCAGACTTTCTCCGTGCCCTTGCTCTTGGTGGTCTTGATGGTCAGCACCGGCCAGCCACAGCGGGGACAGGGCTCGGCCACCGGTTCGTTCCAGACCGCATAGTCGCAGTCCGGGTAGGTGGAGCAGGAGTAGAAGAGCTTGCCCTTGCGTGACTTGCGCTTCAACAGGGTGCCCTGGTGGCACTTGGGGCACTGGACACCGGTATCTTGTGGCTTTTCCAGCGGTTCGATATGGCGGCATTTCGGATAGCTGGAGCAGCCGATGAATTTGCCGTAGCGGCCCCGCTTGATCACCAGTTGCGAGCCGCACTCGGGACAGCTGCGGCCCTCCACCACCTCCGGCTCCTCCTTCTCCGTCTTCTCGGCATGCAAATCCCGGGTGTAGTCACAGGCGGGATAGTTGGTGCAGCCGATGAAGCGGCCATGCCGGCCCAGGCGGATGGAGAGGGGTTCGCCGCATTTGGGGCACTTCTCGTCCAACGCCTCATGGGTCACATCACTGCGTTTGACGTTCTCCTGGGTGTAGTCGATAAGCTCCTTGAAGGGGCCCCAGAACTTCTGCAGCAGGGGAATCCACTCCTCCTCGCCGCGGGAGACCGCATCCAGTTCGTCCTCCAGGTTGGCGGTGAAGTCGTAGTCTACATAACGGGTGAAATACTCGGTCAGGAACTTGTTCACCACTCGCCCCACGTCAGTGGGTTGGAAACGCTTCTTCTCCAGCACCACGTACTCCCGGTCCTGCAGGGTGGAGATGATCGAGGCGTAGGTGGAAGGACGGCCGATGCCGTGCTCTTCCAGGGTCTTCACCAGGCTGGCCTCGCTATAACGGGGTGGCGGTTCGGTGAAGTGCTGTTCTGGACGGATCGCCTTCAATGGCAGGGTCTCACCCTCTTGCAACGGGGGCAGCATCTTCTCGTCGCTGTCGCTGGTGGCCACATCGTCCCTGCCTTCCAGATAGACCGCGATAAAGCCGGGCTTGGCAATGGTGGAGCCGTTCGCGCGGAAGATGTTGTCCTTGCCGCATTGCAGGTCGGCCGCCACGGTGTGGATGGTGGCATGGAGCATCTGACAGGCCACGGTTCGCTTCCAGATCAGCTCGTAGAGTCGGGCCTGGTCCTTGCTGAGATGGGCCTTGATTTCCTCCGGAATACGCAACACTGAAGTGGGGCGGGTTGCCTCGTGGGCCTCCTGGGCGTTTTTGGCCTTGGTTTTGAAGTGGCGAACCTCCTTGGGGAGTTGGTCCTGACCATAGCGTTCGGCAATAAAGCCGCGAATTTCGTTCGTCGCCTCCTCGGCCAGGTGCACCGAGTCGGTACGCATGTAGGTGATGAGGCCGACGGTGCCTTGACCCACATCCACACCCTCATAGAGCTGTTGGGCGGTGCGCATGGTGCGCTGGGTAGTGAAGCCAAGTTTGCGCGAGGCCTCCTGCTGCAGGGTAGAGGTGGTGAAGGGGGGCGCTGGGTTACGGCGACGCTGCTTCTTCTCGACCTTGATGACCTGCAGGCCACCTTGGCCGGCCTCCAACAAGCTCTTTTCGGCTTGCTTCGCGCTGGCCTCGTCGGTGATGCTGAACTTCTCCAGCTTCTTGCCTTTATAGTGGGTCAGGCGGGCACTGAACGGCTGCTTGGGCTTTTCGGAGTCGGCCTCGATGGTCCAGAACTCCTCACTCTTGAAGGCCTCGATCTCCAGCTCCCGTTCCACGATCATGCGTAGCGCGGGGCTTTGTACCCGGCCAGCGGATAGCCCGCGGCGGATCTTTTTCCACAGCAAGGGAGAGAGATTGAAACCGACCAGGTAGTCCAGGGCCCGGCGCGCCTGCTGGGCGTCGATCAAGTCGTAGGAGAGCTCCCGGGGGTTGGCAACCGCGTCGTTTACCGCCTTTTTGGTGATCTCGTTGAACACCACCCGATAGACCGGCTTGTCTTTCAGCTTACCCTTGGCTTTGAGTAGTTCGGAGAGATGCCAGGATATGGCCTCGCCTTCGCGGTCCGGGTCAGTGGCCAGGTAGAGGGCGTCGGATCTCTTCAAGGCCTTGGCGATTGCCTGCACATGGCGGTCGTTCTTTTCGATCACCTGGTACTTCATGGCGAAGTTGTGATAAGGGTCGACCGCACCCTCCTTGGGGACCAGATCCCGCACATGCCCGTAGGAGGCAAGGACCTCAAAGCCCCCTCCCAGGTATTTCTTGATGGTTTTGGCCTTGGCCGGCGATTCAACAATAACCAGATTCATGAAAGTTCAAGTTCCAAAAAAAACGCGGGGCAGATTACCGCCCCGCGCATGACATATGCGATGGTGACTAATGGAGAAAGACAGGGGTCTCGTTGTAGACCATCTCTTCCATGCGGGCGAAGGCATCCTCCTGGCCAGGTTGATTCATCAGCACCAGCAGGATGATCCACTTCAGCTCCTCTTCAGCGATGAACGGCGTGTCCAGCGCCAGAGCCCGCTCGATGACCAGCTCCCGCGCGGTCTGGGTCAGAATGTTGTTCTGCTCCAGAAACACCAGCAGGCCGCGGGAGTCGAGATCGAGACGTGCGCTCTCCTCATCGGTGAAGATACGCATCGACTGTTTCTTATGGGCCTCCCCTTGGGGAGACTGGGAGTTGTGAGCCAGGTCGTCCAGCCAGTCGAAGGCCTTGTCGATTTCGCTGGCGGGAAAGCCGGCCTGCAACAGTTCATCGTGCAGTTCATTCTGGTCGGATGGTGGCGCCTGTTCACCGTCCATATAGTTTTCGTAGAGGTAGATTAGGATGTCGACCACATTTTCGTTCATGCTTACTCTCTCCCGCCGCTGCGGGATTCAGATTTCCCCGTGCGGCAATAGTAGCCGCCTGGTGCTGATGATACATGCCCGTCCAGTTCAAGCAAGAGCAACATGGACGAAACCGACTCCGCGGCCAAGCCGGTGCGGGTGATCAGTTCGTCCACGGATATGGGGTCGAAACCCATCGCTTCAAGCAGTTTTGCATAGTCCGGATCCAGTTTGGGCCCATTTTGATCCGTGACGGGAGCTGACTCCTGCGCGGATGATACCAGACTGCCCAGCAGGGCGCCCAACTCATCGATGATGTCCTGGGCCGATTCCACCAGCTTTGCCCCTTCGCGGAGCAGAATATGACAGCCTCGTGCCAGGGGATTATGGATCGAGCCGGGGATGGCGAACACCTCACGTCCCTGCTCCAGTGCCAGGCGAGCGGTAATCAGGGAGCCACTGCGGGGGGTGGCCTCCACCACCAGGGTACCCAGTGAGAGCCCGCTGATAATGCGGTTGCGGCGGGGGAAATTTTCCGCTTTGGGCAGGGTCCCCGGTGGGTATTCAGAGACCAGCAGGCCATGCTCGACGATGCGGTGGGCCAGTTCCTTATGTCGCGCGGGATAGACCCGGTCCAGGCCGGTCCCGGTTACTGCGATGCTCAAGCCGTTCCTCAGGGCGCCCTGGTGTGCGGCCCCGTCAATGCCCACCGCCAGGCCGCTGGTAATGGTCAGACCGGCGCCGGCAAGACAGGCGGCAAACTCCCGGGCATTGCTGACCCCCGAGGCAGTAGGGTTGCGGCTGCCAACGATGGCCAGTTGCGGTTGACTGAGCCCTATGGGGTCCCCATGTACATAGAGGAGGGGCGGCGGGTCGTGGATTTCGGCCAGCAGGGGTGGGTAGCGCGGATCCGTCAGGGTCAGCAGATGTCTTTCGGGTTGCTCCAACCACTCCAGGGAGGGCCGAATCAGAGTCAGATCCGCGGCGAGCAGAAAATCGATTGCCTGTGGTGGGACGCCGGCCTGCTGCAGTTGCCCCCTGGGTGCAGCGAGAATGGCATCCGGGGTTTCGAAATGGGTCAGCAGTTTCTGGAATGTTCGGCAACCAATGCCGGGGGCCTGGCTGACTAGCAGCCAGGCCTGGAGCTTGGATTGTTTCATGCGAGTGCTGGATCATCCATGACCTTAGTCAGTGGGTTTAACCCTTTGGTGGACGGACCCAATCCAGGATATGCAGCGCTTTGGTGGCATGCATGATCAGGGCGAAGCTGACCCGGTCGAAGGTGCGGAAAACCATCAGGACTCCCGCCTTTTCCAGGGGCAGTGTGACAGTATCGCCGCGTCCGGCCACGATGTCACGTATTGGATACCCGCCCTGCAGAACCTCCAGCACATGACCGGGTTTCAGGCCATCCCGCGCGCCTTTGTTGAGTACCACCACGTTGTATTGTCCAATCTGAGAGACCCCATTGAGCACCGAGATGATGCGTCCCTGGATATCGACCTCGGGAGCAGTGGGCTGGAAATTAACCAGGGGTTCTTCATCCTCCACATGGATCAGACGGTCACCGATCAGGACCTCGATCTTGGACGTGCTAATCAGGAGTTTGGCCGGGTCACCGGTCCGCTGCAGCTTGGCCGTACCGATGTAGGTGGCTTCATAGCCCAGGATCTCCTGGGTGTCCGGGTCTTCATAGGGTTTGCCGGGGCGTACCAGGGTGTAGTGGCTGGGTTGTTGCTGCTCGATGCTGCGTGCATAGAGGCTGATGCCGGCGCCGCCAGCGATGTGATCGTCCAGGAAATGAACGACATAGGGCGCGCTATCCAGTTCACCCTCCTCCATCACATAGGGGTGAGTAAGGAACTGGGCGATGGCGTCGATGGGAATGGTGGGTATCGCGGTCTCCAGCGGGGTTGCGCGCACTGCGGGAGAGAGTTTGTTGCGATCAGGGTCCCGTTTCAGGGTCAGCAGGGGACGACCATCCTGACCATCCTTATAGGTCAGGATGACCTCGTCACCGGGATAGATGAGATGGGGATTCTCGATCTGGGGGTTGACGAACCAGACCTCGGGCCAGAGCCAGGGATCCCGCAGAAACAAGGCGGAAATATCCCATAGGGTGTCCCCTTTAACGACATGGTGCCTGTCAGGGTGCGTGGGATTGAGGGCGATTGGCCCGGCAGCCAAAGCATTGCAGGAGAGCAGCAGGCCAAAAATGAGTCCGACGAAATTTTGCTTAAAATAATACATATTGTTTTCCTTGGTCAGCACCGGGTCTGTTTCTTCCGATTTGCCTGAATTCCTATCGGAAATTATCCCCAGATTCCAGTATGATCATGATGTTAGCGTAAGGTCCCGCAACCATTTTATAGAGCTTGGATAAACTGATGGCGATACTCGATATCCTCTATTTCCCCGACCCGCGTTTACGCAACAAGGCCAAACCTGTTGCCATGGTGGATGAATCCATTCGTCGCCTGGTGGATGACATGTTTGAAACCATGTATCAGGCCCCAGGCATTGGGTTGGCGGCCACCCAGGTGAATGTGGCCAAACAGGTGCTGGTGATCGATCTCTCCGAGGAGAAAAATCAACCGCTGTGCCTGATCAATCCGGAAATTATCGAGCAGGATGGTGAGGAACAGATGGAGGAGGGATGCCTCTCCGTACCCGGAGTCTATGAGCCGGTGACCCGTGCCGCCCACATTCGTATTCGCGCCCTCAATCGGCAGGGTGAACCCCTTGAAATGAAGGCTGACGACTTGCTGGCAGTCTGTGTTCAACACGAAATAGATCACCTGGACGGTAAGTTGTTTGTCGATTATCTCTCCAGTCTCAAGCGGCAACGCATCCGTAAGAAGCTGGAGAAGGAGGGGCGGCAAAATCTGGAGAGTACCGGTGCTCATCAGGTTATTTAACGTCCCATTTGGCAGTTTATTGAATAATCTATGCACAGCCAGGGAGATGTCTGAGACCTTGGTCCCAAACCTGGCGATCGATTTTTTACCCACCGCGAGTGATATTTATGGTTGAGTCGCTGAAGATCATCTTTGCTGGAACCCCCGATTTTGCGGCGGAGGCACTCAAGGCACTGTTGATCAGTGAGCACAAGCTGGTGGCTGTCTATACCCAGCCTGACCGCCCCGCGGGGCGCGGGCGCAAGCTGGGCTTCGGTCCGGTAAAACAGCTTGCGCTGGACCACGGAATCGAGGTGCGCCAGCCCAGATCCCTGAAAGATGAGACAGAGCAGACCGCCTTGGCGGCATTGCATGCGGATCTGATGGTGGTCGTGGCCTATGGCCTGCTGTTGCCCCAGGCGGTGCTGGATACACCGCGACTCGGTTGTATCAATATCCATGCCTCACTTCTGCCCCGCTGGCGGGGGGCCGCTCCCATCCAACGTGCCATCCTGGCGGGGGATGAGGAGTCAGGTATTACCATCATGCAGATGGAGGCGGGTCTTGATACCGGTCCCATGCTACATGCCCTGAAGTGTCCTATTCATGGGAATGATACCGGTGGCTCATTACATGACCGGCTGGCAGCCCTGGGTGCTCGGGCGTTGCTGGAGGTGTTGCCTGGTCTGGCGGTGGGTAGTGTCGTGGCCGAGCCCCAGGATGAACCCCGGGCCAACTATGCCAGCAAGCTGGACAAGCAGGAGAGCCGCATCGACTGGAGTCAGTCGGCCCGCCAGATCGATCGGCAGGTCAGGGCCTTTAACCCCTGGCCCGTGGCTCAGGCCGATTACCAGGGCAAGATGATGCGCATCTGGGAGTCCATGGTGTTGCAGGGTGAGCATGCTGCCAAGCCCGGAGCCATCCTGATCGCCAACAAGGAGGGTATAGAAGTGGCCACGGGAGAGGGAATCCTGCGAATCACCCGGTTGCAGATGCCTGGCAAGCGGGCCATGGCGGCGACGGATTTTCTCAATGCCCATAAGGTGGACGGTGTTGTCCTCGGTTGATGCGGTGACGACAGTAAGTCATTCCCAGCAGGCCAATCCCCGTCTGCTGGCGGCGCGTATTCTGCAGCAGGTCCTGAGTGGACGCTCACTCTCGGAGGTGGCGCCCGGTTTCCTGGACAAGCTTGTCGACCCTCGTGACCGGGGGTTGGCCCAGGAACTGAGCTATGGGGTGATGCGCTGGTATCCCCGGCTCGCTTGGTTGCTCGGGCAGCTGCTCAAGAAACCCCTCAGGACCAAGGATCGGGATATCACCGCCCTGCTGCTCATCGGTCTGTATCAACTGCTCTATCTGCGGGTAGCGGATCATGCCGCCGTGCATGAGACCGCTGGGGCTGCAAACAAGTTGCACAAACGCTGGGCAGTCGGTCTGATCAATGGGGTGCTGCGGGAATTTCAACGCCGTCGGGAGAGCTTGCTGGAAGGTCAGGCTGGCGATGCCGCGGCCAGCGCCGCCATGCCTTTGTGGCTGTTGCAGCGCATTCAACAACGCTGGCCGGAACAGTGGCAGGAGCGGCTGGCGGCGCTCAACGACCGTCCCCCCATGAGCCTGCGGGTGAATCGGAGGCTTGTCACCCGGGATGAGTATCTGTTACGCCTGCAAGAGGCGGGTATGGGTGCCGGCACCATTGCCGCCACTGATTCGGGAGTGGAGCTGGAACGGCCGGTAGATGTAGAGAACTTACCCGGTTTCGAGCAGGGTCTGGTTTCGGTGCAGGATGGAGGCGCCCAATTTGCCGCTGAACTCCTGGACCTGCGGTCGGGGCAACAGGTTCTCGATGCCTGTGCCGCCCCAGGTGGAAAAACCGGCCATATATTGGAAGTGGCGGAGGAATTGCGGGTAACGGCGGTGGATGTGGATCAGCAGCGGCTGCAGCAGGTCAGGGAAAATCTGCAGCGTCTGGTGCTCGATGCCGAGTTGGTGGTGGGGGATGCCTCCCGGCCGACCGGCGGGTGGGCGGACAGGCAGTATGACCGTATCCTGCTGGATGTACCCTGTTCGGCTAGCGGGGTGATGCGCCGCCACCCGGATATCAAATATCTGCGCCGTCCCGGGGACATTGCTGCCCTGGTCGAGCTGCAGGCGCACATCCTGCGCGCCATCTGGCCGCTGTTGAAACCGGGTGGCCTGTTGCTCTACGCCACCTGCTCCATCCTGCCGGAAGAGAATGAACTACAGGTATCGGCATTTCTAAAGCAGGCCATGGATGCCGGGGAATCCCCTCTCGATGAGGCTTGGGGGGAGGCCCGCGTGGTGGGCCGTCAGATCGCACCAGGTAGGTTGAATATGGATGGTTTCTATTACGCACGCTTGGTGAAGGCAGCGCTATGAACAGCTCGAGCAGGTTGTATGCGCTCTGCTTGCTCTGGTTTTGGGCGGGTTGGGTGTCGGCGGCAGAGTTTACGATTCATGATGTTCAGATTGCGAAGCAGGAGAGCCGCTATCTGATAAATATGCAGATCGAGTACCGCTTGAGTGAGACCGCGCTCGAGGCATTGAGCAACGGGGTGCCACTCACCCTGGAGGTGCAGGTCCAGGTCGAGAAGGTGTGGCGCAGCTTCTGGGAACAGCGGCCCGCTGAGTTCAGCCTGCGCCGACAGATTCGCTATCATGCGCTGACTGGGCTCTATCGAGTGGTGGATCTGCAGACTGAGGAGGAGAAGAGTTTTGTTACCCAGGAGGCGGCCCTGAATGCGTTGGGTGAGCTGAACAGCCTCAAGCTGGTTGCAGCCGACGATCTGGACCCGACGGTAGACTACCATGTACGCATTCGCGCGGAGCTGGATATCGAATCCCTGCCTCTGCCCCTGCGTCCGCTGGCCTATCTGGGTAAGGAGTGGAAAATGACGAGTGGATGGAGCCAATGGCCACTCGCGCAGTAAGACGTCTTCGTTTCGGCGGCATCGCCGTTGCCCTGTTGCTGGTTTTGCTGCTGGTCTCCCTGCATCTGATGAGCAGTGCGGTGCAGAACTCGGCCGAGCTGAGCCGCTATTTTGTCCCCCTATTGCTGGTCAACCTGGTGGGCATGTCTATTCTCATCGCCCTGATCTCCTTCAATACCATCCGCTTGATCCGCCAGTACCTGCGTCACCGGGCGGGATCGCGGCTTACCGTGCGCATGGTGATCATCTTTATCCTGATCTCATTGGCGCCGGTGGGTGTGGTCTACTACTACTCCTTCAGCTTTATGCAGGGTGGCATCGACAGTTGGTTCGATGTAAGGATCGATCAGGCCATGGAGAATGCCCGTGAGCTGGGGCAGGCATCCCTCGACCTGAATCAGCGGGTCTGGCTCAAATATACCGAGCAGCAGATGCTGAGCATCGACGATGCCTCTGAGACCGCCCTCTCCCTGACAATCGCCGCCCTGCGTCAACAATCGGGCGCACTGGAACTCTCCCTGGTGGAGTTGAATGGCCAGATCATCGCCTACTCCAATGCAGTGGCCAGCGAACTGGTCCCGGCCAAACCGGATGACTTCATCCTGCAGCAGCTGAGGGATGACCACAGCTATGTGGGTCTGATCAGGGAAAATGGTGAACTGCTGGTGCGGGTTGCCGTACCCGACCGTTTCGGCAGGCAATTTGCCCTGCTTGGGATCTACCCCTCTTCTGAGCGGGTCAGTCTGTTTTCAGACAAACTGGAGCTGGCCTATAACCGCTACAAGGAGCTCTCTTACCTGCGCCAGTCCCTGAAACGCAACTTTTCCCTGACGCTCTTCCTGGTGCTGATGTTCGGGGTATTGTCGGCCGTCTGGGTAGCCTTCTTCTCGGCCCGTCGGATGGTGGCGCCGATCACCAACATCGCGGAAGGCACCCGGGCGGTGGCGGAGGGGGATTATGATCGTCAACTGCCAGTGCCTCGTTGGGGGGACGAGCTGGCCTTCCTGGTAGCCTCCTTCAATACCATGACCCGGCGTATTGCTCAGGCCCGTGACCAGGCCAACCGTAGTCAGCGGGAGGTTGAGGGACAGCGGGCCTATCTGGAGGCCGTGCTCGGTCGGCTCTCCTCCGGGGTCTTGACCTTCGATGCCACGCATAAACTGCGCACGGCAAATCCGGCGGCGGAAAAGATTCTGGGTGTCGAACTGAAGCAGATGACGGATATTCCGCTGCAATCACTGGCACTGAAGTCAACGGTACTGCGGCAGTTCGTCGATGCCCTGCGTGAGCCCCTGCTGCAAAACCGCCAGGAGTGGCGTGGTGAGCTGACCCTGTATGGGGGAGGTGGGCGCAAGGTATTGATCTGCAGAGTCACTCCGTTTGCCCAGCCCAATGGTCGCAAGGGCCATATCGTATTACTCGACGATGTCACCGCGTTGATCAGCGCCCAGCGGGATGCGGCCTGGGGTGAAGTGGCCCGGCGGCTGGCCCATGAGATCAAAAATCCCCTTACGCCGATTCAGCTCTCGGCTGAACGTCTGCGGCGTAAATACCTGACGACGATGCCGGAGAAAGAGGCGGAGGTGCTGGAGCGGGCCACCCATACCATCGTGCAACAGGTAGAGGCGATGAAGTCGATGGTGAATGACTTTTCCGAGTATGCCCGGCCGCCCAAGGTGGAATTCAAGGTCCTGGAGGCAGATAGCCTGATCGATGAGGTGGTGGATCTCTATCGGGGGGTAGACAGCAGCGCCAGTTTTCGGGCTGAATTGCATGCCAGGGGGGCGAGGGTCGAGGTCGATCCTTTGCGCATAAGGCAAATGGTGCATAACCTGGTGAAAAATGCCCAGGAGGCGGTGGCGGGACAGGCGGATGGTGCACTCAGTGTGACGACCCAGGGCGTGACCCGCGATGACCGCCCTTTTTATGAACTACGGGTGCAAGATAACGGCCCGGGGTTCAATGAATCGATGATGCAGCACCTGTTCGAGCCCTATGTGACGAACAAGCCGAAGGGAACCGGCCTGGGTCTGGCCATCGTGAAAAAGATTGTTGAAGAGCATGGGGGTAATATCTGGGCGGAGAATAGCCCCCATGGGGCCTGCATGATTATACAGTTGCCCATGCTGGATGAGGTGGAGGAAAAAGCAGAATGAGTGGGGCCAATATTCTAGTGGTGGATGACGAACCGGACATCCGCAACCTGGTGAAGGAGATCCTTGAGGATGAGAACTATGAGGTCATGGTGGCGGAGGACGGCCAGGCGGCCAGGCGGGCCCTGCGGGAGCGCCGGCCGGATCTGATCCTGCTCGATATCTGGATGCCGGATGTGGATGGCATCACCCTGCTGAAGGAGTGGGGGGAGGACGAGGAGGGCCTGCCCTGTTCGGTTATCGTCATGTCGGGCCATGGTACGATCGAGACCGCGGTGGAGGCGACCCGGCTGGGTGCCTATGATTTTCTCGAAAAACCGCTCTCCCTGGCGAAACTGCTGCTGACCGTGGAGCGTGCCCTGGAGGCGGAACAGCTGAAGCAGGAGAATGTGGGTCTGCGTCGGCACAGTCAGGCGGTGTATGAGCCGGCTGGCCGCAGCCCCCTGATGCAGCGTTTGCGTGAGCAGGTGAAACGTATCGCCCAGCACGATACCTGGGTGCTGATAACCGGCGAGCCGGGCAGTGGTCGGGAAACCCTGGCTCGTTACCTGCACTCACAGAGCAGCCGCCGGGTCCGTCCCTTCGTGGATGTGGCGGTCAGCGCCATCGCCAAAACCAATGCGGCCAGGGAGCTGTTTGGCCAGGAAGAGGATGGCCGTATCCACTATGGACGTCTCGAGCAGGCAGCCGGTGGGACCCTGTTTCTGGATGAGGTGGCGGATATGGATCTGGAGGCCCAGGCCCAACTGGTAGGCGCCCTGGATACCGGTTCATTCCTTCGGGTTGGGGGGACTGAGCCGGTGAGTATCGATGTCCGTATCATCGCCGTCACCCAGCACAACCTGGATGAGTTGGTACGGGCGGGGACCTTTCGCGAGGATCTTTTCTACCATCTCAATGTGGTGCCACTGCATATGTCGGCATTGCGGGAGCATGCGGAAGATGTGCCGGAACTGCTCAATTTCTATGTGGACTGGTATGTCACCCATGAAAGGCTGCCCTATCGTCACTTTACCGTGGGCGCACAGAACAAGCTGCGCAACCACCCCTGGTATGGGAATGTGCGTGAGCTGAAGAACCTGGTGCAACGGTTATTGATCCTGGGGGCGGGCGCCGAGATCACTCAGGATGAGGTGGAGTCCGCCCTGGGTGCAAGTGAGCTGGGCGTCGCGACAACGGCGCTGGAATGCATTGTCTCCTTCGATCAACCCCTGCGTCAGGCCAGGGAACAGTTCGAGAAGGTCTATCTCGAATACCAGTTGAAGCAGCATGACGGCAACATCTCCCACATGGCAAAGGATGTGGGCATGGAGCGAACCCATCTTTACCGCAAGCTGCGCTCACTGGAGATTGAGATCAAGGACCGGCGCTGATTGTTCCGCTACCAACACCAGGTGCCGACATTCTTACCCCAAAGCCTGTTTGCCTGTTCCCAACTCGGTTAATATGCGCCAACATTTGTGATGACAGGCGGTTGAAATCATGAAAATCATAATCCTGGGAGCGGGACAGGTAGGTCGTTCTGTCGCCAATGCGCTGGCCAGCGAAGCCAACGACATCACCGTGGTGGATCAAAATGCGGAGCTGTTGATAGATCTGCAGAACCGGCTCGATCTGAATACCGTCAAAGGGCATGCCGCTCAGCCGGATGTGCTGCTCAGGGCGGGAGCGGAGGATGCGGATATGATCCTGGCAGTGACCAACAGCGACGAGACCAACATGGTGGCCTGCCAGGTGGCCTATACCATCTTCCATACCCCGACCAAGATTGCCCGGGTTCGGGCGCAGGGTTATCTGGACCAACCCAAGCTGTTCGAACACAAGGCCTTTCCGGTCGAATACAAGGCCTTTCCGGTGGATGTGCTGATCAGTCCGGAACAGGTGGTGACGGAATATATTTTGCGGCTGATCGAATACCCGGGTGCCTTACAGGTGCTCGATTTTGCGCAGGGGCGGGTGCGCCTGGTGGCTGTCAGGGCCTATAGCAACGGACCGCTGATCGGCCACGAACTCTGCGCACTGTATGACCACATGCCTGACGTGGAAGCCCGGGTGGCCGCCATCTACCGCGAGGGTGAGGTGATCCAGCCCCGGGGGAATACCAGAATCAGGGTGGATGACGAAGTCTTCTTCATTGCGGCGACGGAAAACATCCGGGCCGTGATGAGTGAGTTACGCAAATTGGAGAAGCCCTATAAGCGGTTGATCATCGCTGGCGCCGGTAACATCGGCCGACGTCTGGCCCAGTCCCTGGAGCATCAGTATCGGGTGAAGCTGATCGAGACAAACAAGGAGCGTGCCCGGGAGATCGCCGAGCGTCTGGATATGACCATCGTGCTGCATGGGGATGCAGCGGATGAGCAGCTGTTATTGGAAGAGAACATCGAAAACACCGATGTCTTCTGTGCGGTGACCAATGACGATGAGGCCAATATCCTCTCCGCCATGCTGGCCAAGCGGCTGGGAGCCGGGCGGGTGATGTCGCTGATCAATCGTTCCGCATACGTGGATCTGGTGCAGAGTGGCACCATCGATATCGCCATCTCTCCCCAGCAGGCTACGATCGGCAGTCTGCTGACCCATGTCCGGCGGGGAGATGTGGTCCAGGTCCACTCGCTGCGCCGGGGAGCGGCGGAGGCCATGGAGGCGGTGGCCCATGGTGACAAGTCTTCTTCGAAAGTCGTGGGAAGGATGGTTGCACAGATAAAACTGCCTGCCGGGACGACGATTGGTGCCATCGTACGGGGTGAGGAGGTACTCATCGCCCATCACGACACAGTGATAGAGAGTGAGGACCATGTGATCCTGTTTCTGGTGGATAAGCGCAAGATACGGGCGGTGGAAAAGCTCTTCCAGGTCGGGGTGACATTCCTATGAGCAGGGTTCTGATTCAACCTAGAAACAGCAGTTGACCGCTGTGTGTAAATCACAAGTTAATGACAATATGATGTATTCGCGTGCAATCAGCGTTTACCCTATAGATGAGAACGCTACAGGGAGCATCGCACGCCGTATTTGGCGTGTGGCATCGTTACACCTCCTCCCAATAGGCCCAGCTATTACTCGTTGGTGTGTCTTGCTACACACCAAATATGACGCGCGCTGCACCCCGTCCAACTGCTGCTTCCAGGTTTAGGCATCTGCATGCATCTTTCCGTGGTACAGCGCATCCTCGGCGTCTTGCTCATGGTCTTCAGTCTGTCCATGCTGCCGCCAATCCTGGTTTCTCTTTGGTTTGATGATGGTGCGATCCTCGGCTTCACCGACGGTTTCATACTAACGCTTGGCTTGGGGCTTGCCATCTGGGCGCCGGTGCGCAGCAAGCACCAGGAGTTGCGGGTGAGGGACGGTTTTCTGGTGGTGGTGATGTTCTGGACCGTGCTGGGACTTACCGGGGCACTGCCCTTCCTGTTCACGGAAAATTCTCAGATGTCGCTCACCGATTCGGTGTTTGAGTCGGTATCCGGGCTGACCACCACCGGGGCCACCGTCATCGTCGGGATCGACGAACTGCCGCTTTCTCTCCGCTACTACCGGCAGCAGCTGCAGTGGCTGGGTGGTATGGGGATCATCGTGTTGGCCGTGGCGGTACTGCCGATGCTGGGTATCGGTGGCATGCAGCTCTACCGGGCGGAGACGCCGGGGCCGATGAAGGACAACAAGCTGACGCCGCGCATCACCGAGACCGCCAAGGCCCTGTGGTTTATCTACCTGGCGCTCACGGTAGCCTGCGGGTTGGCCTACTGGATCGCGGGGATGGAGCCTTTCGATGCCCTGGGGCATGCCTTCTCGACGGTGGCTATCGGCGGCTTCTCTACGCATGATGCCAGTATGGGGTACTACAACAGTACCCTGATCGAGATGGTTGCCGTGGTCTTCATGCTGCTCTCAGGGATTAACTTTGCACTCCATTTCCTGGTCATCAGACGCCGTTCCCTGTGGGTCTATTTCAATGACTCTGAGTTCCGGGGTTACATCACCATCCTTGGGCTGGTCTTTCTGATGGTCTCTGTTGCCCTGTATGGCATGGGGGTCTACAACAGTTGGAGTGAATCCTTCACCCGCGGTCTTTTCCAGGCGGTTTCCATCGGTACGACCACCGGTTTTACCACGGCTGATTACTCACTCTGGCCGGGTTTTATCTCAATCATTCTGCTGTTTTCCAGCTTTGTCGGCGGCTGTGCGGGATCAACGGGCGGTGGCATCAAGGTGATCCGGTTTCTGCTTCTGATCAAACAGGGCGTACGTGAAATCAACCGTCTGATTCATCCGAATGCTGAGATCCCAATCCTGATTGGGCATAAGAGCGTTCCCAGGCGCGTGGTGGAGGCGGTCTGGGGATTTTTTGCCCTCTATGTGGCGAGTTTCTCTGTCATGTATCTGGTACTGGCCTCCACCGGTCTGGATCTGATGACCGCCTTTTCCGCGGTGGCTGCGAGTATCAACAATCTTGGGCCTGGTCTGGCGGGTGTAGGGTCCAACTATGCCAGCCTGGAAGATCCGGCTAAATGGATACTCTGCTTCGGCATGTTGCTGGGGAGGTTGGAGATCTTTACCCTGCTGGTGCTTTTGACCCCCGCCTTTTGGCGAAAGTAGCACTAGAAATCCTTGAGCCATCAACGTCTTTACAAATGAGTCAAATTATTTCTTTGTGCGTATAAATACCTCTCCCTCTGTTTGGAAGGATTCGTAATAAGAAAAAATGTTCTCACACGGAGGCGCGGAGACACGGAGAAAAAAAGATGAATGAGCCGGCACTGCTCCTCGGTAACTGCTCCTGCGTTGTTCTCGGCTGCTTGCTCCAGGCGCAGCTCTACCACCTACGTCCGTGTAGGCATGCGTAATTCTACTTACGGGCTTCCTGCTCTAATGCGTTGCTACTTGTACCATTATCCATGTAGGTAAATGATCTTTTTATTCTTATCCGCGCCTTCGTGTCTCCGTGTGAGGCAATTCTTTCGTGTCAAGGTATGGATTATAGCGACTCATGATTCGACGGTCTGAGGTTCAGCCTCGCTGGAAATTGAGGCAGAGCCTCGCTAAGTTTAGACTCCAAATAGTCCAAGTAGCACCGCATAGCGAAAACCCTTGCCACAGCCGATGAACAGGGTGGCAGGTAAGAGTCTGATCCCGCTCCAGCCGGCGGCCAGGCAAAGGGGGTCGCCGATCACGGGTAACCAGGAAAAGAGCAGAACCGGACTGCCTCGACGTGAGATGCGTTGCAGTGCCTGCTGATGGTGGGGTTTGCTCAGTCCCTTGCCGGGAAAACGCCTGGCCAGCCACCAGCCGATCAGCCAACTGCTCAGTCCGCCCAGTGTGTTGCCCAGAGTGGCAATCAGCCAGAACGCTGGTTGTGATTCCGGTTGCTGGTGGACCGCAACCAACAGCATCGCCTCTGAGCCGCCGGGCAGCAGGGTGGAAGCGAGAAAGCTGCCTAGAAACAGGGCTATTGGACCCGCCGGGTCGGTCAGGAATTCTGGAAGAGCCAGCATCGATGGGAAGGGTGGCGGCGGAAGTCCTCTGGCACTGTCTGGCGGGTGATCTCCTCGCAAATTCCGCTACTCATGAGTTCTGCATCGAGCTTGAATTTTCGGCGATTGGTGGAGAAGAAGAGCTCACCGCCCTGTTTGAGGAGTGACAGGCTGGCGGAGATCAATCTGGAGTGGTCTCTCTGCACATCCAGAGTCGCCAGCATCTTCTTGGAGTTGGAGAAGCTGGGTGGATCGAGCACGATCAGCCCGAATTGTTTACGCTGACGGATGGCCTGATCCAGATAGGTGAAGACATCCTCGCGGATAAATTCATGTTGGTCTGAACTCAGTCCGTTCAGCTCAAGGTTGCGCCGTCCCCACTCCAGATAGGTGTTCGAGAGGTCCACTGTGGTAGTGGCATGGGCGCCTCCAGCGGCTGCGTAGACGGTGAAGCTTCCGGTGTAGGCAAAGAGGTTCAATACCCGTTTGCCCGCGGACCTGTCCCGCACCAGGGCGCGGGTAATGCGATGGTCGAGAAACAGACCGGTGTCCAGGTAGCTGTGCAGGTCCACCTCGAAGGCAAGACCGGCCTCATGCACCGTGAACGGCCGCCCCCGGGCACCGGTCTTTTCATATTGGCTTAGCCCCCTTTGGCGCTGGCGTGTTTTGAAGGCCAGCTCTTGTGGTTTGATCTCGAATACCTCGCAGATTGCCTGAGCAATGCGCTCTTCCTGTTCCCGCTCCTGCTCCTCGAAGCCTCTACGGGAAAAGGTCTGGGCATGCACCTGTGCTTCGTACCAGTCGATCGCAAGAGGAAATTCCGGAATATCCCGGTCGTAGATTCGATAACAGCTTATTCCACGCCGTCTTGCCCACTTGCCCCAGTGGCGTTGGTTCTTCTGCAGGCGATTTTTGAACGCAGTGGTATCCACTACTTAGGTAGTCGCCAGGCGGCAAGGGTCAGGCAGCACCAGCCGATGATGAAGGCCAGGCCACCGAACGGCGTGATCATACCCAGTGTACGGTTACCGGTCAGGGCCAGCAGATAGAGGCTGCCGGAGAAGAGCAGGATGCCGATGAGAAATGACCAGCCGGACCATTGTAGAAGCCTGGAGCCTTGTTGCAGGGCGAGCAGACCAACGGCCAGCAGGGCAAGGCTGTGCAGGGCCTGATAATCGACTGCCTTTTGCCACCATTCAAGGTGGTGGGCGGGGAGTTGGTTTTCCAGGCCGTGTGCTCCAAAAGCGCCCAGGATGACACAAAGCATGCCGCTGACGGCACCCATTATGAGGAGTCTTCTTGCCATTAGTTCTGTTCCAGTTGTTTGAGCTCGTGGAGGATGCCGAGCACTATCTCTTCGGTCTGGCCATCCATCTTTTTACACAAGATATGTGGGTCACGTTCCCCATTGATCATGGGGCGTATGACCGAGGCCAGTCTGGCCATGGGGCCTCCTGCCCGGCTCATCTGCTCCGCCATGTTGGCGATGAGTTGCAGGGCCTGGGGGTTGCCCGAGGCGGCGGCATGGATCATGGAGGCCAAGCCGGGGGCCGCCATGGTGGCATCCGGTTTGCTGTTGGGGGCGGGCAGGGTGGACGGGTCCTGCAGGCCGCGCAGGATGGCTTCGGCAATCACCTGATCTTCCTCATCCAGGGTGTTGAGCAGTTCCATGTCCCGCCTGCCTTGCATGATCTGGCGGATGGAGGCCGTCAGATCGGTCCAGCCGTTCTCGTCAGCCGATTTCATCAACTGCTCGAAATCAGTCTGTCGTTGTCGATTCAGGATGCACAGCACCACCTCATTGATGAAGGCGGCGTGTACGGCAATTATCTGCTGCTGTCTGTTCATGGCTTATGCGTGAGCGTCTCGATTGATTCGGCGGCGATCTCCCGCACGTCCGGGTGCTCATCCTGCAGCAGTTTGTTGAGTGCGGCAAAGGCTTCCTTGCTGTTGATCAGGCCCAGATAGTGGGCGGTATCGGCCCGTGTGTTTGCCTCGCTGGAAAGGGCAAGGCGCTGTAGGGTGGGGAGTGCATGCAGCAAGACTGGGTTCCCCTGCAGTTCTTCCAGTACCACCCCTATGCCGATTCTGACGCTCATTGGAGTTGTATTGTCTTCCAACAGGCTCAGCAGGTCGACGAGTGAGGCAGGATTTTGTGCGATGGCACTCGACACATTGTGGGGGCGTTGGGTCTCGAGTAGATGGCTATAGTAGAGATCCAGACCTGTACCCTCAGTGGCATGCTGGGTCCATTGGGCGAGTTCATCGGGAGTTTGCACACCATCGAGTTCAAACGGGCCGATGCGGCACCAGGGGACACTACGGGTATGCGCCTGCGCGGCGGCATCCGGATGGGCGACGATATTGACTATCTCAAGTCGCCCCAATTTACCTGCTTTGAGCAGTTGACTCAGTCCTTCCAATACGCTGGGGCAATGCGCGCAGCCAGGGGCCAATAAAAGATAGGCGTCAGGTGTTTGGTTTGGCATCCTGAATACCGATTTCCAAAAGGTTGCCACTTTACCGGAACTGATGGTGGGTGCAATAAATTGGCCTGGAATAAGCTTTGATGAGTAATTTCTAATATACCAAAAGGGATAGATCAGCCTGGCTATCCTTTGCTCGACTGTGTCTGTTTATACCCTTAAATTATGTGGTGTTTATGGATTTTGTTCTGATAAATAAGCGGTTACAAAACCGAGCGGAAAAGTTGGTTTTTCAGTGAGCTAGAACAATAAGTGCAGTTTATAACGCCTCATTAAAAAATTGTTTGGCACATCAGGAACGAAGCCTTTATTGTGTGCCGTCCTGGTCGAAAGCTATGCGTTCGCGTGGAGCTAGATTTCCTGGCAAAGCAGGTCTGGAAAGATCGGGACCATTTCATGGTTGTGGTTCCTCGTTTGGAACTGAGCCAGGAAAGAAAAAATGATTGATATCGGGTAGTCAAGCCCGGTTGATCTTCTTGAGCCGTAGCATGTTGCGGCGGCTGAATCACTGCAGTGAAATCTAGGAGAAAAAACCATGCCAACATTTGTGCGTACTGAGAAGTGCGATGGCTGCAAAGGCCAGGACAAGACCGCATGCATGTACATCTGCCCTCATAACCTTATGAAGCTGGACAAGGACGGTTCTGATACCGGCCATGCGATGAAGGCCTTCAACCAGGAGCCCGAGCAGTGCTGGGAGTGTTATTCCTGCATCAAGATCTGCCCTCAGCAGGCCATCGAAGCACGTCCTTACGCCGATATCGTGCCTATGGGTGCTTCCGTACAGCCTCTGCGCGGTACCGATTCCATCATGTGGACCATCAAGTTCCGCAACGGCACTATGAAGCGCTTCAAGTTCCCGATCCGCACCACGCCTGAAGGCTCTATCGATCCTTACGGTGACAAGCCGGCTGCTGACATTGCGAAGATCACCGAAAACGGTTTCTTCAACCACAATGAGCAGAACGGTTACCGTGCTGGCGATCCCAGCGAGCTGATCTGCAAGTAAGTGACGTCTAGCGTTAAGCATTAAGTTTTTACAGAGGTATTTGAAAATGGCTGAATTCGGAAATCCCGAAGTCGTTGAAGAAGAGGTAGACATCCTCATCATCGGCGGTGGCATGGCTGCTTGTGGTACTGCATACGAGATCGGTCCCTGGATCGAGGCTGCCGGCGGCGACATCAAGGTTAAACTGGTAGACAAAGCTGCTATGGACCGGTCTGGTGCTGTTGCTCAAGGTCTGTCCGCTATCAACACCTACATTGGTCCCGAGCAGGATCCTGCTGATTACACCCGCATGGTCTCCAACGACTTGATGGGTATCACCCGCGACGACCTGGCCTATGATCTGGGTCGCCATGTTGATGAATCCGTGCATCTGTTTGAGGAGTGGGGCCTGCCCATCTGGAAGACCGATGAGAACGGTGAACGTTTTGACGGTTCAAAAGGTATGACTCCCCTGAAAGACGGTGGTAAGCCTGTACGTTCCGGTAAGTGGCAGATCATGATCAACGGCGAATCCTACAAGTGGATCGTCGCCGAGGCGGCCAAGAAGGCCCTGGGTATGGACAACATCCAGGAGCGTATCTTCATTGTCAAACTGATCAACGACAAGAACGACAAGAATCGCATAGCCGGGGCTGTCGGCTTCTCTACCCGTGAAGACAAAGTCGTTGTTTATAAATGCAAGGCCTGCCTGCTGGTGGCCGGTGGTTGTGTAAACATCTTCCGTCCCCGTTCTGTAGGTGAGGGTCAGGGTCGTGCCTGGTATCCTGTTTGGAACGCCGGTTCCACCTACGCCATGGCTGCCGAGGCAGGTGCCGAGCTGACCTTGATGGAAAACCGCTTCGTACCTACCCGTTTCAAAGACGGTTACGGTCCGGTAGGCGCCTGGTTCCTGCTCTTCAAGTCCAAGGCTACCAATGCCTTTGGTGAAGTGTACATGGATCGCAACAAGGAGATGCTGGACGACTATCCTCCTTATGGTCAGGCTGCCGTTCCCGCTTCCTGCCTGCGTAACCACCTGATGCTGAAAGAGATGAAGGAAGGTCGCGGACCTATCTGGATGGATACGGTAACTGCGCTGGCCAACCTGCGTAAGACCCTGTCTCCTCGTGAAGTCAAGCATCTGGAAGCTGAAGCCTGGGAAGACTTCCTCGACATGTGTATCGGCCAGTGCGGTATCTGGGCGGGTGAGAACATCGAGCCGGAGAAGAAGAACTCCGAACTGATGCCCACCGAACCCTACCTGCTCGGTTCTCACTCCGGCTGCTGCGGCATCTGGGTCTCCGGTCCCGACGATGTGGGCGCGCCCAGCACAGAGAGCGAAGCTGGTGTGCCAGATCACCTGCCTACCGGCTGGAACTGGGGCTACCGTGGCATGACCACTGTACAGGGCCTGTTCACCGCGGGTGATGGCGTTGGAGCCTCTGGCCACAAATTCTCCTCCGGCTCTCATGCCGAGGGTCGTATGTGCGCCAAGTCCATGGTCAAGTTCGTCATGGACAACAAGGACCACAAGCCTGAGCTGGACACCAGCGTTGATGAGCTGGCCGAAGAGATCTATCGTCCAGTCCGCACTTACTTGGAGCACAAGGACTACTCCACCGCGATCGACGTGAATCCCAACTACATCACACCAAAAATGCTGCAGTTCCGCCTGCAGAAGATCATGGACGAGTATGTTGCAGGTGTTGCTACCTACTACACCACCAATGCCAACATGCTGGAGCAGGCTGAGCAGAAACTGACCGTTCTGAAGGAAGATTCGCTGAAGATGCGTGCGAAAGACCTGCATGAGCTGTTGCGTGCTTGGGAAAACTATCACCGCATTCTGACCGCGGAAGCTCATATGAAACACATCCAGTTTCGTCAAGAGTCCCGTTATCCCGGCTTCTACTACCGCATGGATAAGAACTTCGTGGATGAGGAGAACTGGAAGTGCTTCGTGAACTCCATCTATGACAAAGAAGCAAAGACCTACAAGTGCTTCAGACGTGCTCACGTCGATCTGGTGGACAAGTCCAAGCTGTTCAAGTAAGCCTTACTTGATAGCCTGATGGCTTGAAGAGTCCGGGTACCGCAAGGTGCCCGGACTTTTTTGTCTTTAGTGAGGCTATAAATGAATATCAGTTACAGTCTCAGCGGTAATTGATATTCCTTTGCAGTTTATAATTGATGTTTCGAAAGTTATTTCGGGGACGACCGATGAGTGAAAAATTTGATATACCCTTCAAGAGCGATCTGCTGCCAACGATTCTGGAGCCCGGCACAGAGATTCAGTTCAGATGCCATAAAGGCATCTCCTGCTTCAACGCCTGCTGTAAGCATGCTGATATTCAACTGACGCCCTACGATATCATTCGCCTGAAAGACAATCTGGGGATTTCCGGTACTGAATTACTCAAGAACCATACCGTTCCATTCGAGATGGATAAGGACGGTATGCCTGGTGTCAAGCTGCGCACTGACAATGATGGAGCCTGCCTGTTTGTGACGGACGAGGGTTGCAGCGTTTATGCGGATCGCCCTACGGCCTGTCGATACTATCCGGTGGGTCATATGGCGGTGCATGAGGCCGGCGCGACAGAGGATGAGACACGCTTCTTTCTGGTCAAGGAGGATCACTGTAAGGGACATGAGGAGGATCGCTCCATCACCATCAGCGATTATCGCAAGGAACAGCAGGTAGAGCAGTATGACCATGTCAACAAGGAGTGGATGCAGCTGATCCTGAAGAAAAAATCTGCCGGGCCGGCGATCGGGCGCCCTTCGGATACCAGTCTCCAATTCTTTTTCATGTGCTCTTATGATACCGACCGGTTCCGCCGCTATGTCCTCAGTGATGCCTTCCGCTCCTCCTATGACCTGGAAGAGGGCTTCTATGAGACGATGGAAAAAGAGGATGTCGCTCTGATGCAGTTCGGTGCGCGATTGTTAAAGCAGGTGCTGTTCGGCGATCAGACCATCCCGGAAAAAGGTGGTGCTGCTGAGAAACGACTCGAAGAGAGAGGAGAGATACTGGAATTACGACGTAAAGCAGAAATAGAGCTTCATGAACAGAAGAAGGAGCAGGACATGAAGGACGCTATATCCTGATCCATTGTTACTTCTGTGTAACCCTAGATTCCTCAGTTGACCGCTCCATTCTACTGTTAACGAGTTGAAATTATG
>CBDVCD010000001.1:0-42519 GCA_965372385.1 uncultured Gammaproteobacteria bacterium | reverse complement strand
TATGCCCAGCGGATGGCGCGGCGGGAGACGGTACTTTTGAGTGATGTTGAACGCATCAGGCTGGGTGAGGTGCTGGATCAGAGCTCAGTACTTGCCACCGTCTATCAATTCAAGTTGCGACTGCATGAGATCTGGGAGCAGAAGGCGTCAAGTCATGGGATACGGCTGGAGGCCCTGCGGCAGTGGTGTGCGCAGGCTGAGGCGACCAACATCAAAGCCTTGCAGGATTTTGTCCACATGGTGCACCGCTATCAGTTTATTCCGTCGCATTGAGTGAAAGATTACCCCCCTCCTAACCTCCCCCCTGCAAGGGGGAAGGGACTTTTTTGCCACCCCCTGCCGAGGGGGGAGGAACTTAATACCTCGCTCTGTCAGGGAGAAAACACTTAATACCTCCCTCCTGTCAGGGGGGAGGCTAATTGACAAACCGGCACTGACTGGCTGGGGTGCGGGTATCCATATTGTGGCCACGGTTGGTGTGGTCTTCGATCTCCGCCGCCTCGCCCACCATACGTCCGTAGACGAAGGTGGTGAAGGCGCCATACTCCAGGAACTGCTCGTCGATCTCACCCGCCACGAAGGGTCGCCATAACATCTTCAGCAGGATCACCGCGATCACCGCGTCGATGTTGACGCAATAGATGTTGCGGCTTACCCCGTAGCTGGCCAGGGCCTTGACCAGCTCTTCCATCAAAACTCCACCAAAAGAGGTTTCGGTCTGGCGTTCGCTACGCACCGAGGCCCCCAAAGCGGCGGAGAAGATGCGCAGATGCCAGGGCATGTTGAACCTAGAATCCTCAGTTGACCGCTATGTACTGCGTTAATCGCTTTGAAAAAATAAGTTTTTTATCAGTATCGAAAGGTTTCACCTATTGGGTGAGCAACGCTACACTGCGAATGGCACGCTTGTGGCGGCGCAAGCCTGCGTTACAACTCCTTGCAATAGAACAACTATTCCGCGTCGTTGTGCCTTGCCCTGCACCACCACAAGCGCACCCTTCACGGTGTTCAACTGAGGTTTCTAGGTTGAACAGCGTGGTGACCGAGAGCCGTTTGTGCAGCAGAGGTTTCCAGGCCAGATGGCAACAGATCGCCGCCAGTACGGCGTCGGCGCTGATGAAGCTGTTGGTTTCCTGCTGCAATAGCTGAAGGTAACGCAGGAACACAGAGTTCGCCCCCCGCGCGGCGGTGCCGTCGAGCATGATCCTGGCGCGTTCATCCTCTTCGCTGCCGATGAAATGGGCGATGGCCTCTTCCTCCTGGGTTTGCTGGAGCAGGGGTTGCAGATCGAACTCCTCATCCGCCGGGTCAGCAAGACCGGATTTTCGAAACAGGTCGAGCATTGCCCGGGCGCTCTCTCTAGCACCCGCCACCATGCCTGGGCCAATGATGCTCAGGGCGGCGCAGAGTGATGTATTCGGGCTGTTACCCGCTTGGCGCGCTGCATAGGCCGCCGTGAGCATGGGTGTGTCGTGCAGGTTGATATAGGCATTCAGCGCGACGTTGGCGAGGGCGCGGCTGTTGCTGTCGGGATATTCCCGAATCAGGGAGAGCACCAGATTATCCTCATAGGAGTGGGTAGCCACATCCAGGACACTGATCCCGAACAGGCGGGTGATCTGGCTCTTTGGGTCCATCATGGAGGCGCCTGAGGCATCCTTCATGCTTTGGCGGGGGAAGATACCCCTATCTGATCGTTCACCAGTTTGATCTGTTCGCCATAGGGGGAGACCGCCTGCACCGGCTGAATATCCAGCTCGGGCGGTAGTAGTAGGTCCCCAAGATCATCGGCAAACCAGCACTTCAGGGAGAGATCGCCCCTGGAGTCGAAATCGGGTGTGGCCTGATTCAGCGCCATGACCGCAGTCATGGCGGTCGGTATATCGGCAATATTGGTTACTACCGCGCCCTTGGTGGAGCAGACTGGATTATCGGCCGTATAGATGCCGTCCACGCCGAACTTCTCCATGAACCACTGCTACGTTGAAGTGGTGGTCAGCCTCCAGGGCCTCCACCACCGAATTGTAGACCGGGATGTCCCCCAGCTCGGTCTTCAGCACCGCACCGGAGCGTCCTGGCATGGTGCCGCACACCACGTTGCCACCGGAATAGACATGGCTGTTGAAGTAGTCCCGCAGGGCCTCCGCCATCGCTCGGAAGGTAGTGTAGATGTCGGTGTTGTTGGCCTTGCCGCCGATGATGAACAGCACGTTGCTCTGATCCAGCCAGTGCTTGTAGACGATGCGGCTGATCTCATACATCTTCTCGTAAGGGGGGTTGCCGCCGAAATCCGAGGAGATGCTGCCCGCCTCACCGAGCAGTTCGGTGACCAGGGCGTTGGCACCCCCGCCAAAGGTCATGGCGGTGACCGAGCCCAGCTCGTTGGTGACGAACACATTCGACTGGCCCTGATAGGTGCGCAGTTCGTTCACCTCCAGCTCGAAATCGGAGTAGTTGGAGGAGTCCAGGCTGGCAGGCAGCTCCAGCCGCTTCCAGGCGGGGTGTCGGTGTCGAAGGCGCACTTGAAGTCACAGGCCACCGGGATCAGCCGGCCTTTTTTCGGCATCATGCGGATCGGATTCAACTCCAGGGTGCTCATGCCATAGCGGTCGATGAGGTCCTTGTTCTGTTCACTGGTGGCTTCCGGCCCCAGCACCTCTGAAGTGGGAAAGTCCACATAATTGAGGAGCTTTGCGCCCCATTGCATGCCGGTTATCTGCATCCTGTCTACCCCGTGTCTCAGTCAGAGAGCAGTGAGGCCACAGTTGGGCGGATGTCGCGGTCCAAACGGAAAAATAAGTGGTTCGCGGAGTGAGTACAGCTTCGAATACGAATCGTTATTTTTATGCCTGGACGGTATGTCATCGCTGGCTGTGGCGTTCGGAAAATTGTGCGGCCCCTACCCCGTTAGGCGCAAGCGGGACCGTTTAATGGTGGGAGTCAGGCGGCGTCCTGAAGCTTTATTTCGCGATAAAATACAGCACAAAACGAAATTCATGAGCTGTTTTTGGAATCCACTATGATTGAATTCCAGATAGATCAAGTAGGCTGGGCACAGCCCACCCAATACCTCTCGATCTATCATTGTAATAGTGGGCAATGCCCACCCTTCATTGAACCTAAAATCCTCAGTTGACCACTATTAGTCGTACCTTAAGGAGTACTCGTGCTAATCGTCATCATCTTCGGGTGACCAGCCCTCCTCTGTTGTCCATGGCAAACAGTCGTAGGTATTCTTGCCGTAATAGCAGATGTCACAGAAACCATCGCCATTGGCATCTTCGCAGCCCTCGGCCGGCTCATCGAAATCATTGAAGTAGTTGCCGCCGTCAGGCGCATCCAGATTGAAGACGGTGGTCGTGTAGCCCCAGTCGGCATAGATCTGTGTTTTGAAACTGGTGGTGTAGTCGTCGATGAAATTGTCTATGAAGCTGTTCTGATAGACAGTGTTGCCATCCTGACAGGATGAATAGCTGGTATAGATGTAGGAACAATACCAGTCAGGTATGTACACCCCATAATTGAAGGCTATGTGTGCGTTAAGTGTTGATTTCGATTTCAAGTGACACTAACTTATTGAAATTAAAGTAAATTGCAAACTAAAGGTAGGTCGTGAAAAATCAAGAGGTTAGATTTGTTCCAACACTTAACGCAGACATAGCCTAATTGAAACCGGAGATGGTGTTGCCCCTGATGGTATTGTCCCGGGCTGCGAAACCTAAATAGATGCCATAACCATCATGATCAGTCGAGTTGTGCGAGAAGGTGTTGTTCTCAAGGGTATTGTTGCTGGCCCCACAGTAAGGGAGGTAGCCCTCTTCTTCGCAGTAATACTGGTGGTAGGTGCCATTAAGATTGGCGCCGGTTCGAACCCCGGAAAAGGTGCTGTCGCTGACGATGCTGTTCATGGAGGCATGAAAGGTGATGCCCACTACAGTATTCGTCACCTCAATGTCAGTTACGGTGACTGAATAGGCATCAGACAGATAGACCCCAGCGCCGGAAGACTCATCCGCAGAATATCCATTGATGGTCAGATCTTCGAGGGTGTGATTGCTTCCTTCTATCGTGACCGAGCCATCCTGGGGCAGGTTGACCGCATATTCGTCACCGTCGAGTGTCACACCGAACTGTGTATTATTGGGGTCGTGGATGAGGATTGCGGCATCGACGTCCCGGATCAGGGTGCAGGTCTTGCTGGAGGCGTCCCAGCTGCCGATCGGATTTGTTCCGGTGCTGCAATCACCGCCGGTGCCACTCGCGCCGTCATCGTAAATCTCGACATTGGTGGATATTACCGGATTGGTGGATGGTACCGGCTTGCCCCTGTTGTCGCTGTCCTGGTTCTTGGCCATGACCAGAGTCAGGTGCGACACCATCAGTCCCAGGGCAAGGACGAGTAAGCTGAGGCGCAGCAAGCGAATGGATTTGCTTGGAGTAGAATGCCCTTGTGGTTGCCTCAAGCCCTTGAAACAGCTGGATTTGAACCTTTGTATACTCATAATGACTTCCCCTTATCGTTGTCCAGTTCATGCTCTTCAGCACCCACCGGTCTGGATTTCCGTGGAAAGAAAAAGAGAAGGGCAAGCGGTTAGAATACTACTACAAAAAGTAAGTGATTAATATCCATCTAATTTCATATGAAAAAATCGAAGGGGTCATACTTAAGTATCAAGAGGGTCTGAGTGGAGTTCAGCATAATCGAGGGAAGTGTCGAGACTAAGCTTTGCGTCCAACCGGACGACTCAAATGGTGGGATTACCAATTTAGCCAAGCATAAGTCTATCGATGCATCTGGACAGACACCAAAAGGTCGCGATCGGGCTCTTTCTCTTTACCGCGATCTATCTCTTCGTCAGGGATGAGTTCGACAAGGCCCTGGGGCAGAGTTCTGTGCTGTTTATCTTGCTGCTGCTCATCCTCTTCTATCGGATGATTGCCTATTTCGCGGGCTTTGGTTTTCCCGAGGTATTGGCCAGGGATTATGGCTCCGAGAATCATCCCGGGCCATATGCCCTCCTCTTCTGGATTCTCTATCTGCTTGCCTGGGCCAGGATCTTTTTTTAGTGGCTATAAATAGAGTCCAGTTCTTCCAGCAGAGAGGTCCACGATTTTTCGTCCGCCTCCTTGTGGTACGCTAGTGGGAGGTTAAACTGCTGGCCAAATTCGTCAGCGCCTGGATTGGTGAATGAGTGTTTGGCGCCAGGGTAGTTGATGAAGCTGTAATCCACTCCCGCCTCGTTCATCTCGGCCTTGAACGCAGCGATCTGCTCCGGCTTGACGAAGGGGTCGTCCACGCCGTTATAGACCAATACTACGGCCCTGACGGTACCGGCCTTAGCCGGGTATTCGGTTCCCAAGCTGCCGTGGAAACTGGCAACTGCGTCCAGATCCATGCCACGCCGCGCCATCTCCAACACGATGCCTCCACCAAAGCAGTAGCCGATGGCGGAGATCTTTGCGGCATCCACGCTTGGCTGTGATTGCAGGAAATTATCGGCGGCAATGAAGCGCAAGGTTGCCTGGCCCATATTCTTTTTCACTTCACCGGCAAAACGACCGGCGTCATCCGGATGGCTGGCCTGCTTGCCATCGCCATACATATCCACTGCCAGGGCGGTATAGCCTTGCTTCGCCAGCATGCGGGCCCGCTCCCGTGCGTATTCGTTGTGCCCCCACCACTCATGTACTACCAGGATGCCCGGGCGCTTGCCTTCAATCGCGTCATCATAGGCGAGGTAGCCCTTAAAGTTTTTGCCCCCGGCCTGGTACGCCACGGCTTTGCCTACGATCTCAGCAATAGCGCCAGCGGAAAAACAGAGCAAGATCCAGCTCAATAGAAACCTTCTCATCGTCTCCTCCTGAATCAAATAGGGGTTATTTAAATAATTGCGGTAACCATTCAGCTCCCTATGTCATGTCCATATCATCACACGGAGAATGCCGTCGTAGGAGCGGCCCATGGCCGCGACTAAGGGTGGCGGCCTTTTCGGTATCTTCACACAAAGCGACTATCGTCGCTGATCGCAGCCACGGGCAGCTCCTACGGAGGCTGAAAAGTTACTTTCGGTACGATGGATATGTTTTTTCTAGTATCGGCCATGCCGTTTGCCGATATAGTTCATCATTTCGACATGCTGCAGGTTCATGTTGCGCAGAATGACATGGACGGTGCGGATGATTGACCGCATCACTTTGTAGACCAGATCGGGATCTGTGCTCAGAAACGCCTCCAGCGCACTGCGCTCCAGGCTGAAGACCGTGCAGTTACCCAGCGCACGCAGACCGGCACTGTGAGGCTGGCCATCGATGAAGCCCAGTTCTCCCGCCATATCGCCCTGACGCAGTAGTTGCAACGTAATACAATCGTCCAGTGCGGTGCATTTAACCACTTCCAGTCGCCCATCCACGATGACATACAAGATTTCGTCTTGATGTGCCTCTTCCAGCAGATAGTCTCCTTCCTTCAGACAGAGCACGGCGACTACCTCGGCGAGTTTGTCGCATTGTTCAGGACTCAATTCACGGCCAATGGGTGAATCCTGGAGCATTTTTCGGTTGGTGATCATCGACGGTACTTCACTGGATTGATTGTTCATGAGTATTTCTTTTCCGTAGTGTTCCTGAAAGGAATATTGTTACTCAAAATTCGGCTTTCTGTACCCAAAAACCGCTCTTAACTATTGATGGCGATCAATATCCAGCCAAAAAATAGCAGAATCTGGGGGTTTCAAGGTATTGCAGAGCTTAAAGCGCCTCAATCACCGAAAGAGGTACCCAGCCGCTTGGCGCTAAGGATCCATGGGTGGTCTTCCGGCACCAGTTTTTTATTACCAGCCACCTCTGTCAATGGAACGGGCACCGCCTGTTCACCCTGGGAGGCGACCATGACACCGAACCGGCCCTCCTGGATCAGGTCTGTGCAAGCAGTTCCCAGGCGGGTCGCTAAAAGCCTGTCCGCCGCCGAAGGCGTACCACCACGTTGCAGGTGTCCGAGGATGGTCACACGTGATTCCAGGCCGGTCAGTTCTTCCAGTTGCCGTGAGAGAGTCACTGTGTGATTGGCATTGGCGGCTTCCAATTGCGCCAGCTCGCTCTTGGCGAGTTTGCGTGCCTTTTTCTCGACTGCGGTGGCCTTTCGCTCCTGTGCGGTCTTGAGCAGATGGGTCTGATCCTTGGGCAAGGCCCCTTCCGCCACCGCCACGATGCTGAATGGCTTACCGCTGCGTACCCGGCTTTTTATCGCCGCTGCCACGCTCTCGATGTCGTAGCCGAGTTCAGGCAGCAGAATGACATCCGCGCCACCGGCAATGCCTGCCCCCAGTGCCAGCCAGCCGGCACGGTGGCCCATGATTTCAACCACGATGATCCGGTGGTGGCTGTGGGCGGTGCTGTGCAACCGGTCGATAGCATCCGTGGCGATCCCCAGCGCGGTATCGAAACCGAAGGTGGT
Source organism: uncultured Gammaproteobacteria bacterium (assembly GCA_965372385.1). Classification (GTDB taxonomy): domain Bacteria; phylum Pseudomonadota; class Gammaproteobacteria; order Chromatiales; family Chromatiaceae; genus JASJBU01. Next base: position 35,066 of record CBDVCD010000001.1, on the reverse strand, counting down.
GTCCGTCATGGCTACATCATTATCGATGGTCTTGGGCAGGGTGATGACATTCAGCCCCTTCTCCATGAGTTGTAATGCATTCTTCTGGGTACCGCCTCCCCCAAGACAGACCAGGGCATCCAGCTGATTGGATGTATAATTTTGCACGATGACATCGGTCATATCCTGTTTCTTGCCATTGAACAGCATGCGGTGTGGCTTGTCCCGGCTGGTGCCAAGGATCGTGCCCCCACGGGTCAGTATGCCGGAGAGCAACTGGCCATCCAGGCGGGTGATGCGGTTATCCACCAGTCCCCGAAAGCCATCGCGAAACCCGATCACCTGCATGCCATAATGGCCTAGAGCGGCCTTGCCAACCGCCCTGATTGCGGCGTTGAGTCCAGGACTATCCCCGCCCGCGGTGAGTATTCCGATATGCTTGGCCATGGCTGCTCCTACAGTTTTTAATCCGCTTGGCTAGGGGTGAAAACGAGATCCGGTTAGTCGCTCATTTGCGCTTAATGCCTTAATCCAGCCATTGAATGGCAGCCGGATGCCTGACTTGCATGCGCTGTTGACCCTTGCGCCGATAGATCCATCCGCGTGCCTCCAGCCGTCTTCCGGTAAAATCGTCCGGGTTCCACCCCTTGAAGTTGTCCCAATCGGTCCAGTCGATCCGGATGGCTGGACCCTGCCTGAGGTTTAACCAAAGCGCACGCCGGCTCTTGCCGATGCGTTCAATTTGTCCCCGGATGAGATAAAAACCCTCTACTTGGGCGTCCATCTTACTCGCATCCCGGACGGATGGCCCGTTCTTCCAGACGCCAAGATCGGCGGTCCTGGCAGTTGTTTCCGCTTCCTGGTAGCACGCGAGGTTTTGCTGGTTGGGCGGGATTGTGATGGCGTAGCCCGCACCTTTCTTCAGGAGCAGTTCCGTAATATTTTTACCCGCTAGATTGTATGGGTGCGCGAGATAGCGTTTGTAGCGATCTTGCTGTTCTCTGCCCAGTTTGAGCCGTACCTGGTTTTGGCTGGCTGACAGGATGGCCTTCAGCTGCTGTCTGGCCATCTCTGCCCCTGGTTCATCCGCTCGATCGTCATGGCCCAGCTCAGGTGTATTGATGCCGATCAACCTGATTTTACGCCCATCGGCAAGTTTAAACGTATCTCCGTCATAGATATAGGATACCTTCACGGGCTCGCCAGCCGTGAACGGAGCGCATTCCGCCAACGAAACAGTCGGTACTACGAGGCCATGGGCTATGGCGGAAAGAAAAAAGGCCCCGCATAGCGGAGCCTTTTTCGTGGATCTTCTTTTGCTGGTCACTGTGAGAGCGATGCGGCGCAGGACCACCGCCAGTGGCAGGCTGAATCAGCGATGATATTTCCTACGGAACTTATCAACACGGCCGGCGGTATCCACGATCTTCTGTTTGCCGGTATAGAAGGGGTGACAGGAGGAGCAGACCTCCACATGGAGCTCTTTTTTCCCCAGTGTCGAACGGGTTACGAACTCGTTACCGCAACTGCATACGATCTTCACGTCCTCGTAACGAGGATGGATATCCGCTTTCATAACAGACTCACTTGAAAAACTGTTGAAAATTGTCCCTTGGAACAAGGGAAGGCGCGCAATGATATAAGAAATTTATTTGCGAGGCAAGTTGTTGTTCTATTGGCCTTGGGAAGCTCCCTTCGGGCCAGCCGGGAAGCGGTCATCTGAGTTGTTGCGCTTGCTCGAATTAGCTACGGTTAGTACGTCGCTCGCGCGCCTCGGCAATTGCTCCATGCGTTGCTCTACCACCTACATCCATGTAGGCGTAGCAGCTAACCGCTACCCGACTGGCTGGCTGCAGCCTAAGTGATTACCTTGAAGGAGTACTAGAGTTCGTTGTAAACCGAAGAACCTTAGCGGAGTCCCTGGCGATCGGATGTTTGTTATAGAGTAATCGCTCCTGATGCGCGAGGAGACCATGAGAGCCCAGCAGGTGATCCCACATCATTTCGGAGATCCTTATGCAGGCGCTCAGAGGGCTGCGATTTCTCCGCTCCTGATCGATCCGCCATTGAAGTCCACGCAGCCGCGCCTGATTCTCAGGGGAGGCATTTTCGATAAATTCATCAATGGCCTGTTGCCTCAGACGCTCGAACTCGTCCGGATTATTTTGCGCAATTGCAACCATCGAATCAAAATCAAACTTACTGAAACCTTTCTTTTTCATCAGGATTCCCCCTGAGTGGAAGTTTAATTTCAGGCTAACATAAATCTATTGCAGGGTCGCGGAATCACCTTCCTGAGTTGATCGGTTTATCTTTACAGTGTGGAATATTATAGGCAGGTTATTCAGTATGTTATGTGATTATTGGTATTGCGACGGAATTTTGACTCGACTGTTCATCTCGCTGATAGATTCTTGCTATTATGAGCCCAGCAAGCCTGATCTCAATCTCGCCAAATTTCTCACTTTGTAATCACTCATTCTATTTGTAGCTTTATCTGAACAAGGGAACAGATGTTGCGATTATCTATTTCCTTAACTGTTGAACCTAGATTCTGCAGTTGACCGTTCCATTCTACACTCTACCCCGTCCAACCGCAGATTCTAGGTTGAATAGATATCAATGACTATGTAATAAATAGTTGATGGATTCTGGCATTTAAACCGATACATAAAAGTATTGTTAACTACCTTAAAAACAATTTAAAATTAATTGCTCCGAATAACAGGTTAAATAAGTTAAACAATTATGGCTAATACGCAAAAAGAAATTGAAGCTCTGCGAGCGAAAATTGAGAAGTTGGAACAGCAACAGGAGAAAGAGACTAAAGAGCGGGAAGCGCTAGAGGGAGCCCATCAGCATATCACGCAGGTTTTGGAGGAGGCAGGACTCTCATTCGAAACATTTGTTCGTTTCAACTATAAAACGATTCGCAGAATCGTCACCAAGATTGATAAAGAAGAAGCAAAAAGGGAGCAACCGGAAAAAGCGCCCGCAAAAAAGAAGGTGTCGGTGAAGCGTCGTCGTAAAGCGGCAAGAGCGAAAACCACGGTCAAGATCCCGGCTGGAAAATATACTCATGTTCCCAGCGAACCCGATACTGTATTTGAAGTGAAGGATAAGGGCCCTCGTCCCAAGGTACTCAAGGCCTATGCGGAAGAGGTGGGGCTGGATGATTTTTTTGCACAGTGTCGGGTCGACTAGGGGGTGTTACCCCCCTTGTTTGTCTTGCAACCGGATGAATTATCCAGGTTAAACACCGGCGCCTGTTATCAAGGGCGCCGGTCTGGCAACGCCATAGCCCTGAACATAGTCGACCCCAATCTCCCGAAGTTTGTCCAAGAGCTGATCATTTTCCACATGCTCGGCAACCGTCTGCAGACCCATAAGATGGCCTATTTGGTTGATTGACTCCACCATCGCACAGTCTACGGGATCAACCAGGATGTCCTTTACGAAACTGCCGTCAATCTTCAGAAAGTCCACGGGAAGGTCTTTCAGATAGGCGAAAGATGACATACCCGTCCCAAAGTCATCAAGTGCGAAGTGGAAGCCAAGCTTTTTCAGTAGGTTGATCAGATGGATTGCCTTATCAAGACGGCTGACAGCGGCTGTTTCAGTGATTTCAAAACAGATCTTCTCAGCAGGGAGATTGTTGCGTCTGCATTCCGCAATGATAAATTCAGGCAGTGTTTCATCACCCAACGACTGTCCCGACAGATTGATCGAGCAGATGCTCAGCCTGGCCAGTCTAGCGGAATCCTGCGCTAGCCACTCGAAGGTCTGACGGATTACCCAGCGATCAAGGGCTACAATCAGGTCATATCGCTCTGCCGCGGGGATAAAGGCTCCCGGCGAGATATGTTGTCCATTATTGCCGATCATACTCAACAGAATCTCGATACACTCATCTGTGTTCGAACTATCCAGGCGCCTGATGGGTTGGAAATTGAGGCTTAACCGCTTCTGCTCCATGGCGGTCTGAATCTCCGACACCCATTTCATCTCACCCTGTCTACGGGCAACCTCTTCATCTTTGATCCGATAGACATGCACTCGGTTGCGCCCCATATCCTTTGCCACATAGCAGGCTGCATCGGCAGCACTCAGCAGGTTGCGGATTTTCTCGCCATTCGGGCCGATGACAACGATTCCAATACTGATGCCAGTGGCAAAGCTTTTGCCCTCCCAGGAAAAGCGGAACTCTTTTACGGCGTGACAGATTTTATACGCCAAGTGGAGGGCCTGCTCGAGGGATGCTCCCTCGAGCAGGAGACCAAATTCGTCCCCGCCAAGCCGTGCCAATGTGTCACTCTGACGCAAGGTTCCGTGCAGAATCTCGGTGAGCATCTGTAACATGGCATCCCCGGCTACATGACCGCAGGTGTCATTGACAACCTTGAACTGATCCAGGTCCATGTAACAAAGGGCATGTTCAGTGTTGTTCTGACGCGCATCCTCGACGACTTCTTGCAGTCGTTGTTCGAATGCATAACGATTCAGGAGTTTGGTCAGGGGATCATGAGTAGTAAGAAAATCCATCCGTTCGTTCAAGACATGGCGTTCGGTAACATCGCGAAACAGGGTGACGGTGCCGATTACCTGGCCAGATTCATGAATGGGGTAGGCCGAATACTCAACTGGAAAACAGGTCCCATCCTTACGCCAAAAGACTTCATTTGTTATTTGATAGGGTGTATCCGATTCGCACGCCAGGTAGATTGGGCAGACATCAAATGGATAGGGGGAACCATCCTTGTAGCTGTGATGGGTCAAATCATGTATGGACTGGCCCAACATCTCATCCCGTGGAAAGCCGAACATCTCGATTGCGGCTTGATTGATCAAAGTGCAGAGTCCCTTGGTATCCGTGCCGAAGATCCCTTCACCGGTTGACTCCAGCAGTAGGCGCATCTGGTTATTGATTTTACCGAGCTGCCGGGAAGACTCCTCGAGTTTCTGATGAGCCAGCCGATGCTCCTGATCCCTACGGTAGTTCTGTATGGCGAAGGTAATTTCAGAGGTCATTTCTTCCAGCAGATCCTGGATATCCTCATTGAAATAGTAGGGTTCCGTGGCGTAGAGATTAAAGCTACCGATCACCTCCCCCTTTTCCAGGATTGGAAAGATTGCGCTTGATTTGAGCTTTGTCTCCGTTGCAAATTCATAGCAGGGAGTTGTTCCCATCTGCTGGAATAGATCATCGATGACAATCAGACGTTTGCCGCGTACTGCGTCGGCGACCGGACTCTTGCCAAATGGACCCTCAATATCAAGTGAAAATGCCGGTTTCCTTAGCCTGATGGAACCACCGGCACTGGCCACGACTTTGATTTCGTTGTTCTCTGGCTCCAATAATCCGATCCAGGCGAACTGCAAACCGCCATAATCGACTGCTATGTTGCAAACACGAGAAAAGAACTGCTCCGGGGCGTCCAGTCTGAGGATGGTCTTATTTGTTTCGGACAGCGCGGCATAGAGGGCCTTCTGGGTACTCAGGGCCTTTTCCCGTCTGCCGACTTCCCTGGCCATTTTGTCAAAGGAGTGTGATACCGCGGCAATCTCATCCTTTCCGTATGGGGCCTCATCGATCGAATAGTCACCCTCCGCCAGGCGCTTTGTTGCTCGTCGTAAACGGGCAATCGGGGCGAGGATGGTTTTACTCAAAAAGGCTGACAGCAGCAGAAAGCTTAAGATGAGCCCCGCTGTGTGCGTGATGACATTCTGCTTCAGTTGGGCCCATATCCGCTCTTCAATGACGCTGGCTGGCAGCTTGATGCTCATGATGCCACGCAGGTCACCTACCTTATAGTCGTATGCGGTGGTGTAGCGCTCCTGAATGCTTGGAGAGGCCTCTTCGGCACTGCCATGGCAATTCAGGCAGTGAGTTTGTATCTGGATTGGCTGGGAATAATGATAATAGGATTCACCCGTTGCATTGGTATATGGGACCAGCCGCTCGCTCTCGCCTTCATGTCCGGCAAAATAGCGTATCGCCTCCAATTCGATGGCATCCGCGGCATTTTTCGGATTGCGTGGCTCCTCTGCAACATTGTTGAAGCTGAGGCCAGTCGATACCCACTCCTTGAACTCATCGGAGATAAGGCTAATCGAGTAGGCTGGAAGTATCCCCAGGGTCTGCTCATTGACAGGTATATTGTGAGATAAGAATTGCCGCTGGTAGACAGTACGCAGTGCCATGAGCATGCCCCGGACAATGCGCGCTTGCTCCTGGATATCCTCGATCACTTCCGTCTTGATCTGGCGATAGCCCAAATAGCCGACAAATAGAAAATGGAGCAGGAAGACGCCTGCTATCACTACCAGAATTTTTGGTTTCAGTCCCATAACCTTTCGAGCGCTCTCCGAGTCAAGATAGAAATTAAACGACTATTCTTGTATGCGCAACTGATTTCGGCACTCTTTTCATCTAATCAATGTACCCCACCACATATCCTGATACATTCAGAGCCACCCAAATGTACCAGTACAAGGCGCGGCTCGCAGGGAATGGCAAGCCCTTTCCAAGAGTCGCAACACCGTACTGGTGCATTTGGGTGGCTCCCTTCGGGCAAGCCAGGAAAGGGCCATCCGCGGCGTTATGCCTCTTGGAAAGGGAATAACCATTCCCTGCGAGGCATGCCTTGCGGCTAGCCCCTTCCTGGCTTGCTGAATGTGTCAGGATATGTGGCGGGGTGCATTAGGGACAAACAGGCCTAACAGATCGTTGAGAAAGCGCCTGCCCAATGGGGTAGCGGAGATCCGGTCAGTGCGGGTTTCCAGCAAGCTTTTCGACAGGGCGGTCGCCAGGGCGGGATCGAGAGAGGAGGGGGGGAGACCGGTGCGCTCGGTAAACAGGGTCATGTCGAATCCATCCCGGAGCCGCAACAGGTTCATCATGAACTCCAGGATCCGATCGGCCTCCGTCAGGGACCTGGCGCCCTGTATGGCACATCCATCCGCTGTTTTTTTCAGATAATCTTCTGGATGGCGCCACTTCGAGGTCCGCTGAATGCTACCTGATGCCTGGGTGAGTTTGGCATGGGCGCCTGCCCCTATGCCCAGGTAGTCGCCGAAGCTCCAGTAGTTCAGATTGTGTCGGCAGCGTTGACCTTTCCGGGCGAACGCGGAGATCTCATACTGGCGGTAACCGGCGTGTTGTAACCGTCTCTGGCCCTGCTCCTGCATCCGCCAGATGGCCTCCTCGTGCGGCAGATCTGGTGGTGCATGCTGGAATGGGGTATTGGGCTCCAGGGTCAGTTGATAGTAAGAGATATGTCCCGGGTCCAGCTCCAGAGCGGTCAGCACATCCTGTTTTGCGATCTCCAGCGACTGTCCCGGCAGGCCGAACATCAGGTCGAGATTGATGTGATCGAAGCCGGCCTGTTTGGCCAGCTTCAGGGCACGCACTGCCTCATCGGGGCCGTGTATGCGGCCCAGGGCATGCAGGCAATCGGGGTTGAAGCTCTGCACCCCGATGGATAGCCGGTTTACTCCCGCATCCCGGTAACCCGCGAAGTTGGCCGCCTCCAGGGTGCCAGGGTTGGCCTCCAGAGTGATCTCGATCTGCCCGGCCCAGGCAATTCGGGCCTTTACCCCGGCCAGCAATCGCCCAATCGAGGCTGGAGAAAACAGGCTGGGTGTGCCCCCGCCGATGAAGATGGTCTGCAGTGGGCGATCCGCTGCCAGCTTCAGGTCATGTGACAGATCGGCGAGCAGGGCATCGATGTAACCCTCTGCGTCCAGAGACTCCCGCGCCTGATGTGAGTTGAAGTCACAATAGGGACACTTCCTTACACACCAGGGGATATGAATATAGAGGGAGAGGGGAGGGAGTACCTCCATTAACCACCGTCACGGGCCTTGAGATAGGCAAGATCTGAGAGCCCTCCCCATTCACGCGAGCCTTGCAGGAAGGCGCTGTAAGAGTCGAAAACTCGTTTCGAGAACTCATCCTTAGCGGCAAGCTCCTTGACCACTTCCTCAGAATATTTCCTCAGAGTGGCCAACACATCTTCCGGGTAGGCGCGAATATCCACCTTGTGCTTCTCCACCAGGGTCCGCAGGGCCGCTGGATTACGTGCGGTATACTCCGCCAGCATATCCTGATTGACCACCTTGCAGGCGTTGAGCACGATCGACTGCAGATCCTTCGGCAACTGGTCGAAGGCCTGCTGGTTGATGATCGCCTCCAGCGTGGTGCCCGGCTCATGGAACCCCGGATAGTAGTAGTATTTAGCCGCCTTGAAGAGACCGAAAGCTAGATCGTTATACGGGTTCACCCACTCTGTTGCATCGATGGCGCCAGATTCCAATGAGGTGAAGAGTTCACCTCCAGGCAGGTTCACCGGTGTGCCACCAGCCCTTCTGAGTACTTCCCCACCCAGACCCGGAATCCTCATTTTCAATCCTTTCAGGTCCTCGACACTGTTGATCTCCTTGTTGAACCAGCCGCCCATCTGCACCCCGGTGTTACCCGCAGGGGCCGGGATCAGGCCGAATTGCTTGTAGAGTTCACGCCATAGCTTGAGGCCACCCCCATGGTACATCCACCCGTTCATCTCCTGGGCGGTCATGCCGAAGGGTACCGTGGAGAAAAACTGCGCCACCTCGCTCTTGCCTTTCCAATAGTAGGCCGCCCCATGACCCATCTCGGCGGTGCCGCGGGAGACCGCGTCGAACACTTCGAATGCAGGCACCAGCTCTTTCGCGCCATAGACCTTGACCCGGATGCGGCCGCCGCTCATTTCGGTGATCAGTTCCGCAAGCTGGTTGGCACCGGTACCTAGACCGGGGAAGTTTTTCGGCCAGGTGGTGACCATCTTCCATGCGAAGGTCTGCTGCTCGGTCTTGGCCTGCGCTTGCTGCACGGGCTCCTCCTTGCCGCAGGCCGATAGTAAGCCGGTAACACCTAATGCCAAGGTACCGGCACCGGCCTTCTTGATGAAATTGCGACGCTTCATGAAAGTTGCTCCTTATTTTGTAAATTTTTAACCACAGAGACACGGAGAAGGGTTCAATATTTTTTAACTATTCAGCCTCCGTAGGAGCTGCCCATGGCTGCGAATAGCGACGATAGTCGCTTTGTGTAGTGATGACAAAAAGGCTTGCCACCTTTGGTTGCAGCCATGGACAGCTCCCACGACGGCATCTTTATGCTCAACAGGGAGAGAGGTTGGCATAGGCCACTACCAGCCATTTACTGCCGTCGGTCTCGAAGTTCACCTGTACCCGTGCATGGCGGCCCTGGCCCTCCGCATTCAATACCACCCCTTCACCGAATTTGGTATGCCGCACCCGCTGTCCAAGTCTGAAGCCTGTCAGTTCCTCACTCCCATAGGCCATTGGAGAGCTGTAGATCGGCCGGGTGATCCGCGGACCGGAACGCACCTCACGCATCAGGTCTGACGGTATCTCGCGAATGAACCTGGAGGGCAGGGGATAGTTCTCGTTGCCGTGCAGCCGGCGACTCTCTGCATGGGTCAGGTAGAGGGTCTGCATGGCCCGAGTCACTCCCACATAGCAGAGTCGGCGCTCCTCCTCCAACCTGGCGGGATCATCCGCGGACATACGGTGCGGGAATAACCCCTCTTCTACGCCCACCAGGAACACCTGGGGAAACTCAAGCCCCTTGGCGGAGTGCAGGGTCATCAATTGAACACAATCCTCAAACGGGTCGCCCTGGGCCTCACCGGCCTCCAGGGCCGCATGGGAGAGGAAGGCGGATAACTCGTCCAGATCTTCGTCTTCGTGCACGTCATAGCCGAACTGACGGGTCGCATTGACCAGCTCCTCCAGGTTCTCCTGGCGGTCGACACCCTTGCCGTCCCGGCTTTTCTCGAAATGTTGCGGCAGACGGCTGGCGGCCAGGGTCTGCGCTACCTTCTCCGGCAGACTCAGCGGGGCAGTATCAATCCGCAACTCCTCGATCAGGTCATGGAAGCCCTGCAGGGCGCTGGCCGCCCGCTTGGGCAGGGCGCCGCCTTTGAGCAGATCTGTAGTAGCCTGCCACAGGGAGCAAACGAAATCCCGCGCATGGGCTCGCACCCCGTCTACCGTCTTGGGTCCGATTCCCCGCGGCGGCATATTCACCGCCCGTTCGTAGGCGGCGTCATCATTGGGATTGTTCAGCAAGCGCAGATAGGCCAGGGCATCCCTGATCTCGGCCCGCTCGAAAAAGCGCAGGCCGCCATACACCCGATAGGGGATGGAGAATTGGATCAGCGCCTCTTCAAACAGACGCGACTGGGCTGTGGTCCGATAGAGAATCGCACTCTCAGCACGGGCATGACCCTGCTCGATGAATTGGCGGATACGATCCACCACGAAACGCGCCTCATCCACTTCGTTGAATGCCGCGTAGAGGTTGATCGGCTCACCCTCGCCATCGGCAGTCCAGAGCTGCTTGCCAAGACGTGTCGGGTTATTCGTGATCAGGGCATTCGCAGCATTTAGAATGTTGCCGGTGGAGCGGTAATTCTGCTCCAGTTTGATCAATTGGGTGTTGAGATAATCGCTCTGAAAGCTCTGGATATTCTCCACCCGGGCGCCGCGCCAGCCATAGATCGACTGATCGTCGTCACCCACGATAAACAGATTGTTGCGGCTGCGGGTCAGCAGACTCAGCCAGGCGTATTGAATCGCATTGGTGTCCTGAAATTCGTCCACCAGCACATGCTGGAAGCGTTCCTGGTAGTGCTGCAGGATGTCTGATCTGTCCCGCCACAGCTCATGGGCGCGCAGCAACAGCTCGGCGAAATCCAGCATGCCGCCGCGCTCGCAAGCGGCCTGATATTCGGTATAGACCCGGATCTGTTGCCGCTGGTAAGGATCTCCACCGTCATCCAGATGCTGGGCGCGCAGCCCCTCGTCCTTACGACCGTTGATAAACCATTGCAGCTGCCGGGGCGGCCACTTACTGTCATCCAGCTCCAGGCTCTTCACCACCCGCTTGACCAACCGGAACTGATCGTCCGAGTCAAGAATCTGAAAACTCTGGGGTAGTCCCGCCTCTTTCCAGTGGGCACGCAACAGGCGATGAGCCAGGCCATGAAAGGTGCCGACCCACATGCCACCAATCGGCTGCCCCAGCAGCTCTTCGATGCGCTGGCGCATCTCCCGCGCCGCCTTGTTGGTGAAGGTCACCGCCAGCACCGACCAGGGCGAGGCGCCTTCCACCGCCAGTAACCAGGCGATACGGTGCACCAGCACCCGGGTTTTACCGCTGCCGGCGCCAGCCAGTACCAGCAGATTACTCACCGGGGCGGTGACTGCTTCACGCTGGGCGTCATTCAGGGGATCGAGAATTAGCGAGACATCCATCGGAGCATTTTAACCTAAAAAGAGTGGTTGACCGCTACCGAGTGAACTCAACGCATGGTGTTTTCCGGAAATACCGTGCTTGTCTGAAGCGGTAACCTCTCAATAACCCTCGACTCCGAGGACCAACAGCCACTGAATGAAAAGTGGAAAGATATCGTATCGATAAGTGGCCCTGATGGATTAAGGCAAATTAGAGGCTTCAGAGATGAGGCTCTTCGGGGTGAATGGAAAGGGCACCGTTCGTCCCGCCTCAATATTCAGTACCGTGTCATCTATAAAATCGAGAAAGATCTTGTGTTGGTTAAGGTGGTTAATGTGACTCCGCATGATTACCGGAGAAAGTAAGATGAAAGATTATCAAAAAGCGAAAAAATTGGTGGATGTCTCTGTTGGGGAGTCGGTTCGGATTCTTCGGGAATTACAGGAGATGAGCCAAAACAAGCTATCTGAGTTAACAAGTATTCCACAATCCACCATTTCCGCCATTGAAAATGATCGGGTTAATCTGGGGGGAGAGAGAGCCAAGGTTCTTGCCAGGGTACTGAAGTGTCATCCTGCAGTTCTTGTCTTTCCGGGCTGGGATGTCCACCGAGAATCTGCGGCATAGCCAATCACTCCTGCCGACCACCTCCGTCTCTTGCGCTCCAGGAGAACACAGTGCCAAGACTTTTATCATGCGCACAATGAAAGACACTATTGTTGACATAGGCTCCCAGCACCATCGCTTGCGAAGATTGCGGCTCATGCTCGTGATGTACCTTACCAATCTCTGATAAATATATGGCTGCAAGAAAAGGTACATGGGCACTGATGACTAAGAAATAGCGCCTGACCATCGGGTTAAATCCCCGAAAAGCAGTTTAAGCATCGAGCTGTCACAGAGCGCTGGTCCTGGCGTATTGACAGTTGCCTCAAAACGATTGATAACCATCATCCAGTTACTGGTTCGAAAGGACTGTCCCAAATGTACTCATTCATGCTACAAAGCTAGACCCTCATCGCTCTTAGCCTAACTGTCTCAGGTGGGTCGATCCCTGTCTTCTGAACAAGATCCTGGAGGGTCAGCTACAGATATTTATGTATAGCTATACATAAGCGCCTCTATGTACAGTTTCAAACTAACAGTTTTATTTGGTACAACAGACAGAATTCGGAAAAGTATTGCTTGAATTGCCAGCCATTAATCCATTCAAATGTCACCTTAGGCCACCACGCCACATCTTTACTCTACCGTTAGCTGCTGGAGTATAGGGATTTTGTCGCGTCTTGGTGTTTCAGAATGCGTATGATTTCCACGCTCTCGCCTTCAATCCGGTAATAAATCGAATGCACCCCGCACACGCTACGCCTGTATCCGGCGCGGATATGCTCAACGGCGGGGTAAAGCATTGGCTGGTCTGCCAACACGGAAAATCGTTGCTTGAGCTGGTCGCGGTATCGGTCTGACTGTGCCACGCCAAAATGCTCATCGCCATATTGTGCAATCACTACCAAATCCTCTTTGGCACTTTCAGCAAGCCGATAATCAGGCATGTTTCGCCCTGTGGCGTTTTCTGGCTTCTTCCCATATCTCGTCTACAGAGCTATCACTAAAACCGTTCTTCTCGCCTTCAATCAACGCGGCGCGGATCGCTTCAATTTCGGCGGGGGTTTCTTGCTCTCGAATTTGACGCTCTCGGATTAACTCTCGGATAACTTCGCTCTCGTTGCCGTAATGTCCGGTTTCAATCTGTGCCTTTATCCAACTGTCTTGTTGATCAGTCACCGATATGCTTTTTTTGACCATTGGCATATTTGTTCTCCAAGAATTAGATGAAGATATACTACAATGTAGTATATTATACCCTCTTCTTTTTACCTAACTTTTTCTTACTTATTCCTTTCCAACCAATCAACTGAATGGTTGGTTTCGCGGCTGACCTGCCGTTCATGATTACGCTGAGCTGAAGTCGTAACTTCTCAAATCGGCACAATATGGCTCCCTCTGCGCCCCGCAGGAAGTACCTTTGGGGTAAGCCGGTCCAACTACTCCTTTTAGTCTTTCAATGCCATACTCATGCCCATGCCGAACTGTTCAAGGATAAGCAGATATTCATCGATCGTTAGGGCTTGCTCGCGTAACTGGATATAAAGTAAGCGACCGTTATCGCCGTAGATGGAAATTCTTTTAAAATCTTTTTATCTTGTGTAACAAGTGGAGTGTTGAGGTGGTGAGCAAGGGCGATAAATTCGCAATCGTAACGAGGAGCATTGACTCTCATTGATTAACGCAAGCACTTGATAAGAGGAAACATCAAATTCGTTCTGAGTCATGATTGATTCAGCGATTTCTTGAAGTTGAAATGCTTTTTCAAGATTAATGATTTTCCTCCTGAGGTATAGCGCTAAAACATTTCGGAATTCACTTTTCCAGAGCAGTGGAGCTGCCCAATCGGAATCAAGTTTGTACGCTGCATCGGCTGACTCTGAATAGGAAGTGGGTAGAAGAAGATATGAAATGATGTTTGTATCAGCAACGATCATGGTCTGCCGTCATTAATGGCTTGTTCAATATCTTCTTCAGTAATGGAATTAGGGGCAATCTGTGCCCGAAGAGCGCGAATGTCGTTTAATCTGTCCTCGGGAGATACCTTTTTAGGCAGAAGAGAGCGTTTAAGGCACATGATGACTTCATTATTAATACTTCTATGATGTTGTTCTGCAACATGTTTTAGTTCATGGTATAGGTCGTCAGGGATGTTTTTTATGGTTAACGCGGGCATAGCGTGTACCCCTCAAATGAAACAATGGTTTCATTATGGTTGCGTCCTGGTTGTCGATCAAGGGTTATCGATGGGTATAGATTGATTGAAATTCAAGTCACTATATCAGTCAAATCTTAGCTGGTGGCCTGCCACTCGATAGCAGAATGGGCTGTTATTACAAGTGTAAAACTTCGACGCTCCTCAACTCTATCCTCCATTGACCGCTCACGCGGCTGACCTTCTGTTCGCGGTTACGCTGAGCTGAAGTCTATGTGAGTAATCTACTTAGGTTTAATCGGATTATCCGCTAAGATGGCCAATTCACATGACAGCGGAGCAGATCTCGATGGAACTACTGGCTGGCGATATCGGCGGCACCAACACCCGTCTGGCAATCTATCATACCGATGATGGCGCGAGCTTCGAGGCCCTCGCGGAACAGACCTTCCCCAGCCGGGAGTTTCAAACCCTGGAGCAGATTCTCAAGCTGTTTCTGGACAGCACCCATGCGGCAACCAAGCGCGCCTGCTTTGGGATTGCCGGCCCGATCATCGACCAGACCTGCGATGCCACCAATCTCCCCTGGCAGATTAGCGCCCAATCGATCAAGGAAGAGTTTGGTCTACAGTCCTGCTGGCTGTTGAATGACCTGGAAGCCAATGCCTGGGGCATCGATGCCCTGACGGAAAAAGACTTTCATATCCTCAACCAAGGCCAGCCTGGCCGCCTTGGCAATGCCTCGATTATATCTGCCGGCACCGGGCTGGGTGAGGCCGCACTCTACTGGGATGGGCGGATGCACCGGCCGTTTCCATCCGAAGGAGGGCATACCGACTTCAGTCCCTCGAACAAACTGGAGTATGAGCTCTACGAATTTCTCGCGGAACAGTACGGTCATGTCAGCTGGGAGCGGCTGGTTTCCGGCCCCGGCCTGGAAAACATCTATGCATTTCTGCGTCACCACCGCTCCCTGCTTGAGCCCGAGTGGTTGCACCAGGAGATCGGTCGCCTGGGCGCCGCCCCAGTCATCTCAGAGACTGCAATGGCGAAGCGCGACCCGGTCTGCGAAGAGGCACTGGATCTCTTTGTCAGTCTCTACGCCCGGGAAGCCGCGAATCACGCCCTCAAAATTATGGCCAGCAGTGGTGTCTATCTGGGTGGCGGCATTGCCCCCAAAATTCTCTCGCGACTGGAACAAGCAGATTTCCTACAGGCCTTTTTCAACAAGGGCCGGATGCGCCACCTGATGGAGGCGATGCCGGTAAAGGTCATCCTGAACGATAAGACTGCGCTGTTGGGGGCTGCCCGATTTGCCGCACTACACTAGTACCCATCAAACCAATGTTGTTGGGGTACTGGCCTTGGTCAGCTGGTTGCCAACTCAAGGGTAAGCGTTCAAGCTATATCAAAAATCAGACCGACAAGGGAAGAGCTCCAATGCCGCAATTACTCTCTCTCTCCCGTGCTGCCCGCCTGGCCGGCGTCAGTCGTGGAGATCTACAAAAACGCATTCGCGAGGATGACGCCAAGACCTTCGAGGGCAGTGTCTCGATTGAGGTACTGTTGGAACTCTATCCGCATATCGATATGGAGGCCGACCCGGTGCTGGAGCGGGTGCAACGAATTAGGACGGAGGCCAAGCCCAAGACCCACTACAGTGACGGTTGGATGCCCGATCCTGAAGTATTGATGAGCCGCCTGAGGGGGTTTCAGCACACCCTGGTACAGACCAAGTCCGCACTCAACGCCTCGGATGGGCTGCTGCAGGAGACCCTGGACAGTCTGAACGCCTCGGTGGATGCACCGGAGGAGAAGCTGCGCAGTGAGGTTGCCCATTGCATCGCACAACTGGAGAAGGCAATGCAGCGGGTGGAGCGGGCCGATGATGCCCGCGCGGCACTGTTCGCCAAGGATGCGATGCTGAAGATCGTCACCGCCAGTGTGCGTCTGCTGCCCAGTGGCCATGAATTTTTTCTCGAGGGTAATGACTCGATCCTGGATGCTGGCCTCAAGGCCGGCCTCTATCTTGACTATGGCTGCACCAGCGGCAACTGTGGCTCCTGTAAATGTAAGGTGGTCTCCGGCGCCGTGCGTAAGCTGCGGGATCATGACTATGTGATAAGCGCCAGGGAGCAGGAGGAGGGCTATATCCTCGCCTGTTCCAACACCGCCATCTCCGACTTGGTGATCGAAGCCACCGAAGCAGGTATGGAGGAGGCTTTGCCCTATCAGCAGATCCGCACCAATGTGCGCAAGATCGAACAGATGGGTGAGGAATTGGCCCTGCTGAATGTCCAGACACCACGGACCCACTCACTGCGCTTCAAGGCGGGACAGCAGGTAAGGCTCACCGCCGAGAACGGCAGTGTTGGCGAGCTTTTCATCGCCAGTTGCCCTTGCGATGGTCGAAACCTCCAGTTCATCGTTGACCGCAGCTCTGATGACGAGTTCAGCAAGGCGGTTTTCGATGGCGCCATGGCCAAACAGACGGTCTTGATTGAAGGACCTATGGGCGGTTTCGTATTACAGGAAGACTCCACCGCTCCGGCACTTTTTCTGGCCAAAGGAGAGGGGTTTGCGCCCATCAAGAGCCTGGTGGAGCAAGCGATCACTATCGATAACGCCGAGGGGCTGCAACTGATCCAGGTAGGTGGCAATCCACCCGGTTCCTCACTGGACAACCTCTGTCGCGCCTGGAACGACTCACTGGACAACTTCGTCTACTCAGCCACACCAACGAGGTGCAGCAGCGAAGAACTGGCGGATATTCTGGCCGCCGCCATTGCAGGCGTGCCTCTGGTGGAAGTCTATTTGGCAGGCCCTGACGATTGGCTTGAGAGACTGCTCGCAGCAGCCCGGGCAAAGGGGCTCAAGCCAGAGGATTGGCACTACGCGGCAATCGGCTAAAGACCATCGATGGTTAAAAACAGCAAGGCCCGCCCCAATCAAGGCGGGCCTTAAACCATACAAAGAGCTCCACGGTTTTTAGTGGAGAGTTGAATTCCAGGTTAATCGAATGGTTTCGGTTGCGGTGTTTTGTCGGTTGACGGTGGCAGGAGCGGCAGAATAAATGCCGGCTGGTCGCCCGTTAAGGTCTTGAGGAAAGCGACCACCTGTGCATTTTCCTCATCTCTACATTCCGCAGGGTCGGCACCTTGAATTTGAACCGATCGGCATCCTTACCGGTGACGGCGACCAGGCCTTCCGCGCCACTCTTGGTCTGATAGGGTTCTATCACCCCCATCTTCTGGAACGAGTTGCCACCCGCGGCAGGGCCGTTGTGACAGGCTACACAACCACTGCTTTTAAACAGCTCATAACCGGCCAGCTCTTCAGCCGTGAGGGCGTTTTTATCGCCCAGCAGCCACTGGAAGGTAAACGGTTTTTGGATTTTCCTATGGCGGGTGGCCGCTTTTTTTGGATAAATGATTAATAGGTGCTGGCTATCAGTGCCATCGAAACTACCATTATGTACTCAAAGTGATTAGGGCTATCCTTGTAAGCACGGAGGGCTCACTATCCCTGCGCAACCATCTTGCTATAACCACATTAATTTATTGGAGAACCACCTTATGGAACTCAAAGGCAGCAACACCGAGCAAAACCTGAAAGACGCTTTTGCCGGAGAATCCCAGGCCAACCGCCGTTATCTCTACTTCGCCGGCAAGGCCGACGTGGAAGGCTACAACGACATTTCAGCCCTGTTCCGTTCCACCGCTGAAGGCGAGACCGGCCATGCCCACGGCCACCTTGAGTACCTGGAGCAGTGCGGCGATCCCGCAACCGGCATGCCCTTTGGCGGCACCGCCGATAACCTAAAGTCTGCTGTGGCGGGTGAAACCCACGAGTACACCGACATGTACCCGGGTATGGCCAAGACCGCTCGTGACGAAGGCTTCGACGAAGTGGCCGACTGGTTCGAGACCCTGGCCAAGGCCGAGCGTTCTCACGCCAACCGTTACCAGAGAGCGCTGGACGAGATGGAATAAATCCTTCTCCGGGCGGCCCACGGGCCGCCCATACCTATTTGATTGAAGAGGTATTCGTCATGGCAGGACCCACAGGCCAGCGTGAAGGCAACCTGGATGCTCCCACACGGCACCCTATCGACTGGAAAAGCCCGGATTATTACAACGAAGAGAGCCTGTTCACCGAGCTGGAACGGGTCTTCGACCTGTGCCACGGCTGCCGTCGTTGTGTCAGTCTGTGTCAGAGTTTTCCCACCCTGTTCGACCTGGTGGATGAGTCGGATACCTTCGAGGTCGATGGAGTTGCCAAGCAGGATTACTGGCAGGTGGTCGATCACTGCTATCTGTGTGACCTCTGCTTCATGACCAAGTGTCCCTATACGCCACCCCATGAGTGGAATATCGACTTTCCCCATCTGATGCTGCGCGCCAAGGCGGTCAAGTACCAGAAGGGTGACGTGAAACTGCGTGATCGCATCCTCACCAGTACCGACAACCTGGGTAAGCTGGCGGGTATCCCGGTGGTTTCCGGAGTGGTCAATGCCCTCAACAAGGCAAAGAATTTTCGTGAGATCCTGGATCAGGGCCTGGGTGTCCACCCAGAGGCCAAACTGCCGGAGTTTCACAGCAAGTCCCTGCGTAGCCGCCTGGCCGATCATCGCAGCATCCAGGCCGAGGGAGATCCCGCGGGGAAAACGCAAGGCAAGGTCGCTCTGTTCGCCACCTGCTATGGCAACCATAACGAACCCCATGTGGGCGAGGACCTGGTGGCGGTGTTCGAGCACAACGAGATCCCGGTGACCATCGCCGAGAAAGAGCAGTGCTGCGGCATGCCGAAACTGGAACTGGGCAACCTGGAGGCCGTGGAGAAGGCCAAGGACGCCAACATCCCGGTGCTCGCCAAGCTGGTGGACGAGGGTTGGGACATCGTCGCCCCGGTACCTTCCTGTGCCCTGATGTTCAAACAGGAACTGCCACTGATGTTCCCTGATGATGCGCAGGTAAAAAAGGTCGCGGAGGCAATTTTCGATATCTTCGAATACCTGATAATTCGCAACAAGCACGGCAAGCTGAAGACCGATTTCAAACAGGGCCTGGGCAAGGTTGCCTACCACGCCGCCTGTCACCAGCGGGTGCAGAACATCGGCCAGAAGACCAAGGAGATGCTCTCGCTGATACCCGATACCCAGGTCGAGATCATTGAACGTTGCTCAGGCCATGACGGCACCTATGCGGTGAAGAGCGAATTCCATGAATACGCCATGAAGATCGGCCGCCCGGTGGTGAACAAGGTCAAGCAGCTACAGGCCGACCACTATGGCAGCGACTGCCCCATGGCCGGCCATCATATCGAAAGCGGCCTGCAAGACGGTCGTGAACCGGAACACCCTATCAGCATGCTGCGCAAGGCGTACGGTATCTGAAGACTTAGGAGTTAAAAAATGGCAAATGAAGGCTATCACGAACCCGTAGAACAACTGAGTGCAGAGACCCGTGACATGCACCGGGCCATCGTCTCGCTGATGGAAGAGTTGGAGGCGGTAGACTGGTACAACCAGCGGGTGGACGCTTGCGCCGACCCGGAACTGGGTGCCATCCTGGCGCATAACCGGGACGAGGAAAAAGAACACGCATCCATGCTGCTGGAGTGGATCCGCCGCCAGGACCCCAGCTTTGACAAGGAGCTGAAGGATTACCTGTTTACCGACAAATCGATTGCCCACGAGTGACGGGAGAAGTAACCAATGAGCCAGTTGTCACATACAGATCTCTATGGCCTGGAAGAATATGCCCGCATCCGCCCGGAGTTCCGTGCCCGGGTGATGCAGCACAAAAAGAGCCGCCGCGTCCCCATCGGACCCAATGCGGCACTCTATTTCGAGGATGCTCTGACCATGCAGTACCAGGTGCAGGAGATGCTGCGCATCGAACGCATCTTCGAACCCGAAGGTATCCAGGATGAGTTGGATGTTTACAATCCGCTGATCCCGGACGGATTGAACTGGAAGGCCACCTTCATGGTCGAATTCGCCGACGAGGAAGAGCGCAAGGCGGCCCTGGCCAGAATGATCGGCATCGACAAGGCGGTCTGGGTGCAGGTCGAGGGTTTTGACAAGGTCCGTCCTATCGCCAACGAGGATCTGGAGCGGGAAACCGAGGACAAGACCTCGGCGGTTCACTTCATGCGTTTTGAGCTCAATCAGGAGATGGTCGATGCGCTGCAGGGTGGGGCAGGACTCGCCATGGGTATAGATCATCCGGTATACAACCACACAGTATCCGAGCTGGATCCCTCCGTGCGTATCTCACTGCTGCAGGATCTTCAATAACCGCCTGGCAAGGCTGAAAAGGACTTTCGCATAAACCCACTTCAGGCCCGCCTGAAGTGGGTTTTGTTTTTTTCTCCACCTTGTCGGATCTACAGCGAACTTTCACCGTCGAAAGAAATCATTATTGATGTTAAGTTTTTACTGGGAGCTGATGCGATCAGACCCAGACTTTATTACGAAATTATCCGGTATTCGAAATGGCGCCACTAAAAAGAAAAAGCGTTTACTTTTTACTCCATCTGTTGCTCATGGCCTTACCTCTGGCTGAGGCGATGGCGCAGGATTCAGCAAGCATAAGGGCCATATTGTTTTATCCCCCTTTCTGTGAGGAGTGTCCAGAGGTCATCGATGAATTTCTAGTTCCGCTGAGCGCGATGCATGCGGAGAGATTGGAACTCTATCCGGTGGATATTTCCGAGTCGCCCGGCGATAAAATTTTCCAAGAGGTGTTGGACTATTTTGGGATCGGAACCGAGTCCTTGAATCGCCCCTCGGTTCTGGTGGGTAAGCAGTTGCTGAGGGGAAAGAGTGAAATTACCGAGGGCCTGCCGTCGCTCATCGAAGGTGAAGTGCCTGCCAAAGGTTTCGCTTGGCCGGACGTGCCCGGACTACAGATGCTGATTGACGGGGAGGAGACGGACGACACGGCGGAGACAACGGCGGGAAACGACAGTATAGCGAGCTGGCTCGCCTGGAGCGTGATGGTCGCCATGTTATTCTCCCTGATGCATGGGGCCTGGCGCTTGGCGTATAACGACAGTCGCTTGTCGAATGCACCATCGGTCAGCTCCTGGGGCCTGCCCCTATTCGCCCTGCTTGGCCTGGGTATTGGGATCTATCTGACTTCGGTGTCACTGACGCACAGTGAAGCCATGTGCGGTCCGATCGGTGACTGCATGAGGGTTCATGCCAGTCCCCACTCCAAGCTGTTCGGTATTCCCATGGCCATCTGGGGCATGGTGTTTTACCTGGGAATCTTGGGGCTATGGCTCCTGCAGCGGCTGCTGGCCGGCAGCTGGCGCCTGCGCTCAACCCTTGGCCTGTTGGTCCTCAGTATCTTCGGTCTCATGTTTTCCATCTACCTGACCGGCCTTGAGCTGTTTGTCATACACGCCGTCTGCATCTGGTGCCTGATGTCTGCCGTGCTTGCCACCCTGATCATGCTGACCGTCACCAGGAAGATAACCACGGCGAACTGATTTCCTGGAATGGGGAATTTCCAGGTTACGGCATATCAAGGCGACACTCGACAGGCCAGATTGGCGATCGCCATGCTGTGGCTCGCGTAGGGATTTTCCGGTGAGGGGCCCTGGGTAAGTACGGCGGCACCGCTCTCGAATCCCTGGTCATGCAGCCACTTGCAGCAGAAGGGGCCCCAGTCCAGAAACTCCTCCTGCACCTGGACCGGGTGCACGCCGTAGGAAAACTGCCTCGGTAAAGGCACTGAAACCCAGATCGATACCCGGCAGATTGAGTCCCTTGCGTGACAGCAGCTCCCCTCCAGCGCGTACCTGGCAATGCACTTCGTTATCCTGAATCTGTTCGACCTTGAGTGAAATCAGACCATCATTCAGAAAGAGCTTGTCCCCCTTGGTCTTATTCGAGGGCAGCTTCACGGCAGGCTCCATGGCAGGTATACATCCCTTATTGTATCTTCCCAAGGTTAAAGAATTAGAGGGGTGGTTAATTAGCACCTCCTCGGCCTACATGTTGTGCCTATATTGCTAATCGATAATTGCACATCACAATATCTCGTGGCTGGAGGCGCTAGTTGACTACCCCCAAAGAATTATTATTGGCGTTGTTCTGGTTCTCAGAACAGCTTCTGGAAAGCTGCCTGACTAATTCTGCTTGTAGGGATGTACGGTATTCGGTAGGTTGCCGGTGACTATCTCCGCAAAGGCATCCAGTACCTGAGGACGCGGAAAGGTTTTGCGATAGATCAGCGAGATACACCGGAAGGCCTCCGGTATCTCCAGCTTGCGGGCAATCACCCCGCTGTCGGTCATCCAGGGTCCACGAATCGCCAGCGCCGGCACCAGGGTGCAGCCGAAACCTGCCCCCACCAGTTGCAAGAGGGTCTCGAGACTGGAGGCCCGTAGGTCACCCATCTCACTCTGCACGGATCGATCTGTCAGACCGAAGATCTGCATGGTCTGATCCGCCAGGCAGTGTCCATCAGCCAGCAGCAGGACATCCACATCCTTCAGGTCATTCCGGGTGATCTCGTCCTTGTAATAGAGTGGATGGGAACGGGGATGGGCAAGCCAGAATGGCTCGTCGAACAAGGGCCTCGAGATCAGATCAGCTTCATCTACCGCGGTACCCACCAGGGCCGCGTCGATTTCGTAATTGCGCAGACGCCGCAGCAGGGTCTCGGTGATCTCCTCCGTTAGCACCAGTTTCAGCTGAGGATACTGGGTTTTCAGGGGGATCAGGATCAGCATGATCAGATAGGGGCTCAGGGTGGGTATGGCACCGATGCGCAAAGGGCCGTAAAGCGGATCCTGCTGGGCCCTGGCCAGCTGCTGGATGGCATCCGCCTGTTCCATCACCTGGCGTGCATGGGAGATGATCGCTTCGCCGATGGGTGTCACTTCAACGGAGCGTTTGGTCCGCTCAAAAAGCGTTACGCCCAACTCATGCTCAAGCTTCTTGATCTGGCCGCTCAGGGTTGGCTGGCTGACAAAACAGCGTTCCGCCGCATGGCCGAAATGTTGGGTATCGGCAACCGCGATGATGTATTTGAGATCTCGGAGATTCATTACACCACACTATCTTATAGGTGATTTCGATAACTCAATTATATATGAAAGGTTTTAATTATCTATCAACTGCCTCTAATGCTTAGCCAGGATCCCTCGGTGGTCCAGACGATACCCACATCTTGAGTAAGTTTTATGCTGATGAACGATCAGGGCTTGATCAGGACGTAGCCCTGATCGATAAGATCCATGATGCGGACCACACCCGCGCTGACATGTATCGCGTGTTGGTTCAGCACGGGTTTTTTACCCAGTTTTTTTGTGAAACCGCGGATGGTGTTCTCACAGGCGCTGAAACGAACACCTTGGTTCACCAGGCCATCGATGCGTCCCACGTTGGTATTCTCGGCCTGCAGCAGACGCAGGCCGGGGCCAAACGCCACGATCTCTACCTCCACCTTGTCCGGGCCATAGTGTTTGAGCAGATTGTTCGCCACATTGAGCACCAGGGTCTGCTTGAACGGATCGGTGTCACTGATCTGCAGGACCACATGCTTTTCGGCAAATGGCTTGGCCTCCTCTTTCTCGGCCCGTACAGCCTGGGAGCCCAGTATCAGGAAAGTACAAAGGAACAGGACGGCTGGAAAAATAGCCGATTTCTTGAACGCCTCCATAATTCATCTCCTCTCTAAGAATGATTTAACTGCTGATTGTGGTAACCCTTGTGGTTACGCAACACTCGTACTCCATCAATACAACCTTGACGGAGTACTAAATGCAAGAAGGACTTGGTTTATTCCAAAGGAGGTGAAATAGAGCTTCTACATGAAAAAATGAAAATAGGCTGGAATAAAAACCGCTGCTCATGCATCTGTCAGTATTGGGAGGGTAGAGAGTAGAAAAATGACAATATTCGATTTGAATGAATGGGCTGAAAGCCAGTATCACCCATTTGTGATGGTTGGGATATCGGTCTGGTTGCCACTCCTGGCAGGGAGTGCATCCTAAAGGATGCACTCCGGCCACTTGTCGAGCAGGCTGCTTTCCACCCGCAAAATCCGACCAGGAATAGCAGCAAATGAAACATCCATTGTAAAGGGTCTCCCTCTGTTAGCGAGTATCAAAGGTCTGGGTTACCCTTTTCGAAACCATGATAGATATCGTTGTCGCTGACATGACGGCTGGAGCTGCCGGAACGACTGCCTATACCCGGGATTGACGCGGACGCAGTCCGGGATACTCCGGACCACAGATCAGGGTTACCCCTTTCGAAACCATGATAGATTCCATTATTCGAAACGCCATAGACAGATGATAGACCTGTACCGCTACCGATACCGGGTTGCACGGCCGTTCTGCTTTCACTGTATGAAGATCCGCTTGAGAGGTCCGGATTACCCTTCGCGAAGCCATGATAGATCTCAGCATCGGTAGCGGCGCTGACGGATCCGACAAAAAGAAGTGCTGCAACAGGTGTAATTAACTTTTTCATTTTGATTTCCTCTACGTTTTCTGGTTGGTCATGACAAGGGTTTGAAGATCGCCTTGTGTTAAATATTACGCAAGTAACGGTTGATTGGATTCAATGGAGTAGCTGTGGATCAGTTACCTCCTGTGGGATCAGTGATAGTGCGAGTGTTCATGGGTTCTCCCTCCTTGTTGGAGGTTTACTAATCTTATAGAAAAACCTAGTACTTTAGTCAAGAATAGAGGGTGAAAAATACAGCTCGACAAAACATGGTTTTTGCGCAAGCAAGGTAATTAACTCGCAATAGGTCAGCTAGAGTTATGTAACCAGTTGATAACAGGGTGAATAGTGGCCCTGCAGCTTCATCCGGTTCTGCTCCACGAAGGCCAACAGCAGATGATCCATCGCCGAGACGATCTCCGGTTCTGCGTGGATCTGAAAGGGACCATGCTGTTCCACCGCGCGAATGCCCTCCTCCTTGACGTTGCCGGCCACGATACCGGAAAAGGCGCGGCGCAGATTCGCCGCCAGCACATTGGATTTCAGCTGCCGGTTCAGGCTGAGCCCGCGCATTGCCTTGTGAGTGGGGATGAAGGGCTGCTGCAACTCATGGTCGATCTTCAGCCTCCAATTATAGTAGAAGGCATCGTTACCTTCGGTGCGGTATGCCCTGACGCTCTCCATCGCCTCACGCATGGCCCTGGCCACCGCAACGGGATCATCGATGATGATCTGGTAGTGCTGCTGCGCCTCTGCTCCCAGGGTGATGCCGATGAAGCGGTCGATCTCGTGGAAATAATCGGCGCACTTGGCCGGGCCGGTGAAGATCAGGGGAAAGGGATGCTCCCGGTTGTCCGGATGCATCAGTATGCCCAGCAGGTAGAGCAGCTCTTCGGTGGTGCCCGCGCCGCCAGGAAAGATCACAAAGCCATGGCCGGTGCGCACGAAGGCCTCCAGGCGCTTCTCGATATCCGGCATGATCACCAGTTCGTTGACGATGGGATTGGGGGGCTCGGAGGCAATGATGCCTGGCTCGGTGATGCCCAGATAGCAGCCGTTATTGATGCGCTGCTTGGCGTGGCCGATGGTCGCCCCCTTCATCGGCCCCTTCATCGCCCCAGGGCCGCAGCCGGTGCAGATATCCAGACCCCGCAGCCCCATCTCGTAACCCACCTCCTTCGAGTAGTCATACTCCTCCCGGTCGATGGAGTGACCACCCCAGCAGACCACCAGATTGGGCTGGGCACCGGTATGCAGCACCCGCGCATTGCGCAGGATATGAAACACGGCGGAGGTGATGTGGCTGGAGATCTCCAGATCGAAGCTCGGATCGTTGTGGATCTCGTTGTGCACATAGATGATGTCCCGCAGCACGGCAAACAGGTGTTCCTGAATGCCCTTGATCATCCGGCCTTCTACGAATGCACTCTCCGGCGCATTCTCGAGCCGTAGTTTGATGCCCTGGTTACGCTGCATCAGGTTGATGTCGAAATCTCTATAGGTGTTGAAGATCTCACGTGCGTCGTCTGTCTCGCTGCCGCAGTTGAGCACCGCCAGGGCGCAGCGCCGGAACAGGCC
Source organism: uncultured Gammaproteobacteria bacterium (assembly GCA_965372385.1). Lineage (GTDB taxonomy): Bacteria > Pseudomonadota > Gammaproteobacteria > Chromatiales > Chromatiaceae > JASJBU01. The sequence continues at coordinate 8,972 of CBDVCD010000001.1, read as the reverse complement.
ATACAGCCCTTTGGCGCTGGTATCCAGCAGGGCGTTGACCTCCAGCTGTGAGAGGACCTCAAGGCTGCCTTGGGGACGCACCGAGGCGCTTATCTTGGACAGGGGAATTCCCTTCTGTTCATCTTGATATTGAGGATTTATTAGACCCTAAATAGGCCAGAGTGCAAGTGCCGTGATGATATTCATCATTATGAAAGTAATCGCCTGCGTGTGCTCGCAACACGCGATGAATACCTCCCTGTACGCTCGACGGCGTGATCGCTCCCGCCGACGGTTGCGCTCACACGCAGGTGATTGCTTTACATCAAGCGTACCGGCTGTTCGTCCTCCAGGCGCATCAGCTTGGCGATAATGCCCATGCCGGCCAGGGAGAATTTGTCCACCTCACCCCATTCGTCCGAGGGAGGCAGCAGCTTCTCCTCCTCCCCCATCACCACCCGCAAGCGGTAGCGACCCTCGGTGGTCGAGGCTCCGGTGTTGCGCTCCGAGGCCACATAAAGCGCAGGCTCTTGCTTGCCATCCTCCACTATCGCCATGATGAAGCGGTAGTTAACTGGATCGTCGCTAACGATATCACCGAGCACGGTGGCGACGAAGCTGCCGATCTGGTGGCGTTGCAGGGGGATGGCGGTCTTGATATGGGGGGCGGACATGGTTGTTCTCCTGAGGATATTGCCTATGAGCAGCATGCCGAAAAAGCCTGTTGGCTTAAACCGGTGGTTTTAGGGTGATTGGTCGAGAATGATAATGCATGCCAATATAATATGGCATTCAACAAAGAGTCCCGGGCGCGATGGATAAAACCGCTGTACACATTCTGAACCTGAGCCGCGGTTATCGGGAGGGTGATCGTACCCACCAGGTGATCCGTGATGCGGACATGCAGATCCTGCCTGGCGAATGCGTGGCGCTGCTGGGCCGCAGTGGCTCGGGTAAGTCGACCCTGCTGAATCTGATCGCCGGCATCGATCGGCCGGACAGCGGGGAGATCTTCATCGGCGGGGAGCGTATCACCAAGCTCAAGGAACCGGCCCTGACCCTGTTCCGACGGCGTCGCATCGGGTTTGTCTACCAGTTCTTCAATTTGATCCCGACCCTCAACGTGGCGGAGAACATCGCCCTGCCCCTGGAACTGAACGGCCATCCGCGAGACGAGATCAGGCTTCAGGTGGCGCAGATGCTGGACGCGGTGGATTTGGGTAAGCGTGACGCGGCCTTCCCTGACCAGCTTTCAGGTGGTGAACAGCAGCGGGTCTCCATCGCTCGCGCCCTGGTGCACCGCCCTGCCCTGGTGCTCGCCGACGAGCCCACCGGCAACCTGGATCAGGCGACCGGGGAGCAGGCAATCGAGTTGATGATCGCCCTGGCGCGGGAGGAACGCAGCAGCTTGCTGCTGGTCACCCACAGCCTGGCGGTGGCCCGCCGGGCCGACCGCATCCTCACCCTGCAGGATGGCCAGCTCAATGAACAGGGTATGGAGCTGGCCTGGTGAACCGTCTGCTGCTGCTCAGCGCCCTGCGTCATCTGCGGCGGCATCCCTGGCAGACCTGGCTGTCGATCATCGGCATCGCCCTCGGGGTGACGGTAATCGTGGCGGTGGACCTGGCCAATCAGAGTGCCCGTCAAGCCTTCCTGCTCTCCGCCGAAACCCTCACCGGCCGGGTCACCCACCAGATCCTCGGCGGTCATCGCGGCATTCCCGAGTCTTTCTACCGGGAGCTGCGCATCGAACGGGGCCTGCGCCAGTCCGCCCCGGTGGTGGAGGGGCTGGTGAAACTGGGGGTGGAGAACCTGCAGCTGATCGGCATCGATCCCCTGGCCGAAGCACCCTTCCGCCAGATCGGTGTCGGCCTGGGTACGCAGGCGGTCAGGGAGCTGTTTACCGAGCCCGCCACGGTGCTGCTGTCGAGCATCACCGCCGAGCGACTTGAGCTCACGCCTGGCGACAGGTTTGACGTTACCGTGGCAGGACGGCCGGTCACCCTGCGCATCGCCGGGTTGCTGGAGGGGGATAACCCCGCAGTGCTGGAGGGGTTGCTGCTGGCCGATATCAGCACCGCCCAGGAGCTGTTGGAACACACCGGCTGGCTCGACCGCATCGATCTGATCCTGCAGCCGGAACAGGCGCAACGGCTGGCCGAAGAGCTGCCGCCCGGGCTGCGCCTGGAGGTGCCGGAATCCCGCACCCGGATTATGTCTGAGATGATCGAGGCCTTTCAGACCAACCTGGCTGCCATGAGTCTGCTGGCGCTGCTGGTGGGGGCCTTTCTGATCTACAACACCATGACCTTCTCGGTGCTGCGCCGCCGTCAGTTGCTGGCCACCCTGCGCCTGCTCGGCGTCACCCGCCAGGCCCTGTTCCAACTGCTGTTGCTGGAGGCCTTTCTACTCGGCCTGATTGGTACTGCCCTGGGGCTGGCGTTGGGGGTGTTTACCGCCCACTACCTGGTGCAACTGGTCACCCGCACCATCAACGATCTCTACTTTGTGCTCACGGTCACCCAGCTGATGCTGGAGCCCTTGCTGCTGCTCAAGGGTATCCTGATCGGTCTCGGCATCACCCTGCTGGCGGCGCTGGCGCCTGCCATCGAGGCCGCCGGCACCGTCCCGGTCAGCGCCCTGCGCCGCTCCCTGCTGGAACAGCGGGTCCACCGGGGGCTGCCCTGGGTGGGGCTGCTGGGGTTAACCGCCCTGCTGAGCGGACTGCTGCTGGTGAGACAGGAAGAGAATGGCCTTACCGGCGGCTTTGCCGGCCTGTTCCTGATTATCGCCGGTTACAGCCTGCTGATGCCTCTGGCGGTGGTGCTGATAAGCCGGCTCAGCAGCAATCTGGCCGGGCGTGGCAGCCTGCTGGCACGCTTTGCCCTGCGTGGCATCGGCGCCAACCTGAGTCGCACCGGGCTCTCCATCGCCGCCCTCAGCGTGGCGGTGGCAACCACCCTGGGGGTCAGCATCATGATCACCAGTTTCCGCGCCACCGTGGAGGATTGGTTGGGCCATACCCTGCGCAGCGATATCTATGTCTCCGCCCTCTCCAGCCGCTTGAACGGTTCGGATGGCACCCTGCTGACCTCCACCCGAACCCTGATTCAGTCCGTGCCAGGGGTGGCGGAGACCAGTGGAGGCCGGCGAACCCGGGTCATCAGCGAGTATGGCCCGGTGGATCTGATGGCCATCGACATGGGCTCTAAGAGCCATAAGGGCTTTGGTTTTGTTGATTCTCCTGTTGCGGATATCTGGTCCCGTTATCGCAAGGGAGAGGTGGTGTTGATCTCCGAGCCCTATGCCTACAGGCACCGGCTGAGGACCGGGGACGAGCTGCTGCTGCATACTCCACAGGGACCTGTGAGTCTGCCAATTGGCGGGGTGTTTTACGACTATGGCTCCGACCAGGGCGTGATCAATCTGGACCATGCGACCTATGCCCGGCTGTGGGGGGACAAAGGTTTTTCCACCCTGGGGGTGTTTCTGCAACCGGGAGTGGAGACAGCAAGCGCCATCGAGGCGATACGCAAGACGCTGAACAGCCTGGAGCAGGAGGTGCAGATCCGCTCCAACCGGGAGATCCGCGAGCACTCCATGGAGGTCTTCGACCGTACCTTCGCCATCACTCAGGTATTGCGCCTGCTGGTGATCGGCGTCGCCTTCGTCGGGGTGCTCAGCGCCCTGATGGCGCTGCAGCTCGAGCGTACCCGGGAGCAGGCTGTGCTGCGCGCCACCGGCGTCACCCCGGGCCAGCTAACCCTGTTGACCCTGCTGCAGACCGGCCTGATGGGGCTCTATGCGGGGATACTCTCCCTGCCCCTGGGCTGGCTGATGTCGGTGGTGCTGATCGAGGTGATCAACCGGCGCTCCTTCGGCTGGAGCATCACAACCCTGTTGCCACCCGGCGCAATAATCGAGGCCCTGTTGCTGGCGCTCAGCGCCGCCCTGTTGGCTGGGCTCTATCCCGCCTGGCGTATGGGCCGGGTACAGCCGGCCCTGGCTTTGCGGGAGGAGTAGGTTGATCCTAGATTCTGCAGTTGACCACTCCATTCTACTATTAACGAGTTGAATTCATGTGTATTTTGTTCGATAGACCGACACGTCTACTGGGTGAATCACGCTACCCCGTCCAACTGCAGATTCTAGGATGATGCACTGGTCTCCACTACTCCTGCTCATCCTGCTGCTGATTGGCTGCGGCCAGCCCATGCCAGAGCCCGATGAGTTCCAGGTGACCGATGCCCTGGGCGATGGTGATCTGGAGGGCTTCGCCCGCGCCACACAAGTGCGCCCCTTCAGTTTTCCCCAGGACCACGGCCCCCATCCGGCCTACCGCAACGAGTGGTGGTATATCACCGGCAATCTGCGGGGCGAAGATGGGCGTGCCTTCGGCTTCCAGGTCACCTTCTTCCGCATTGCCCTGCAGCCGGAGTCCATCGACAGTCCATCCGCTTGGCGCACCCATCAGATCTGGATGGCCCATGCCGCCCTCAGCGATCTTTCCGCGGGTCAACACCTGGCCGATGAACGCTTCGCCCGTCAGGGTATTGGGCTGGCGGGCGCAACCGCCCTGCCCTTCAAGGTCTGGCTGGAGGATTGGCAGTTGTGGGAAGATGAAGGAGAACAAAACTGGCGACTGCGGCTACCCGCCGAGGGCTTCGATCTGACCCTTGAACTTGCTCCGATCAGCCCCATCATCCTCCAGGGCAACGCAGGGCTGAGCCAGAAAAGCGCAGAGTCCGGTAACGCCTCTTACTACTACTCGATCCCACGTCTACGGGCTCATGGCCGCCTGAAGATCCAGGGCGAGAGCCTGCCAGTCAGCGGTCTGGCCTGGTTCGACCGGGAGTGGAGCACCAGCGTTCTTGGCCCCGATCAGACAGGCTGGGACTGGTTTTCTTTGCATTTGCAGGATGGGCGCAATCTGATGTACTACCAACTGCGGCGCAAAGATGGCGCCACAGACTCCCACAGTGCCGGTTCCGTAAGTGACAGTGAGGGTGTGCGGATACATTTAGATTCCAGTCTTGTCACGCTTACCCCGTTGAAATATTGGGGGTCTGATGCAAGACGCTATCCCATCGAGTGGCAGCTTCGGCTGCAGGATGAAGCCCATCCCTGGCGCATTCGAGCCCTGCTTGCCGATCAGGAGATGCATCTCAGCGTGCGCTACTGGGAGGGTGCGGTTGAGGTCAGCGACGAGGTGAATGGAGCGGTACTGGGACGGGGTTATCTGGAGATGGCGGGCTATGAGTGATCCATCATGGGTGAAACCAATAGTCACCGTGATGCGTATTAGTGATGGAAAGGTGGAGAAAAATCTGCCTTCTTAATTTCTATACCAAGAGGATGACGATCATGAAAAAGGTACTGACTATCGTGGTTTTACTGTTTTTCGCTGGTAGTGCGTATGCAGATTGGAAAGGAGGCGTATGGAGCGAAACGGATTCAGACGTTAAACAGCAGGTGAAAGACGATTCAGGCTATCAGCCCGCAACCGCACAACAACCCGTTATTGGAGATAGCAGCCATCCGTTTGGACAAAAATCATTTTCTCCGGGTTATTTTGAACAAGGGGATTGGACCAATTTAAACAGTGAGGAGCTCTATGGTTCGTTTTAGTACTCCGGCAAGGTTGTCTTGTTGCGAAACACCACAGTAACGCTGAAGCCATCAATACAACCTTGACGGAGCACTAGTACAAAAGTATTAATGACAGATCCTGATAAAGTATTGTATCGGATCGTAATCCTCATGTTTGTCTAAAATATAGTGAACCTGCAATTGACTTAACCCATTGAAATGACATTTACAGCCAAGGAATAAAATAATTTGGGTTGACGATGTGGCCTGGACGATGCAAACTTGCAAAGAAAGAAAATCCTAGCCTTGTATCCATTGACTGACTGCTAATGGTATGAGGTTTTGTCGGGATGGTGGGCAGATGCCTAATAATAAAAATTTGGGGTGAGGAGCGCTTTGAAATTCAGTATCTACTTACTGCGCTTGGAGTTTGAGTCGCAGTATCGACAGAATCGTGCATTCTCTATTTCTACGCTTACCGCGTATCGCATCCCTGATTTAATGTGCAGGCTGTATAATCATGCGTAGACTTAAGCTACGTTTGATTCTACGAGCAGATGAAAGTCGTTATAGCCAATGAATGACAAATAATCATAGTTTGATAAGACTGGATTATTCACGATTCACAGGAAGAAAAATGAAAAAACCTCAGGCAACCAGTTATCTTCTTTTTGCGTTGACTGCAATTTTCCTCTTTGTCCTGCCTGCTTCGGTCTACTCAGATGATGAGATGAACTGCGTACTCTGTCATAAACACAGAGGCTTGAGCCGTATCGATGAAAATGGCCAATTCAGACTCTTCTATATCAATGAGGAGCTGTTCAACAGCGGCCCGCATAGACGGGTCGACTGCAAGGATTGTCATGCCGACATTGACCAGATCCCCCATGAGCCCGCGAAAAAGGTCGATTGTACCCAGGAGTGCCATATTGTCGAGCCGTCAGGACAAACCAACTTTTCCCATAAAGCGGTAGCGCAGACCCTGGCTAAGAGTGTCCATGGTCGACTGGATGAAAATGGCTTGCCCAAGGAGCATGAGGAGGATTATCCAGACTGTAAAAGCTGTCACGACCAACCCGTGTACAGACCTTTTTCCATCTACAAAGGCGAGAAAATTGCGGGTGTTTCAAAACGCGCAATCAGTCGATGCAAAAGCTGTCATACAAGCGGTGCCTTCGCGGAAGACTTTTATGAGCACATTACAACTCGTCTGCACAAAACCCGGTTCCCGTTGGAGACCATAGAGGTTTGCGCGAAATGCCATCAGGACAAAGGCTTCAGGGAAAGACATAACCTGGATGATGTTGTTACATCCTATAAAGAAACCTTCCATGGCAAGTTGATCACATTGGGTTCCGAGCGCATGCCGGACTGTATCGATTGCCATATTGTAGAGGGTGAGAACTCCCACTTAATCGAAGCGAAAGATGTCAATACATCCTCTGTGCATGAAAATAACGTAGCAACCACTTGTAGAACGTCAGAGTGTCACGAGCAGGCTGGGCCCATGCTGGCAAGTTTCCAGACGCATGTCACCTACGACAGAGAAAAATACCCGATGCAGTTTTACATGCTGATAGGTTTCAAGGCCCTCATGGCATTTGTTCTGTATTTCTTCCTGGCCCTGATATTCCTGGAGTTGATGCGCAGGCTGTTCCCAACCTTTGCATTTTTCAAAGAAAAGCACGTAGATGACTACGATGAAATCATAAGGGAAATAAAGACAGAATCTCGCTCGGACGATCGGTAAAAGGGTAATAAAATGAGAACATACGAACCCATAATCTATAAGGCTGGAAAGCGTTTCTTCTATCGCTTTTCCGCGCACCAGCGGGTACAGCATGTGGTGCTGTTCATCACGATCATTCTCCTTGCGGTGACAGGGTTTCCTTTAAGGCATGCGGAAGAGGCTTGGGCGAAACCCCTGTATGATTTTATGGGCGGGACAGAAATCGCGCCATTGATTCATCGGGCCGCGGGTACGGTGCTTATGCTGTTATTCTTCTACCACACGTTTTATTGGATCTATATTTTTTACACTAAGCATCTGGTTAAATTAAAGCGAGAAAATAGGCTTACCGTCGGTAGTGCTACTAAGGCATTGTTGTCCCTCGAAATGGTGCCGAATAAAAAGGATTGGGAAGATATCGTGCAGATCTGGAAATATCTGCTCTATTTCACCAATCGTCCGCCAAGACATGACCGGATGTCATGGAGGGAAAAGTTCGACTACTTTGCGCCATACTGGGGTATCCCCATCCTTGGACCCGCGGGTTTTGCCTTGTGGTGGCGGGATGAGTTTTCACAAATACTCCCGGGTTTTGCCTTGAATGCGTTCTACATCATGCACACCGATGAGGCATTGCTGGCGGTGTTATTTCTATTTTTTGTGCATTGGTACAATGTGCACTACGCCCCCGAGAAGTTTCCTTCGGCGACAGTATGGATAACGGGTTATCTCAATGAACATGACATGGTGCATGAGCACTACGCCGATTATGTTCGGGTCATGATCGAAAATGGATTAGAAGACGAAATCAAGCCTCAGAGCTTTGCCGGGGAGAATTACGAATGGTGAAGACCCTTAAATCTCTGGTATTCAAGGCCTATGTTATTTTATTGATGGCCTTTACCGTCTGGTATGGCGTTTTCATGTATCCGCTGATATTCGGTTTTGAAGGTAAGGAAGAGGCGGGGGCCTCCTTGATGGAACTGGGTCAAGCGGGTACTGATGAAGAGAGGCTCTTTATTAAACTGCTAGCCGATAAAGGAGAAACCAAAAAAACCGATTTGGGCTACCGCGTCATAGAGCAGCCCTATATCGCGGGTCGCTTTCATCACATAGGTTTTGAGATGGATGAGGATAGAGCCAGTACCTGCATAATCTGCCATGGCGATATACCGCATAATAAAGACAAGGAAACGCGTAGTTTTTTAAACATGCATGCATTCTATACCGCATGTCAAACCTGTCATATTGCGGCTAAAGACAAGCTGTCCAAATACTCGTTTCGCTGGTATGACAAAAAGACAGGGCAGCAGACGGTCAATCCAGTTTCGCTGGTCGAGATTGAAGGTAAGCATGCGGTAGGTGACAGATCCTATTACCCTGCCTATGGCAACTATGGTGCAAAGATTGCTCCTGGCCAGTTCGAGGAAAATATTTTTGATTTTATCAATGGGGTTGAAAATAAAGAGTTCGTCGATCGTTATCTGGAGGAAGAGAACAAACTTAGCACACAGCAAAAATCACAGATGAATGAAATCATTCATAAAAATCTCAGTAAAGAGCCTGTTGCCTGTGATGAGTGCCACAACACTACGGACCCCTATATTCCCTATGGGGAACTGGGGTATCCTCCCAGAAGAGTGGAGGAGCTTGCCAATAGCTCCGTGGTGGGTAT